>DATJHN010000263.1:0-4791 GCA_035493915.1 Bordetella sp.
TACAGAGCCTTGTCGATGGGCCGAATGACGTCCTGTCCCGCGGGCGGCATATCGGGAATATCGCGCAGCGTGTCGGCGATGGTTCTTCCCGTGATGGTGGGACAGTCGCCATGCAACAACCCCGCGTTCAACAGCAGTTTCATTACCTGAGGGATGCCGCCGGCGCGATGCAGGTCGGTCGCGACATAGCGGCCGGAGGGCTTCAGGTCGCAGATGACCGGCACCCGCTGGCGCATGCGTTCGAAATCGTCAATGGTCCACTCCACTTCGGCCGCGTGCGCGATGGCGAGGAAATGCAGTACGGCATTGGTCGATCCACCCGTGGCCATGATCACGGACACCGCGTTTTCGATGGAATGGCGGGTGATCAAATCCCTGGGTCGGATCTGCCGGCGTACCGCTTCGACCAGCACCCGCGCCGATTCGGCGGCCGATACCGTCTTTTCCTGATCCTCGTTCGACATGGTGCTGGAATACGGCAAGCTCAGTCCCATCGCCTCGAACGAGGCGCTCATCGTATTGGCCGTGTACATCCCGCCGCAGGAGCCTGAACCGGGCACCGAACACTTTTCGATCTGCTTGAAGTCCGTTTCGTCCATGCGCCCCATGGTGTACTCGCCCACGGCCTCGAACACCGACACGATGGTCAGATCCTGGCCCTTGTAGTGTCCGGGCTTGATCGTGCCGCCGTAAACATAGATGGCGGGGACATTCATGCGCGCCATGGCGATCATTCCGCCCGGCATGTTCTTGTCGCAGCCCCCGATGACAACGACGCCATCCATCCACTGGCCCTGTACAGCCGTCTCGATGCAGTCGGCAATGACCTCGCGCGATACCAGCGAGTACTTCATACCCTCGGTACCCATGGACATTCCATCGGAAATCGTAGGCGTGCCGAATATCTGTGGATTCGCGCCTGCCTGCCGTATGGCGCCCACGGCGGCATCGGCCAGGCGCTGCAGCCCGCTATTGCACGGCGTGATCGTGGAATGCCCGTTGGCCACGCCTATCATTGGATTGTCGAAGTCGCTTTCGCGATATCCCAAGGCGTAATACATGGCGCGATTCGGCGCGCGCGCGACACCTTGCGTAATATGCCGGGAACGTTCGTTCGCTGCCATGATCTGTCTCCTTGCCGGCATGCGTGCCGGCACTGCGGCCCACCCCGGGCCGGTTATGATCGGGGCCACCTCGTTTTATACATCGAACCATGCTGCGCTACCCCGAATTCGATCCCATCGCCATCCGCATCGGACCGCTCGCCGTACATTGGTATGGACTCATGTACCTGGTAGGCTTCGGATTGGTCTATCTGCTGGGCCGCTGGCGCATCTCGCACGGCAAGGTAGCCGGCGGCTTCACGGCGCGCGATCTGGAAGACCTGATCTTCTATAGCGTGATCGGCGTGGTAGCGGGCGGGCGGCTGGGTTACGTGCTGTTCTACAAACCCGGGTATTACTTTTCGCACCCGCTGGAAATTTTGTATCTTTGGCAGGGCGGCATGTCCTTCCACGGCGGGTTGCTGGGCGTCATCCTGGTGATGCTGTACTTCGCGCGCAAGCGGCATGTTTCCTTCTTTACTGTCAGCGATTTCATCGCACCGCTGATTCCGCTGGCGTTGGCGATGGGCCGCCTGGGCAATTTCATCAACGGCGAACTGTGGGGCCGTCCGACGACCGTGCCTTGGGCCATGGTGTTCCCACAGAGCGGCGACGGGATTCCCCGCCATCCGTCGCAGCTCTATGAGCTGGGACTGGAGGGCATTACCCTGTTCATCATCATGTGGTGGTTCGCGCGCAAGCCCCGCCCCACGGGACAGGTCAGCGCGCTATTCCTGATCGGCTACGGAACGTTCCGTTTCCTGGTGGAGTTCACGCGGGAACCCGACAACTTCCTGGGCCTGCTGGCCGGCGGACTCAGCATGGGCCAATGGCTGTCGATTCCCATGGTCGTGGTGGGCGTGCTGCTATTCGCCCTTACTGCAAAACGATCGTCCCGCTGATATCCACGCTGACGGTCACCATATCGGCTTGCAAGGGAACGTCGGCAGCCGGCGCGGGCGCCCCCTTGGCCATCGCCATATAAGCACGTGGCGCAATAGCGCCCACGCCGCCCAACTGGATCTTCTTGAGCCGATATCCGCTGAAGCCGAATGCGGATGCGGCCGCCAGCGCGCGCTCGCGGAATGCCTGGGCGGCCTGGTTCAGCAGCTTGCGCTCAGCGGTCTCACGGGCTTTGCGTGACAGGGTAAAACTGATATTGGAAATGGCACTCCTGTCGCCCATTTTGGTTGCCAGCGCCGAGGCCGCGTCGAAGTTGGTCGACTCAAGAATGATGGAACCTTCGCCCTGCCAGCTGACCGGCTTGCCCTTGCTATTAGTGTTGGGCCACACGCGGTAGCCGCCGGTACGCGCGGTAACCTCGCTGCCGGCCTTGGCGGTTTTCATCAGGTCGTCCAGCAAAGTGTTTAATTTTCTGCCAACGGCGGCCTGGTCGGCGGCTTCCACCTGGGCGCTTACCGTGATCTGGACGGTATCCTGCCTGACCTCTTCCGAGGCGGCGGCCTGCAACGTCAATAGCGGCCCGGCATCGTGTTTGCCGTCTTCGGAATGAGCGGGCGCGGCGGCATCCGATTGCGAGGCGTCCGTGCCCTGGGCCATGATGACGGGACTGGTGCAGAGGGTGGCCAGGATCAGGGCGCTACGCACCCAAAGACGGCCAAAAGGTAAAAGCGGCGAACGTTCAGGCATGTTTGGACGGCCTCTGAATCGGTGGAGATGATGATGAAGAATCCGCGCGGGCAAAGCCCCGCTTCAGTTCCACGAAAGATCGCCGAAAGTTTAGGCCATGCCGCAAGACAGCGATAGCCAATGAAAGACATCGAAACGATCGCGATCGCAACGCGGCGACGGATCGGCGCGTGCCGCCGATCGCGTACGCCGGCGTATGTCCGTATTCAAGGCACAGGGCATGACAGGGCCACGACGATGATGCCGTTGCCGCAAGTCCGGGAGAAAGGGATGAGAGACGCTTCGCGTATGTGCCGCGCGGACCTGCATGTACGCAGGCCCGCGGGATAAATGCCCCGCCTGTGCCGTCAGGACCGGCATCTCGAACCGAGAGGTTCAAGGTGGTCGCGATCAGAAGGGCGTCGGGTTCGTCTGACAGAGAGACGATCACACCAGCCCCCACATTCACGCAACCTGTATGCCAAAAAGCATAGGTTCAGAGAATGTATGGTCCAGTCACGAACACGGCAGGGACAAACCGAAAACCGATGAACTACATATGCGGGCGGATCGCCGTACAAATCGCGGATGGTGTCCCCGACTTGCAGATGCGCGCACGATACAACAGACGCGGCGCAGCTTTACAACAATTTTTCCTGCCCGGAGAGGGCATCGTCCAACATCGAATTCATGCCCTCAATTCTACGCTTGAAGTCGCCGACCGCCAACCCGCCCAGTGGGCCGTCGGGCGCTTTCATCGAAAGCAATTCACCGGCCACCTGAAGCGCGGCCATGACGGCGATGCGTTCGTTGCTGGACACCTTGCCGGTCGCCTGAATGCGCTGCATCAGCTGGTCGACATGGCGCACGGCGGCCATCAAGGCGGGCTTTTCATCTCCCGAGCACGCCAGCGAATACTCGCGCCCAAGAATATTGACGTCTACACGTTCCATGCTTAATGGTGCTCCTCGACCGGGGCGCCAGGCAGACGCGCCAGGACGGCGTCGATACGTTCGCGCGCCGCCACCGCCGCCACGCGCAGCCGCTGCAGGTCGGTCTCACGCGCGCTCATTCGTGTTTGCCACGCGCTTTCTTGCGAGGCAAGCTGATTTTCCAGCGCCTGGCGCTGTTCCACGTGCCTTTCGAGTTCGGCGCGCAATCGCGCCTCGGCTTCCTCGGACTGTGCGAGTTTCGCGGCGAGCTCGCTGTCGTGCGTTTGCAGGCGTTCCTGCAAAGCGTGCAGGCGTGCGTCCGCGTCATCGCAGCGCTCACGCAGCTTGCGGGCTTCCTGTTCAGCCTGAGCGAGGCCGGATCGCAAGGCATCCCGTTCGCTGTGAAGCTGACGGGTGCGTTGCACCAGTTGCCCGATGCGGGCAGCGAGTTGGTCGAGGTCTTGCAGCATGGCCGCTATCGTAAACCATTCGCAGCGCGCCTACATGGTCATATGCACCGTGTGATACCTGGCAATATTTCGGTAGAACTATCGCCGGCAGGGCGTTTCCTGGCGGGAAACGCCGCGTCCTCCCGCAAGGGTAAACGCATCGATCCACCACCCACCCTGTCGCTGCGGCGCGTGGCGGGCGAGCCACAGCGCCCGAGCGCCCGGCTTTCCATTCACTTTCTGGCTACTTTCAAATACCTTTCATTGCCGTGCCATCAAGGCCGGTTTGTCACCTCTCAGGTACCTGACAGGTTCAATTCTAGGGAAAACCATAGGCTTTCAGCCAAATTACAGGGTTTCATCCCTCCGAGGGCTCAATTACCATGCAGCCATTCGCAGACCTGTTAATTTACTTTCATAAAGCAAACTTAGACCTGAAACAAAGCCAACAGTCACCTGAACCTAACCAAACGATCACCTGAACGCTTTTTATCACATGCTGTATTAGGAGCAGACAATCATGCAGCTACGCAATAAACAGGACTTCTGGTCCGGGGCGATGTTCATCGTCCTGGGACTGGGATTCGCCTGGCAAGCGACCAGCTACCAAATGGGTACCGCTGCGCGCATGGGCCCAGGATATTTCCCATTCTGGCTCGGCACCGTGCTGGCACTGCT
>DATJHN010000264.1:0-2165 GCA_035493915.1 Bordetella sp.
GCCGGACGGCCCTAGATAACAGACCACCACCAGCAACCAACCAAACCCAGCGCTACTTCGAATACCCCAACGTCTCCGCCATCGGCATCCTGTAATCCGCCTCTGTCAGCTGCCGCCGCAAATCGGCCGCCTGGGTTTCCGTCAATTCGACCAGGGGCGGCCGGACGGTGCTCCAGGCATCATCGCCGGATTGCCAGGCGACGGCTTCCTTCATCGCGGAGATCATCGGCAGCGCCTGGAAGATGTCGCGGATCTGACGGATGCGTTCGTGCCAGGCATCCGCCTGCGGCGTTTCCCATTCGCGATAGACACGCATGATTTCCGCGGCGTTGACGTTGGCCGTGGCTGTGATGCAGCCCACCGCGCCGGCACGCAGGCCGGGCAGCAGGAAGACCTCGCTGCCGGGAAAGACATCGAAACCGTCGGCGGCGAATTCGCGCACCATCGCGGCGGTGTTGCCCCAGTCACCGGAGCTGTCCTTGGCGCCGGCCACCTGCTTGGGATAGGCCTTGAGCAGGCGCTCGATCAGGCCCAGGGTGATAGGCACGCCGCTGACGGGCGGGATGTGATACAGGTATACCCGCAACCTGTCGTCCCCCACTCCCTCGATCAGATTGGCATATGCGCGGAACAGGCCTTCGTCGCTGACGCCCTTGTAGTAGAACGGCGGCAGCACCAGCACGCCGGCGCATCCAGCCTTCACCGCGTGGCGGGTCAGTTCGACAGCATCGGGGACCGCGCAAGCACCAGTACCGGGCATCATGCGGTCCGGTGGCAGGCCGGCAGCCAGCAAGGCATCGAGCAAGGTACGCTTTTCGGCGACGCTCATCGACGCGGCTTCGGAATTCGTGCCGAAGACCGCCAGCCCGACACCTTGTTCGACCAGCGCGCGGCAATGGCGGACCAGGCCGTCGGCGCTGGGAGAAAGGTCGGGATTGAACGGCGTGAGAACGGGCGACAGGACGCCGCGAAGACGGTCTTGCTTGGACATGAACGAACTCCTCCTGGCAGGCCGGTCGTCCGATGGCACAAACGCCGGTTTATTGAATATGGTTCGTAGCTATCGGCCATCATCCGCCGAATGCCATAACAGCAGCGTACTAGTCTCGGACAAGCAAAAACAAGAAAAAAGCGTGTTCCGTTACTATCACACCGCAATATTTTTCAGCATTGCGGGAGCAGGCGGTCGTTGAGCGGCTCGACATCCGGGCCTCGCGGCTTACGCCGGTTTGGCCCGCCACGCCAGGCAACCCCATGGATACCCGATACCTGCAAAGCTTTGTCACCGTCGCCGACAGCGGCTCCTTCGCCCAGGCGGCGCGGCGCCTGGACCTGACGCCGACCGCCGTCGCGGCGCGCATCAAGGCCCTGGAAGAAACGCTGGGCCTGTCCCTGATCAAGCGTGCCGGCCGCTCGGTACGGCCGACCGAGGCCGGGATGCGCATCCTGGAACGCGCTCGGGCGCTGTTGCGGGATGCCCGCGACCTGGCGACATTGGCGGAGGACGAAGCCTCTTTCGGGGAACTGCGGCTGGGGGTCTTCATGTCGGCCATGACCAGCGTGCTGCCGCCGGTGCTCAAGCGGGTCTACGACCGCTATCCGAACCTGTCTGTCTTCGTCATGCCGGGCGCCTCGGTGGACCTCTGCTATCGCGTCGCGGCCAGCGAGCTGGACGCCGCCATCGTCGTCGAGCCACAGTTCGCCATCGGCAAATCGGCCCGCTGGCAGGCCATCATGGAAGAACCGCTAGTCGTTGTCGCGCCTGCCGCCCTGAAAGGCCAGGATGCGCACGAACTGCTGCGGACGCAGCCGTTTATCCGCTACGACCGTTCCGTGCTGGGGGGCCAACTGGCCGATCGCTATCTCCGCGACCACAACATCGTGCCGCACCAGCGCCTGGAAATGGACAGCCTGCTCGGTGTCGCCGCGCTGGTGGACCAAGGACTCGGCGTCGCGCTCTTGCCCGACTGGTCCTCGCTCTGGTCCTCGCGCTACGCGCTGACGCGTATCCCACTCCCGGGCCGCGCGCCCGTCCGTCGCGTCGGCCTGGTGTGGCAAGCGCACGGTGCCCGGACCGCGCTGGCGGAAACGCTGCTGGAAGATGCGCGCGCGATATTCTCGCGGCCCGCGGCGCGGCCCGACGCGCGCGGAGACTGATGCGGGCA
>DATJHN010000265.1:0-3265 GCA_035493915.1 Bordetella sp.
ACTGGCCGGCCAGAAGTTTGTCAGGAAGACCGGGTGTGTGGATCCGTCACGCCGTATACGTCCCGCGCCGCGGCTTCGCCGACCTTGCCGTCCAGCAGGTCGCGCCGCAGGCGTTCGGGCGTGCGCAGCGCGGGCGCGCCATAGCCGCCACCGCCCGGCGTTTCGATGCGCACGCTTTCATCCGCTTCCAGGGTGATGCTCGCCGTCTTGGAGAACAGTTCTTCCTGCCGCGGCGTGCCGTGATTGCGGACCAGGCGCGCGCGGCGGCCGTCCAGGCCGCCGTCGACGCCGGTCGCCACGCCCACGGTATGGCTGTCGGAACGCGCGGAAAACACGATGCCGGGCACCAGCGCGCGGATCTGCTTGGCGATGGCCAAACCGCCGCGCGTGCGGCCCGCGCCGCCCGAATCCGGGATCATCGAGTATTCATCCATCAAGAGGGGATATTCGTTTTCCAGCGCTTCCACCGGCAGGTTGGACGTGTTGGTCATGTGCACGTGGATGGCATCCATACCGTCGCTGTCATGGCGCGCGCCCGCGCCGCCGCCCAGCGTTTCCAGATAGACGAACTGGCCCGGCCGTGTCGCCCACTTTCCCGAGAACACGATGGCCGGGCAGCAATCATTACCGGAGGCCATGATCTTTTCCGGCGGCAGCAGGCCGCGGAACGCGCCGAAGATCGCGCCCGCGACTTTCTGCGCGGTGATCGAGCGCGCGCCGACGGCGGCGGGATGTTCCGGATTGGTGATGGTGCCCAGCGGCGCGTAGATGTCGATGGGCTCGAACAGGCCGGCGTTGGGGGCGATATCCGGGTCGAGCAGCGCTTTGACCGCGTAGTAGACGGAAGCGCGCAGCGCATTCACCGGCAGATTCATGGCTCCGCGCGCCTGGCGTCCCGAACCGGTGAAATCGAAATGCAGCCGGTCGGGATGCACGGTCAGCATGACCTGGATACGCACCGGGTCGCCACCCAGGCCATCGTCGTCCAGGTCGGAATGGAAGGTATAGCTGCCCTGTTTCAGCTCGGCGATGCGGTTCAGCAGACGGCGGCGGGTGTAGCGGATCACGTCGTCCACCGATCGCAGCACCGCGTCCAGGCCCATCTGGCGGATCAGCCCCTGCATGGCCGCGGCGCCGCGCCGGTTGGTCGCCATCTGTACGCGCAGGTCCAGCAGGCGTTCTTCCGGGTCACGCGTATTGGCGCAGATCAGATTGAGCAGGTCATCGTCGATCTTGCCGGCCCGCGCGATGCGCGTCACCGGAATGCGGATGCCTTCGGCGAAGATGGAATTCAGCCCGCCGGCGATGGAGCCTGGCACGGGGCCGCCGACGTCGGCGTGGTGCGCGATGTTCGCCGCGAAGAAGCACAGCCGGCCTTCCCAGAACACCGGCGTGACGATATTGATGTCGGGCAGGTGGCTGCCGTTGGCCAGGTAGGGATCGTTGCAGATGAAGATATCGCCGTCGGCGATGCTGTCCACCGGATGGCGTTCCAGGATAGCCTGCATGGCGCCGTCCAGCGAGCCCAGGTGCAGGGGAATCTGCGTGCCTTGCGCGACCAGGCGGCCGGCGGCGTCGAACAGCGCCACCGAGCAGTCCTTGCGTTCCTTGATGTTGGTGGAGAACGACGCGCGCACCAGCGTGTTGTTCATGTCTTCCGTGATCGACAGCAGCCGGTTGCAGAAGACTTCCATGCCGATGGGATCGGCCAGCACATCGTCCGTGCGGTTGGATTCAGCCATTTGCGTTGCCTTGCAGGGTAATGATGAGATTGCCGTAATCGTCCACCACGGCGTGATTGCCTACGCCGACGACGGTGGTCGAACTCATTTCCTCGACCAGGGCGGGACCCTGGAACGGTACGCCGGTGGGCAGGCGGCCGCGGTCATATACAGGCGCGTTCAGCCAGCCGTGCGCCGCGCCGAACCAGGTATCGCGCGCGCCGATGCGGGCCTCGGCTACCGTGCCGCGCACCGTGCGCGGCGACAGCGGCGCCTTGATGACCTGGCCGGTGGCCTGCACGCGGCAGTTGATGATCTGGATGGCGCGATCGTCCACGTCATAGCCGTACTCGCGCAGATGCGCCTGGGCGAAGCGCGACAGGAATTCCTGGAAGCCGCTGGCGGCGGTGTCGTCCAGCGGCACCTGCACCTCGAAGTTCTGCCCTTCGTAGCGCGCATCGATGGCGCAGTGGGCGGCACGCAGGTTGGGCGCCACGTTCTCGTCCGCCAGCCAATCGTCGGCCTGCCGGCGCAGCGCATCGAAAATGGCCGCGACGCGGGTCCAGTTGTCCGGCGTGGCCAGCGCGATCTCGCTGCGCACGAAGTCAAAGGAAATATCGCTGAGCAGGATGCCGCGCGCGCACATCGTGCCCGGTTCCTGCGGCACGATCACGCGCGGGATGCCGCACTCCTGGGCGACTTCCACGGCGTGCAGCGGGCCGGCGCCGCCGAAGGCGAACAGGGCGAAGCGCGACAGGTCGTAGCCGCGTTCGGTCGATACCGCGCGGATGGCGCGGCTCATATTGGCCGTGGCGATGCGCAGGATGCCTTCGGCGGCGTCCTCGATGCCCAGGCCCAGCGGCCGGGCGACTTTTTCCTGGATGACCTGGCGCGCCGCTTCGGCATGGACCGGCATGCGGCCGCTCAGCAGCGACACGGGGTTCAGGCGCTGCAGCACGATTTCGGCATCGGTGATGGTGGGCTCCTCGCCGCCGCGGCCATAGCCGACCGGTCCGGGCACCGCGCCCGCGCTGTGCGGCCCGACCTTGAGCGCCCCCGCGTCATCCATCCATGCGATGCTGCCGCCGCCCGCGCCGATCACGTGAATGTCGACCATGGGCGTCTTGACCGGATAGCCGGCCACGTGGCGATGCGACGTGAACAGCGGCTTGCCTTCGACGATCAGGGACACGTCGGTGCTGGTGCCGCCCACGTCGAAGGTAACCAGGTTGGGACTGCCGATCACGCGGCCCACGGCCGCCGCGCCCACCACGCCGGCCGCCGGACCTGACAGACAGGTCCGCACGGGGAACTGGCGCACGCTGGCGATGGACATCAGGCCGCCGTTGGAGTGCACGGTATGCGGTTCATGGGCGATGCCAAGTTCGCGCACCCGCAGCAGGAAACGCTGTAGATAGTCGGCCATGCGCGGCCCGACCGCCGCGTTCAGCACGGTGGTGGACAGCCGTTCGTATTCGCGGAATTCGGGCAGCACTTCGCTGGACAGGCTGATGTACGCGTCCGGCATTTCTTCCGCGACGATC
>DATJHN010000266.1:0-16845 GCA_035493915.1 Bordetella sp.
AGCGACGCGGTGGGCATCAAGTCCATCGAGCACGCCATCATCGACAAGGGCTGGGAACAAGGCTGGGTCGTGCCGCAGCCGCCGTCGCGCAAGACCGGCAAGAAGGTCGCCGTGGTGGGCTCGGGCCCCGCGGGCCTGGCCGCCGCCCAGCAGCTGGCGCGCGCCGGCCACGCCGTGACGGTGTTCGAAAAAAGCGATCGCATCGGCGGCCTGCTGCGCTACGGCATTCCTGACTTCAAGCTGGAAAAGTCGCAGATCGATCGCCGCATCGCCCAGATGGAAGCGGAAGGCGTGGAGTTCTGCCCGTCCACCTATATCGGCAACGCCGGCGACGCGGTGACGGACGGCCTGACCGCTCGCACGCCCGAATCGCTGCGCGAGGAATTCGACGCCGTCGTCATGGCGGGCGGGGCGGAAACCCCGCGTGACCTGCCCGTGCCCGGGCGCGAACTGCAAGGCGTGTACTACGCCATGGATTTCCTGCGCCAGCAGAATAAGGCCGTGGCGGGCGACCGCCTGACCGACCAGACGCTGGCCAAGGGCAAGCACGTGGTCGTCATCGGCGGCGGCGATACCGGTTCCGACTGCGTCGGCACCAGCAACCGCCATGGCGCCGCGTCGGTAACCCAGTTCGAACTGATGCCCCAGCCGCCGGAATCGGAAAACAAGCCGATGACCTGGCCGTACTGGCCGGCCAAGCTGCGCACCTCGTCCTCGCACGAAGAAGGCTGCGACCGCGACTGGGCCGTCACGACCAAATCCCTGGTCGGCGAAAAAGGCGTGGTGCGCAAGCTGATCGGCGCACGCGTGGAATGGGTCAAGGACGAAGCCACCGGCCAGATGAAGATGCGCGAGGTTGAAGGCTCGGAATTCGAAGTCAAGGCCGACCTGGTGCTGCTGGCCATGGGCTTCGTGTCCCCGCGGCAGCAGGTGCTGGATGCCTTCGGCGTGGACCGGGATACGCGCGGCAACGTGCGCGCCAATACCGACGACTACCGCACCAGCGTGGACAAAGTCTTCGCCGCGGGCGATATGCGCCGGGGCCAATCCCTGGTCGTATGGGCAATCCGCGAAGGCCGCCAGTGCGCGCGCGCGGTCGATGCCTTCCTGATGGGCGAAAGCGACCTGCCGCGCTAAACCCGCGCAACGCCGGAACCACCGCCCGCGGGCGGTGGTTTTCTTTTTGCCGCCGGGCCGCCCCAAGGCAAAAACGGCCCCCTCGGGGGGCAGCAAACCGGCAACGCCGGTGCGGCGTGGGGGCTCTCTTCCCCGCCGGGCCGCCCCAAGGCAAAAACGGTCCTGGGGGCCTTTTATTTTTTCTTTATTCGTTAAGTCAGGCGACAACTCCCGGCGGGTAAGATCGCCAACATTCACCAATCGAGCGCGTCATCGTGCGTCCGTCCGCTACATCCCCCGCTGTCACCGCGCTTGCCGAGCCGCCGACACTTGCCCAGAGTTTCACGGCATTCGCCAAGATCGGCCTGACCAGCTTCGGCGGGGGCCTCAGCGGCTGGATGTTGCGCGAATTCGTCCAGGCCCGCCGCTGGTTGTCCGAAGCCGAATTCCTGAGCGGTCTTTCCCTGGCCCAGGCCTTCCCTGGGGTCAATGTGGTGAACCTGGCGATCTGGATCGGGTTCAGCCTGCGCGGCGGTCGCGGCGCGCTGGTCGCCGCCCTGGGCATGACGGTTCCGCCGGTAGCGACGGCCATCATCATTGCCTCGCTGTTCGCCACGCTTTCGCATGCCCCCGGGGTCCATATCGTGCTGGCCGGCATCGCCGCCGCGGCGGTCGGGCTGTCCCTGCAGATGGGCTTGCGCGCCGCCTACCGGGCCGCCACCGGCACCATGCCCATCCTTATCATGGTGGTGACGTTCGGCACCATTTTCATTGCCGGATGGCCGCTGCTGTGGGTGGTCGGCGCCATGGCGCCGCTGTCCGTCCTGCTGGCCTACCTGCGGCTGCGTCGCGGCGGAGACGCGCCATGACGACCGGTTCGCCGCTCTGGGACCTGTTTGGCGTCTTCGCCCCCTTGTCCTTCCTGACGGTGGGCGGCGGCCAAAGCGTCGTGGCGGATATCCACCGCCAGGCCGTGGAAGCCTACGGCTGGATGAACGATGCCCAGTTCCTGGATCTGTTCGCGCTGTCGCGCATCACGCCGGGACCGGGCTCGCTGCTGGTCACCCTGGTCGGCTGGCAGGTGCGCGGCATTCTGGGCGCACTGGTGGCGTCGGTTGCCATCTTCGTGCCCAGCACCGTGCTCATCTATGCACTGGCCCGCGTCTGGCGCCGCTACAACGGCCGGCTCTGGACCCGCGCCATCGAAACCGGCCTGGCACCCGTAGCCGCGGGCATGATCCTGGCGGCATCCTGCACCATTTTGCGCGCGGCTGAAGGTGGGGCCTGGGCCTGGGGCGTGGCGATCGCCTCCACGCTCCTCCTGCTGCGAACACGGGTCAGTCCCTTTCTTCTGCTGGGCGGCGGCGCACTGGTCTTCCTGGTCGCCCTGCGCTGATCCGGCGCGAATATTTCCAGACGTTACATCCGCGCGGGCGCGCCGCGCGCGGCCCATTCGCCCCCAAATAAACCAAAATTACCGTCGAGCTACAATGCAGGGCCGCGCGGCTTGACCGCCCAACCAGCAACCGTATGCCGACTGACTCAGACCACCGTACCGGCTCCGCCTTGCAGTTCACTGACGTTTCCCTGGGATACGGGGAATTCACGGTATTGCAGGACATATCCATGACGGTGGCGCCCGGGCAGGTCGTGGCGGTCATGGGCGGTTCCGGTTCCGGCAAGACGACAATGCTGCGCGCCGCCACCGGCCAGCTGCGGGCTCGCTCCGGCCAGGTGCGGGTATTCGGCCAGGACATGAACGACGTTACGCCCGACCAACTGGAAGGCCTGCGCAAGCGCATGGGCGTGCTCTTCCAGCAAGGCGCCCTGTTCACCGACCTGGACGTCTTTGAAAACGTCGCGTTCCCGCTGCGCGAACATACCTCCTACGGCGAAGCCGAGATCCTGGAACGCGTGCTGGACAAGCTGCAGGCCGTCGGGCTGCGGGCCGCCGCGCACCTGAAGGTATCTGAAATCTCCGGCGGCATGGGCCGCCGCGTGGCGCTGGCCCGTGCCGTGGTCCTGGAGCCCGAACTGATTCTTTACGACGAACCCTTCGCCGGACTGGATCCGATATCCATGGGCATCACGGCCCGGTTGATCCGCGACCTGTCCGATCGCCTGAAATGCGCGTCCGTGCTGATCACGCACGACGTCCAGGAATCCTTTGCCATCGCCGACCGGGTGTATCTGGTCGGGCAGGGGCGCCAGGTCGCGTCCGGCCGGCCCGACGAGCTGTCGGCGTCCACCGATCCCTACGTGCGCCAATTCCTGGACGGCGAACCGGATGGTCCGGTTGCCTTTCATTACCCCGATACGCCGGCCTTCGACCGCTGGCTCGCTCGACAAGAAGGACGCAGGCCATGAGCGATTCCAGCTCCGGTTCCGTGGGGCCGGTCAGCCGCCTGGGCGGCTGGCTCATCGACCTGGTCGGCGGCATCGGCTACTTCACCCGCTTCTTCGGCGCCTTGCTGGGCAAGAGCGCCATCGCGCTGCGCCGCCCGCGGCTGGTGTCGCAGCAAGTGCATTTCATCGGCAACTATTCCCTGATCATCATCGCGGTGTCCGGCATGTTCGTCGGCTTCGTGCTGGGGCTGCAGGGCTACTACACCCTGCGCCGGTACGGGTCCGAGGAATCCCTGGGACTGCTGGTGGCGCTATCGCTGGTGCGTGAACTCGGCCCGGTGGTGACCGCGCTGCTGTTCGCCGGCCGCGCTGGCACCTCGCTGACGGCCGAAATCGGCCTGATGAAGGCGGGCGAACAACTGGCGGCGATGGAAGTCATGGCGGTCGACCCCATGCGCCGCGTGCTGGTGCCGCGCCTGTGGGGCGGCATCATCGCCATGCCCGTCCTGGCAGCGGTGTTTTCCATGGTGGGCATCATGGGCGGCTGGCTGGTGGGCGTGGTGCTTATCGGCGTCGACGCCGGCGCCTTCTGGTCGCAAATGCAAGGCGGGGTGGATGTCTGGAAGGACGTCGCCAACGGAGTGCTGAAAAGCATCGTGTTCGGCATCGCCGTCACCCTGGTCGCCCTTTACGAAGGCTGGCAGGCCAGGCCTACTCCGGAAGGCGTGGCCCGCGCCACCACCCGCACCGTGGTGGTCGGCTCGCTGGCGGTGCTGGCACTGGATTTCCTGCTGACCGCACTGATGTTTGGCAACTGATACGGATTCTTCATGTCACGTCAAAAAACCGATTTCTGGGTAGGCTTGTTCGTGCTGCTCGGCGCCGCGGCCCTGGTATTCCTGGCACTGCGCGCCGGCAATCTCAGCGCGTTCTCCTTCGCACCCACGTATGACCTGACCGCGCAGTTCGACAATATCGGCGGGCTCAAGGAACGTGCCGCGGTCAAAAGCGCCGGCGTTGTCGTCGGGCGCGTCAGCCGCATCCGCTTCGACGACAAAAGCTTCCAGGCCGTCGTCACCCTGAGCATGGACAAAGACTTCAAATTTCCCAAGGACTCCTCGGCCGCCATCCTGACTTCCGGCCTGTTGGGCGAGCAATACGTCGGCCTGACGGCAGGGGGCGACGATGCCGACTTTGCGGAGGGCGACAAAATCCGGTATACCCAGAGCGCGGTCGTTCTGGAAAACCTGATCAGTCAATTCCTGTATGGCACGGCGGAAAAACAGGGATCAGCGCCGGCGGGCAACGCGCCCGCGCCGCAAGCCCATTGACCGGGATTATTCTTACACCGACGCAATCGCACGGCATCCGCACTGGGGAAGTGGAAAGGCGGAGAAAGTGGAAGCGGTCGGCCGACAGGCTGTCACCCAGAAAGACGACCAAATGAACAAGAACACCCTGACTCGCATATTCGCCATGACGGCGGCGGGCGTCGCCCTGGCCGGCTGCGCCACCGTGCAGAATCCGGATCCGCGCGATCCCTGGGAAGGCTTCAACCGCGGGGTCTACACCTTCAACGACAAGGTAGACAGAGCGGTGCTGCGGCCCATTGCCGTGGGCTATACCAAGATCACGCCGCAGCCGGTGCAAAGTTGCATCCACAACATGTTCAACAACGTCGCCGATATCTGGGGCGCGGCGAACAGCATGCTGCAGGGCCGCGGGGTGGATGCCATCAACACCTTCGGCCGCTTCCTGTTCAACACCACCATGGGCGTGGCCGGCTGCTTCGACGTCGCCACCGCCAATGGCGCCAAGCGCATTCCAAACGACTTCGGCACCACGCTGGGCGTATGGGGCATCGGCCAGGGTCCCTACCTTGTGCTGCCCTTCTGGGGCTCCAGCACGATCCGCGACACCGCGGGCCTGGCCGGCGACTTCGTCGGCAACCAGTGGACCAGCGTCGGCGCCATCGACAACGTCCCCCTGCGCAATTCCCTGTACGGTTTGCTGGTGGTCGACCGCCGCGCCAGCCTGCTCAGTGCCAGCGATACGGTCGACCGCGTCGCCCTGGACCCCTACAGCTTCGTGCGCGATGCCTATCTGCAGCGGCGCGCCGCGATGGTGCTCGGCAACAAGGCCGGAGATACCAACAATCTGCCCAACTATGACGAAGACGGCGGCGACAACGGCGCCAAACCCGCCGGCACGGGTACCGTGCCCGCCGGGCCGGGCATAGGCGGTGCGGGGGCAGGTACCTCCGCGCCGGCGCCAGCCCGCCAATAAGAAGGCCGCGGATATCCCGCCGGGCAGGTCCCGCAAAGACCTGTCCATAGCCTTCCTTTACTGGAATTCAGAAGGAGCAAAGCATGCGGTTCTACCCCCTTTCCATGTTGCAACGCCTTTGCGTGACCGGCCTGCTGGGCCTGGCCCTGGCCTGGACCGCCCACGCCGCGCCCAGCCCGGATTCGCCCGAAGCGCTCGTCCAGGAAACCGCCAACCAGACCTTGCAGGTTTTGAAGACCGACGGCGGCGTCAAGAACGGCGACCTCAAGCGAGTCAACGAAGTAGTCAACCAGTACATCCTGCCCCACGTCGATTTCGAGAAAACCACACGTTTGGCGGCCGGCCGCTATTGGCGCCAGGCCACACCCCAGCAACAAACCCAACTGGCCGATGCCTTCAAGGGCACGCTGGTGCGCACTTACAGCGGCGCGCTGACGCGCGTCGACAACGGCACCAATATCAAGGTGACGGGCTCCAACATCGAGGGTACCGACGCCGTTGTGCGCACCACGATCAACCAGTCGAACGGCGCGCCGGTCGGCGTGGACTACCGCCTGGAGAAAACCGCCAGCGGCTGGAAAATCTATGACCTGAATGTGGAAGGCATCTGGCTGATCCAGAACTACCGCAACCAGTTCTCGCAGCAGATCGGCCAAAACGGCATCGACGGCCTGATCAAGGCCCTCAACGAGCGCAACACGCAATAAGCGACGGGCACGAAGCCGCGGCCGCGCGGGGACAACCCTGCATGGCCCGGGGCCATGCCCGGGAAAACCCGGCCGCGCCTTATAATTGCGGATTGGCTCTTTTCCGGGCTGTTCCCCGCATCATGTCCGCCGTCCGTCTCGAGAACGTCTCCAAAATCTACGCCCCCCGCCATCCCGTCTGGAAAAAGTGGCTGGGGCAGCCCGCCAGTCCGGGGTTTCAGGCGCTCAAGAACGTCAGCCTGGACATCCAGCCCGGCGAATTCTTCGGGCTGCTGGGCCCCAATGGCGCGGGCAAGACTACCCTGATTTCCGTGTTGGCCGGGCTTGCGCGTCCCAACTCGGGAACCGCCAGCGTCTGTGGGCACGATGTCCAGAACGACTACCGGCAGGCACGGCGCGCGCTCGGCGTCGTGCCGCAGGAACTGGTGTACGACCCCTTTTTCACGGTGCGCGAAACCCTGCGTATCCAGTCCGGCTATTTCGGCTTGCGCAACAACGACGACTGGATAGACGAAATCCTGTTCAACCTGGGCTTGTCCGACAAGGCCGACGCCAATATGCGCGCCCTGTCCGGCGGGATGAAGCGGCGCGTCCTGGTGGCGCAGGCGCTGGTGCATCGGCCGCCCGTCATCGTGCTGGACGAACCTACCGCGGGTGTGGACGTGGATCTGCGCCGGACACTGTGGGAATTCATCTCGCGCCTGAACAAGGCCGGACACACCATCATGCTGACCACGCATTACCTGGAAGAAGCCGAAGCCCTGTGCGGCCGCATCGCCATGCTCAAGGCCGGCCGCATCGTTGCCCTGGACACCACGGCCGCCCTGCTGGCGGGCGTGGGCGGCGTCGACCTGGAAGACGCCTTCGTGCGCATCATGCACCGCGAAGACGATACGCAGCTGACCGAGGTGGTGTCGTGAGCGCCGCTGCCCAACCCATGCTGGACGCCGGCATGGCCGCCGGCTCCGGCTTTCCCACGCTGCTGCGCAAGGAGCTCATGCGTTTCTGGAAGGTCAGCTTCCAGACCATCGCCGCGCCCGTCATCACGGCCTTGCTCTATCTGCTGGTGTTCGCCCAGGTGCTGCAGGACAAGGTGCACGTATATGGCACCGTGCCCTATACCTCGTTCCTGATCCCCGGCCTGATGATGATGAGCATGCTGCAGAACGGCTTCGCGAATCCCTCGTCATCGCTCATCCAGAGCCGCATCACCGGCAACCTGGTGTTCATCCTGCTGCCGCCGCTGTCGCACCGGGACATCTACTTTGCCTACGTCATCGCCGCCATCGCGCGCGGCGTCGCGGTGGGCACGTGCGTGTGGATCGTCGCCTTGTTCTTCATTCCGTTGACACCGGCACATCCGCTGTGGGTGCTGACCTTCGCCGTGCTGGCCTGCGGCATCATGGGCAGCCTGGGCATCATCGCCGGATTGTTCTCGGAAAAATTCGACCAGCTCGCCGCTTTCCAGAACTTCCTGATCATGCCCGCGACCTTCCTGTCCGGCGTGTTCTATTCCATCCACACCCTGCCGCCGTTCTGGCAGGGCGTGTCGCACTGGAACCCCATCTTCTACACCATCGACGGCTTCCGCTACGGCTTCTTTTCGGTTTCCGATGTGTCGCCCTGGCGCAGCGTGGCGGTGGTCAGCTGTGTTTTCCTGGCGTTGGCCACGTATGCCGTGCGGCTGCTGGCCAGCGGCTACAAACTGAGGAACTGACGACCATGTTGCCGACGCCCGCGCAGGTCCGCCAATACATCGCCGACGGACTGTCCTGTGAGCACATCGACGTGCAGGGCGATGGCTCGCATTTCGATGCCGTCATCGTTAGCAGCGCCTTCGAAGGCAAGCGTCCGATCGCGCGCCACCAACTGGTCTATGCCGCCCTGGGCGACCGCATGAAGGCCGAGATCCACGCGCTATCCATGCGCACCTTAACTCCCGACGAATACAAGGCAGGACGCTGATGGACAAGCTACGCATCACGGGCGGTGCCCGCCTTCGCGGTGAGGTCACCGTCTCGGGCTCGAAGAACGCGGCCCTGCCCATCATGTGCGCCGGCCTGCTGACGGCCGATACGCTGACGCTGGACAACGTTCCCGCGCTGAACGACACCTCGACCATGCTGCGCCTGCTGGGCCGCGTCGGCGCGAACGCCGAACGCCAGTCCGGCGACCGCGTCGCCATCCAGGCAGACAAGGTCGACAAGCTGGAAGCGCCCTACGACCTGGTCAAGACCATGCGGGCGTCCATCCTGGTGCTGGGACCCCTGCTGGCCCGATTCGGCGAAGCGCGCGTCAGCCTGCCGGGCGGCTGCTCCATCGGCCAGCGTCCGGTGGACCAGCACATCAAGGGCCTGGCGGCGATGGGCGCCGACATCAAGCTGGAGCACGGCTTCGTGGTCGCCCGCGCCAAGCGCTTGAAAGGCGCGTCGGTACGCACCGACATGGTCACCGTGACGGGCACGGAAAACCTGCTGATGGCCGCCACGCTGGCCGAAGGCCGCACGGTGCTGGAAAACGCCGCGCGCGAACCCGAAGTCGTCGATCTGGCCGAATTGCTGATCAAGATGGGCGCGCGCATCCAGGGCCATGGCACCGATCGCATCATCATCGACGGCGTGGAACGCCTGCACGGCGCAGCGCATCGCGTCATCCCCGATCGCATCGAGGCCGGCACCTTCCTGTGCGCGGTCGCCGCCACGGGCGGGGAAATCGTACTGCGCGGCAACAACGCCAGCATCATGGGCGCGACGCTCGACAAGCTGACGGAAGCCGGCCTGGCGCTGGAAATCGGCCCCGACTGGATCCGCGCCTCGATGCATGAAAGGCCCCGGGCGGTCAGCGTGCGCACGCACGAATATCCTGGCTTTGCCACCGACATGCAGGCGCAGTTCATGGTGCTCGATACGGTCGCCGAAGGCACCGGCGTGATCGTCGAGAACATCTTCGAAAATCGCTACATGCACGTCCAGGAACTCATCCGCATGGGCGCCGACATCGATATCGACGGCCACACCGCGGTGGTGCGCGGCGTACCGCGCCTGTCCGGCGCCACCGTCATGGCCACCGACCTGCGCGCCTCCGCCAGCCTGGTGATCGGCGGCCTGGTCGCCGAAGGCGAAACCGTGGTCGACCGCATCTATCACCTGGACCGCGGCTACCAGCAAATGGAACGCAAGCTGCGCGAACTCGGCGCCAATATCGAGCGCCTGACCGGACGCGAACAGGCATAAGGATGCCGCGATGAACACGCACGACAACCGCCCGCCCGCCGATCCCGCGCCGCTTACGCTGGCGCTGTCCAAGGGGCGCATCTTCGAGGAAACCTTGCCGCTGCTGGCCGAGGCCGGCATCGAGGTCGCGGAAAACCCCGAACACTCGCGAAAGCTGATCATCCCCACCAGCGATCCCGGCCTGCGCCTGATCATCGTGCGGGCCTCCGATGTTCCCACCTATGTGCAGTACGGCGCCGCGGACCTGGGCATCGCCGGCAAGGACGTATTGATCGAACATGCCGCGGAAAACCCCGGCGGCCTCTACCAGCCCATCGACCTGAACATCGCCAAGTGCCGGCTGTGCGTTGCCGTCCGCGCCGGTTTCGACTACGAGAAAGCCGTGCATCAGGGCGCTCGCCTGCGCGTGGCCACCAAATACGTTCAGGCCGCGCGCGAACACTTCGCCGCCAAGGGCGTGTACGTCGACCTGATCAAGCTGTATGGATCGATGGAACTGGCGCCGCTGGTCGGGCTGGCCGATGCCATCGTCGACCTGGTGTCATCCGGCGGCACGCTGCGCGCGAACAATCTTGTTGCTGTCGAGGAAATCATGCAGATTTCCTCGCGGCTGGTCGTCAACCAGGCCGCGCTGAAAACCCGCGGCGCACGCCTGCAGCCGCTGCTGGACGCCTTCGAAAGGGCCAGCGCGGCGCGTGTGGCATGATAGGCGCTTGAACCGGCGCACCCCTGCGCCGGTCCTCCTTGCTTGTCGCGAAGCGCTGCCCTGTAAACGTCCCCGCACGCCCCAATACGCCCCCAATACGCCCCAAAGGGGTAATTTCAATGGCTACCATCAATCGCCTCGATTCCCGCGATCCCGGTTTCGCGTCCGCCCTGTCTTCCCTGCTGGCTTTCGAAGCCTCGCAGGATGAATCCATCGACCGCGCCGCGGCCGACATCCTGGCGGACGTGCGACATCGGGGCGATGCCGCGCTGCTGGAATACACCCGGCGTTTCGACCGCGTCGACGCCGACGGCATGCAGGCCCTGGAAATCCCGCGCGACAGCTGGCAGGCCGCCTTGCAGGCACTGCCCACCGCGCAGCGCCAGGGGCTGGAAGCCGCCGCGCAGCGCGTGCGCGCCTATCACGAGCGGCAGCGCGGCCAGACCTGGACGTATACCGAAGCCGACGGCACGATGCTGGGGCAAAAAATCACACCCTTGGACCGGGTAGGCCTGTACGTGCCCGGCGGCAAGGCCGCCTATCCGTCGTCGGTGCTGATGAACGCCATCCCCGCGAAAGTCGCCGGCGTGCCCGAATTGATCATGGTCACGCCCACGCCGGACGGCCTGCGCAATCCCATGGTGCTGGCCGCGGCCGCCATCGCGGGCGTGGACCGCGCCTTCGCCATCGGCGGCGCGCAGGCGGTCGGCGCCCTGGCCTACGGCACCGCCACCATACCCGCCGTGGACAAAATCGTCGGCCCCGGCAATGCCTATGTCGCGGCCGCCAAGCGCCGCGTGTTCGGCACCGTGGGCATCGATATGATCGCCGGTCCCAGCGAAATCCTGGTCATCTGCGACGGCCAGACGCCGGCGGACTGGATCGCCATGGACCTGTTTTCACAGGCCGAGCACGACGAGCTCGCCCAGGCCATCCTGCTGTGCCCGGATGCAGCCTACCTGGACGAAGTCGCTGCTTCCATCGACCGCCAGCTACCCGGCATGCCGCGCGCCGCCATCCTGCGCGAAAGCCTGGGCAAGCGCGG
This sequence comes from Bordetella sp., assembly GCA_035493915.1. Taxonomy (GTDB): domain Bacteria; phylum Pseudomonadota; class Gammaproteobacteria; order Burkholderiales; family Burkholderiaceae_B; genus Bordetella_C. Next base: position 11,440 of record DATJHN010000266.1, read on the forward strand.
CGCGCTTATCCAGGTGCGCAGCCTGGAAGAAGCCTGCGATATCGCCAACGACATCGCCCCCGAACACCTGGAGATCTCCACCGAAAACCCGGAGCAATGGGTCGAACGTATCCGCCACGCGGGTGCCATCTTCATGGGCCGCTACGCATCCGAATCGCTGGGCGACTACTGCGCCGGCCCCAACCACGTACTGCCGACCTCCCGCACCGCACGCTTTTCTTCGCCGCTGGGGGTCTACGATTTCCAGAAGCGCTCCAGCCTGATCCAGGTCTCGCGGCAAGGCGCCCAGACCCTGGGACGCATCGCCGCCGACCTGGCCTACGGCGAAGGCCTCCAGGCGCACGCCGCCAGCGCCGAATACCGGCTCGACAAGCCATGAGCACGTCCGCGCGGCCGCCCGGAGGGCGGGTTGCCGCGACCGTGCGGCCCGACATCCAGGCGCTGTCCGCCTATGCCGTCGGCCACGCCGACGACGCCATCAAGCTGGACGCGATGGAAAACCCGTACGGGCTGCCCGATGAAGTGCGCGACGCCATCGCGGCCGCCGCGCGCGCCACGCCGCTGAACCGTTATCCGGCCGCGCGCCACGACGCGCTGGACGCCGCCGTACGTGCCGCCTTCGGCGTACCCGCCGATGCCGCGCTGCTGTTCGGCAACGGGTCCGACGAACTGATCAGCCTGATCGTGCAGGCCTGCTGCTCGCCGGACGATGCGGTGCTGTCGCCGGTACCGTCCTTTGTCATGTTCGAGATGGCCGCGCGTTTCAGCCACGCCCGTTTCGTCGGCGTGCCGCTGACGCCCGACTTCGAACTGGATCTGCCGGCCATGCTGGAGGCCATCCGCGCACACCGGCCGAAAGTGGTCTTCCTGGCCGTGCCGAACAATCCCACCGGCGGCCGCTGGCCCGACAACGCGCTCGAAGCCATCCTGGCGGAAGCTCCCGGCCTGGTCGTGATCGACGAGGCCTACCAGCCTTTTGCCGACGGCACCTGGATGCCGCGCGCGGCGAGCCTGGCCAATGCCGTGGTGCTGCGCACCGTCTCCAAGATCGGCCTGGCCGGGCTGCGCTTCGGCTACCTGGCTGGCCCCGTCCCCTGGATCGCCGAAATCGACAAACTGCGTCCGCCCTACAATGTGGACGTGCTGACCGAAGCCGTGATGCTGGCCGTGCTGCGCCACAAGCCGGTACTGGATGAGCAGGCGTCGCGGCTGCGGGCGTCGCGCGACGGCCTGGCGCGTGCCTTGGGCGAACTTCCCGGCGTAACCGTGTATCCATCGTCCGCCAACTTCCTCCTTGCCCGCTTTTCCGGCAAGATGGGCGGCAACGCCGTGCATCAAGCCCTGAAAACGCGCAGAATACGAGTTCGAAATTTTCCGGACACCGACCTGGCCTTGGCGGATTGCCTGCGCATCTCGCTGGGAACGCCCGACGAACACGCAGCGCTGATCGCGGCCCTGCGCGACATCCTGGCTTGAACGCCCGTCCTCCAAGATTCATGCAACCGCGCCGGGCCGCCTGGCCTTCCAGTAAAAACCCGACGCAACTGACCGACCACCATGCGTACCGCAGACATTACCCGCAACACCAATGAAACCCGCATCAGCGTGGCGGTCAATCTGGACGGCACCGGTCGCCAGTCCATCGATACCGGCGTTCCCTTCCTGGACCACATGCTCGACCAGATTGCCCGCCACGGCCTGATCGACCTGGACATCAAGTGCGAAGGCGATCTCCACATCGACGCGCACCACACGGTGGAAGACGTCGGCATCACCCTGGGCCAGGCCATTGCCGCCGCCATCGGCGACAAGAAAGGCATCCTGCGCTACGGCCACGCCTACGTGCCGCTGGACGAAGCGCTTTCGCGCGTGGTGGTGGACTTCTCCGGCCGTCCCGGCCTGGAATTCAATGTGCCGTTCACGCGCGCCCGCATCGGCGAATTCGACGTCGACCTGACGCGCGAGTTTTTCCAGGGCCTGGTCAACCATGCCCTGATCACCATGCATATCGACAACCTGCGCGGGCGCAACGCTCACCATCAGTGCGAAACGGTATTCAAGGCCTGTGGCCGCGCCCTGCGCATGGCGATGGAACGCGATCCGCGCAGCCAGGGAGTCGTTCCGTCCACCAAGGGCGTGCTGTAACGGCGCTGCGCACCCGGCCAGACCTGGCGCAGCCGATCTTTACGAATCCGCAGGCAGAAATCTCGTGACTTCCATCGCTATCGTCGACTACGGCATGGGCAACTTCCACTCCGTGGCGCGTGCCCTGGCCGCCGCCGCGCCGGACGCCGACATCCGCATTTCCAACACCGCGGCCGACATCGACGCGGCCGACCGCATCGTCTTTCCGGGCCAGGGCGCCATGGCCGACTGCATGCGCACGCTCAATGAATCGGGCCTGCGCGAAGCGGTCGTGCGCGCCGCCCGCAGCAAGCCGCTACTGGGCGTTTGCGTGGGCGAACAGATGCTGTTCGATACCAGCGAAGAAGGCCCGACCATCTGCCTGGGCATCTTTCCCGGCGTGGTGCATCGATTCAGCGGACCGCAATATGCACCGCCCATCGGCGCCTATGAAGACCCCGTTACCACGGCCGCGGCCGGCGAACGTCTGAAAGTACCGCACATGGGGTGGAACAAAGTGCGCCAAACGCGCTCTCATCCAATCTGGGAAGGCATTCCGGACGGCACCCACTTTTATTTTGTTCACAGTTATTACGCCGCGCCCGCTGTACCGACCCTGACCGTTGGGGAAACCGATTACGGCGGTTCCTTTACCTGCGCGGTGGCGGCGGCTAACATTTTCGCGGTGCAGTTCCACCCTGAAAAAAGCGCCGAACACGGACTGCGCCTGTATCGTAATTTCGTGGATTGGCGCCCCTGATTTCCCGCCGGCCGGCTGGTCATAACGACCGCGTCGATTTGCCGTACCCGTTCCTATAACCGACTTTCCAACGCGTTATCCACTATGCTGCTGATCCCCGCCATCGACCTCAAAGACGGGCGTTGCGTCCGCCTGCGCCAGGGTGACCTGGACGATGCAACGGTGTTCTCCGAAGACCCAGCCGCCATGGCCAGGCATTGGCTCGACCAAGGCGCGCGGCGCCTGCACCTGGTCGACCTGAACGGCGCCGTCGCCGGCAAACCGCGCAACGAAGCCAGCATCAAAGCCATCGTCGACGCCGTCGGCGACGAAATCCCGGTCCAGATCGGCGGCGGTATCCGCGACCTGGACACCATCGAACGCTATCTCGACAACGGCATCTCCTACGTGATCATCGGCACAGCCGCGGTCAAGAACCCTGGCTTCCTGCACGATGCCTGCGGCGCCTTTCCCGGCAGCATCATCGTCGGCCTGGATGCCCGCGACGGCAAAATCGCCACCGACGGCTGGAGCAAGCTGACGCGCCACGACGTACTGGACCTGGCCAGCAAGTTCGAGGACTACGGCTGCGAAGCCATCATCTACACGGACATCGGCCGCGACGGCATGCTTTCAGGCGTCAACGTCGACGCCACCGTGCGCCTGGCGCAGCATGTGCGCATTCCCATCTTCGCTTCCGGCGGAATTGCCGGCATCCAGGACATTGAAGCCCTGTGCGCGGTGGAAGAAGAAGGCGTCGAAGGCGCCATCCTCGGACGCAGCATTTACGAAGGCGCCTTGAACTTCCAGGCCGCGCAAACCCGCGCGGACGAACTGGCCAAGCCATGAACGGTATGAGCGCTCCCGCCCGGCCGCCCGAAGGGGGGGCCGCCATCCCTCGGGGAGGCGTCGCGCAGCGACAGCAGGGTTCACCAATGGCCCAGCCCGGTGCCACCACCGGGCCCAATGCGCTGACGCGGCGCATCATTCCCTGCCTGGACGTTACGGCCGGCCGGGTGGTCAAGGGCGTGAATTTCGTCAATCTGATCGATGCTGGCGACCCAGTGGAAATCGCCCGCCGCTACAACGAGCAGGGCGCCGACGAACTTACCTTCCTCGACATCACCGCGACCAGCGACGGCCGCGACCTGATCCTGCCCATCATCGAACAGGTCGCCTCGCAGGTGTTCATTCCCCTGACGGTGGGGGGCGGCGTGCGGCAGGTCGGCGACATCCAGCGCCTGCTGAATGCCGGCGCCGACAAGATCAGCATCAACAGCGCGGCGGTGGCCAACCCTGAACTGGTACGTGCCGCCGCCGACCACCACGGCTCGCAGTGCATCGTGGTCGCCATCGATGCCCGCAAGGTCAAGGCGGAAGACGGCGGCGAACACTGGGAAGTCTTCACTCACGGCGGCCGCAAGTCCACCGGCCTGGACGCCATCGAATGGGCGCGCCGCATGGCCGAATACGGCGCCGGCGAGATCCTGCTGACCAGCATGGACAAGGACGGCACCAAGTCCGGCTTCGATCTGGACCTTACCCGCGCGGTTTCGGACGCCGTGCCCGTACCCGTGATCGCCTCCGGCGGGGTCGGCTCGCTCCAGCACCTGGCCGACGGCGTCACCGTCGGACGCGCCAGCGCAGTACTGGCCGCCAGCATCTTCCACTACGGCCAGCACACCGTGCAGGAATGCAAGCAATTCATGGCCAGCCTGGGCATCGAAGTAAGGGGGTGAGGGGCCCACCCCCGAAGCGCTAACGCGCTTCCCCCTCAAGGGGGCGACCCCGGCGGACCGGCGGAGCCGGATCCGCGGCGTCCCCGATCTGGCTGCACCTGTTGCGGGCGTGGGGTGGGGGTGCGTGGGGAGGAAGCTCGCACATCTGTTTTTTGCGTGGCGGGTGCGTTGTGGCACCATGGATGATTGATATGAGCAACACTGGTATGAGCAACGATCCGGCGGCCTGGCTGGCGGATGTGGTCTTTGACGCGCAGGGCCTGATACCCGCCATCGCCCAGGATGCCCACAGCGGGCAGATCCTGATGGTCGCCTGGATGAATCGCGAATCGCTGGCCGAGACCGCCGCCACCGGGCGCGCGGTGTACTGGTCGCGTTCGCGCCAGCGTCTGTGGCGCAAGGGCGAGGAATCCGGACATACCCAACTGGTCCATGAACTACGCCTGGACTGCGATGGTGACGTGGTGCTGCTCAAGATCGAGCAGCAGGGCGGCATCGCGTGCCATACTGGCCGTGCCAGCTGTTTCTATCGCCGCCTGGACGACCAGGGCGGCGAACGCCGTTGGGAAACTACCGACCCGGTCCTGAAGGACCCCGAGCTGATTTACAAATGAGCGACATCGACCCTCGCAGCACCGCCGTACTCGCCCGCATCGCCGATACCCTGGCGACGCGTCGGCCCGACCGCGGCGGCGATCCGGCCACTTCCTACGCCGCCAAACTGCTGGCCAAGGCGCCCGACGCCTTCCTGAAGAAAATCGGCGAAGAAGCCACCGAACTGGTCATGGCCGCCAAGGATGGGGT
>DATJHN010000267.1:0-20634 GCA_035493915.1 Bordetella sp.
GGGGCTGTTCCATGCCTTCGGATTCTCCGGGGCGGGTTTCCAGATCGGCCCCGCCGCGGGCGAGATCCTGGCCGACCTGGCCGCCACCGGCCGCACCGAAATTCCCATTGATGCATTCCGCATCGACCGTTACGCTGCCGAAGCTCATGCGGCCGCGGCTAGCACGGTACTTGGCCATGGGCACCCGCTGGAGTCGACATGAGCAACCGGAATCACGATCGAAAATCCCGCGCCGGGCGGCTGGCCGCGGCCGCCGTGCTGGCGGCGCTCTCGGCATTGCCGGCGAGCGCCTGGGCGCAGCAGAAAACCTTGTACGTAGGCATGAACGGCGGCGACATGGAGCGCGCCTTTACGCAGTATGTCTTCCCGGATTTCGAAAAGGCCAACAACGTCAAGATCGTGGTCGTGCCCGGCACGTCGACGGAAGTCCTGGCCAAGGCCCAGGCGTACAAGGACGCGCCGCAGATGCACGTCATGTTCCTGGACGACGGCGTGATGGCGCGCGCCGCATCCATGGGCCTGTGCGAGAAACTGCGCGACGACCCCGTGCTGAAAGATCTATATCCCACCGCGGTCATGAAGGACGGCATGGCGGCGGGTATCGACATGGGCATGACGGGGCTGGGCTACAACACGCGGCTGTTCAAGAAGAACGGCTGGGCGCCGCCGACGTCGTGGGCCGATCTGGCCGATCCCAAATACAAGGGCAAGGTGGTGTTCCAGTCGGCATCGAACAGCACCTTCGGCCTGCATGCCTTCCTGATGTTCAACCGCATCGAAGGCGGCGACGACCAGCACACCGATCCGGGCTTTGCCAAATGGAGCGGCACCATCGGTCCCAATGTGCTCGAATACATCCCCAATTCCGCCAAGCTGGCGGAAATGATCCAATCCGACGAAGCGGCCATTTTCCCGCTCACGCCCACCGCCATCGCCCGCCTGCAGAAACGCGATATTCCCGTGGCGTATGCGCAGCCCAAGGAAGGCTCGGTGATCCTGATGGTGGGCGAGTGCGTCATCGCCAAAAACAGCGAACCGGACCTGGCGCAAAAGCTGGCGCTGTACCTGCTGACGCCGCAGGCGCAGGCGCATGCCCTGCAATACGGCGGGCACTTTCCGTCCAACCGCACCGTGCAGGCCGATGCCGCCAACCAGGATATGCTGAAGCAATTCCAGACCTATATGGAAACCGCCAAGGTATTGGACTGGGATGCCATCAACGCCACGCGCGCCGCCTTCAACGCGCGCTGGAACCGCAGCGTCGAACGATAGGGCCGGCGGCGGCGCCGCCATCCGGCATGGCGGCGCCGCTCGCAACCCGCTACGCTGGCGTGGACGCCGGCATGCCTGAACGTGGCAGGGCGCGCATCGACAGGAGAACATTCAATGAGCGATACCGTATTCGATTTCCAGGGCAAGGCCGCGGTAGTGACCGGCGGTTCGCAAGGCATCGGCGAAGCCTGCGTGCGCCGCCTGGCCCAATCCGGTGCCGCCGTGGCCATCTGGGACGTTGCCGACGAGCCTGGCCAGGCGTTGGCCGAAGCACTGACGCGCGACGGCGGGCGCGTCAGCTATATCCATTGCAACGTCGCCAGCAAGGCATCGGTGGATGCCGCCGTGGCGGCCACGCGCCAGGCCTACGGGCGCATCGATCAACTCGTCAGCAACGCCGGCATCGTGCGCCCGTGCGGCTTCCTGGACATCACGGAAGATGAATGGGACGCGGTGCTCAACGTCAATCTGAAGGGCGCCTTCCTGGTCGGCCAGGCCGTGGCGCGCGTGATGGTGGAGCAGGGCGGCGGCGCCATCGTCCACATGAGTTCGGTAAACGCCGTGATGGCGATCCCCACCATCGCTTCGTACAACGTCAGCAAGGGCGGACTGGCCCAGCTGACCCGTGTCATGGCGCTGTCGCTGGTCGATCACGGCATCCGCGTCAATGCCGTGGGGCCGGGCACCATCGCCACGGAGCTGGCGCGCAAGGCGGTGCTGGCGGATGAAACCACACGGGCGCGTCTGATGAGCCGCACGCCGATGCGCCGCCTGGGCGAACCCGCCGAGGTCGCCGACGCCGTGGCCTATCTGCTGAGCGACGCATCCAGCTATATCACCGGCGAAACGCTGTATATCGACGGTGGGCGCCTGGCGCTGAACTACACCGTTTGAGCCGTGGCTCCGCCACAGGTCGTACGATTCCCGCGCGGGCCCGGATCCGCTATCAAGAAATGGGTCGCGCGGTTCCTGCACGAGGTAGGCCTTGTGTCAAAGGCCACCCCGTGACCCAAGCCGGCATGAATCAATATGAATGTTCCTGCGCCGGGAAGCTGCCGTCTTTCACCGCGCGCACATAGGCCTGGATGGCTTCCTGGATGCTGCTCGCGCCATCCATGAAGTTGCGCACGAAGCGCGCCTTGCGGCCCGGGAAGACGTTCAGCATGTCGTGCATTACCAGCACCTGTCCCGAACAGCCCGGGCCCGCCCCGATGCCGATAGTGGGGATATTCATGCCGGCGGTGATTTCCGCGGCCAGCGCGGCGGGCACCATCTCGTACAGCAGCATGCTGGCGCCGGCATCGCGCATGACATGCGCCTGCTGCTTCAGATGCGCGGCCGCGGCTTCGTCCTTGCCCTGCACGCGATACCCGCCCAGGGCATGCACGAATTGCGGCGTCAGGCCCATGTGGGCACATACCGGCACGCCACGTTCGGCCAGGAAGGCCACGATGTCGGACATCCACGGCGTGCGCCCGTCGATGCCTTCCACCTTGACCATCTGCGCGCCGGCGGCCATCAGGCGCGCCGCGCTGGCATAGGCCTGCGCGGGCGATTCGTGATAGCTGCCCCAGGGCAGGTCGGCCAGGACCCAGGCGGTTTTGTTGCCGCGCACGACGCATTCGGTGTGATACACCATATGCTCCAGCGTTACCGGCAGGGTCGACGATTGTCCTTGCACCACATTGCCCAGCGAATCGCCGATCAGCAGGATGTCGACGCCAACGCCGTCCATCAGGGCGGCGAAACTGGCGTCGTAACAGGTCACCATGGCGATTTTCTCGCCCCGTTTGTGCATGGCGGACAGAGTGCCCAAAGTGATGGGTTTGCGAGGCGCTTGCGCGTCGCCAGCGACGGTCGGATACATAGGCGTGTCCGGTAGGTGGTGAAAATTCGTACGGCGCATTGCCCCCACGGCGTGCACCAATAAGGCGCATTCTATCGGCTGCCGCGAAAAAATGGTGCGCAGCGGTATCAGGCTGGCGGCGGCTGTTCGGCGACGCCGGCCAGCCACTGCAGAAAGACGTCGATGCCGGGCTGGTCCTGCGCGCCGATCCGGCAAACGGCGTAGTACCCGACTTCGCGGCGCAGCACGGTATCGAAGGGGCAGACGAGCGTGCCGTTGGCAAGTTCGGTTTCGATGTACTTTTCCTGGGTGATGCCGATACCCAGCCCGCGCAGCGCCGCTTCATGCACCAGCAGCAGGTCGTCGAAGAACATGCCCGTATCCAGCTCCAGGGCCGGCGCGTCCGCGGCGTGCAGCCAGCCGGGCCAGTCGTCGGTGCGGCGCGAGTGATGCAGCAGGGTACAGTCGCGCAGGCTGTCGAGCGTGATGCCGCCCATGCGCTGCACATAGCCCGGCGTGCAGAAGGGCCGCAGCGCGTCGCTGAACAGCTTTTGCGCATACACGCCGGGCCAGGCTCCCTTGCCGTAGCGGATGGCGACGTCGATGCCGTCGCGTGAAAAATCAGGTGCTTCGATGGCGGTGGTGATGCTCAATTCGATGCGCGGATGCTTGAGCTGGAAGTCCGGCAGGCGCGGCAGCAGCCAGCGCAGCATAAAGGTCGAATACGCGCGCAATGAAAGGCGCTGCTTGCCGGAGGCGCCGACGGTCTGGTCGGTGGCAGAGGCGATTTCGTTGAAGGCGCGCGTCAGGCGCTGCGAATAGGCCTTGCCGATCACCGTCAGCTGTAGCGAGGAAGGGCGGCGGTCGAACAGGCGCACGCCCAGGTATTCCTCCAGGAATTTCACATGCCGGCTGACGGCGGCCTGCGATACCGCAAGCTCGCTGGCCGCCTTGCTCAGGCTGCGATGCCGGGCGGCGGTTTCGAATGCCCGCAGGGCGTTCAGCGGAGGGATGCGGCGTGGCATAGCGAAGGATTTTCGCATGGCGCGCCGCCCGGCAGGTTGCGTCCCTGCCGGGTCGACCAGCACGATTTCGCCCAATCCCCTCACGCCCAGAGCGTTGGCATGCGGATAAACAATCACCCCGCCGAAACCGAACGAGCTATGTCGGCGACGAGTGCTTCGATACTGGAATGGACGATCGCCCCCGCATCCCGCAACGCCGCTTGCTTGCTGGCCAAGGTCCCGGAATCGCCATGCACCAGCGCGCCCGCATGACCCATGGTGACGCCTTCGCGTGCCTGTGCTCCCGCCATCAACGCGTAGACCGGCTTGCGGAATCCCGTCCACTGCATCGCCTGGGCGAGCTCTTCTTCTTCCGTGCCGCCGATTTCACCCACCACCAGCACCGCATCCGTATCGTCGCGTTGCGCGAAGAACGGCAGCAGATCGGCAAAGCGCGTGCCCTTGACCAGGTCGCCGCCTACTCCTATCCATGCGCTCTGCCCGATGCCGCGGCGCGCCAGCCGGTAGCAGATCTCATACGACAGGGTGCCGCTCTTGGACATCACGCCCAGGCGTCCGGGCCGCAACGATACGTCCGGCAGGAAACCCAGTTTTACGCGGCCCGGCAGGCAAAGGCCGGGCGTCGATGCGCCGATCCAGCACGCCCCGGCCGCGTCGGCCATGCGCTTGACCTGCAAGGCATCATGCACCGGCACGCCTTCGGCCACGGTGACCACCAGCCGGATTCCCGCATCCAGCGCTTCGCGCACCGCGTCCTTCACGGCCAGCGGCGGCACCATCGCGATGGATGCCACGGCGCCCGTGGCCTTCGCCGCAGCCGCGCAATCGGCGTAGACCGGCACGCCGTCAACGTCGGTCTGCTGCGTCGACTTGCCCGCCGAGGTCCCGGCCACGATGCGCGTGCCGTAGGCGCGCATCATGCCCGTATGCACGCGCGCCGCGCGGCCGGTAATGCCTTGCACCAGCACCGGCGTGGCGCTGTCCAGTCCCACCAGCGGATGCATGTTCATGGGTTCTTCGCTGCCTTCACCAATTGCGTGACGCGCGCCAGCGCCGCTTCCAGGTCTTCTTCCATGAAGATCGTCATGCCGCCGCCCGCCAGTATCGCGCGTGCTTCGTCTTGTCCGTTGCCGATCAGGCGGGCCACGACGGGCAGGTCCTTCAACGCCGGCGTATGCGTCAGGGCGTGCGTCAGCAGGCGCGCGAACTCGCCCAGATGTGTAATGCCCGCGAAAATGTTCACCAGCAGTACCTTGATGTCGCGGCCGTGGCGCATGGCATCGAAAACCCGCAGCAGGCGATGCGGATCGCCGCGCATCTGGCCGGTACGGATGTCCAGGAAATTGAAGGCCCGCAAACCGGCTTCCGACATCTGGTCGATCAGCATCATGCTCAGGCCCGCGCCCGTGGTGACCAGGCCGACTTCGCCATGGGGGTCCAGTTCCACATAGTCGAAGTCCTCCGCCAGTTTGAAGGCGGTTTCGGGATAGGCCCGCGCGCGGGCGCGCACCATGGCGGCCAGCTCCTCGTGGCGCGCCAGCGCGTTGTCGTCCAGGATGATCTTGGCATCACCGACGACCCAATTGCCGTTGCCGTTGCCGTTGCCGCTGTTGTTATTACCGTTGCCGTCGATGTCGCTATTGCCTTCACCGTCGCCCCGACCGCCAGCGCGGACGAACAGCGGATTGATTTCCAGCAGCAGCGCTTCCATGTCGAAGAAGGCGGCGGCCAGTCGCCTGGCCGCATCGCGCAGCGCGTCCCGGCAAGGGCCGTCCAACTGGTCAGCCAGGTTGAGCGCGGCCTGTTCCACCGCCGCCGGCTCGGGCTCGGCCACCGCCGAAAGCAGCGCGCCCGGCTGGCGCGCGAGCGCTTCGATGTCGACGCCGCCCGATGCCGACATCAGCACGCGCACTCCCGCGCCCGCCGGATCCACCATCAGGCTCAGATAGGCTTCACGCCCGCCCGCGATGCGCTGTTCGACACGGCATCCGCGCACCGCATGTCCGCGGATGCGGGCGTCCGCCAGCGCGGCTACTTCCGCGGCGACGTCGTCAAGGGTGTCGGCCATGCGTATGCCGCCGGCCTTGCCGCGGCCACCCACCGGGACCTGCGCCTTGACCACCCATGGTCCCGGCGGCAGCGAAGCGGTGGCGCAGCCGGCCGCGTCATCGATCAGAACGCCGGGCGCGACCGCGATGCCGCGATCGGCCAGCAACTGTTTGCCATCATGTTCCAGCAATAGCATGGCTTACTCGTAAAGCTCCGTCAGAGCCAGGATGCCGTCGGGCTCGCCGGCATGGTCCATCAGCTTCCTGCCGATCAAATCCTTCAGCGTTTCCGTCGCGCCGCCGCCCAGCGTACCGTAGCGCGCGCCGCGGTACAGGCGCGAGACCAGGTATTCATCGGTGAACCCGTAGCCGCCGTGCACCTGCACCGCCTCGCTGGTCACGCGCAGCGACATCTCGTTGGCGGTGATCTTCGCCGCTGCCGCCAGGAAGGGATCGGGAAAGGGATCGGCCGACTGGCAGGCGCGGTACAGCAGGCCGCGCGCGGCTTCGATATCGCGGTACATATCGGCGAGCTTCCAGCGTATGCCCTGGAAACTGCCGATCTCGCGCCCGAAGATATGCCGCGATTTGACGTAGGAGAGCGCCTCGTCGAACGCTCCCTCCGCCAATCCCAACGAAATGCTGGGATTCAGGCAGCGCTGGGTGTTGAAGGCGGTCAGCAGTTCGCGGAACCCGTCCTTGCGGATCACCAGGTTTTCCAGCGGCGCCTCGCAATCGTTGAACTGCACTTCGTGCAGATTCTCGCCGCCCAGGGTGTGATACGTGCCGGTGACCTCCAGGCCCGGCGTATCGCCGTCCAGCAGCACGCAGCCTATGCCCTCGCGTCCCGGCATGCCGTCGATGCGGGTAAAGATGACGAACATGCCGGCTTCGCGCGCGCGGCTGATCAGGGTCTTGGTACCGTTGACGACGATGCGGTCGCCCTTGATGACGGTATTGGTGCGGTAGTTGGCAACGTCGGTGCCGGCGTGCGGTTCGGTCATGCACACCGCCAGAATGCAATCGCCCGTGCAGACCTTGGGCAGGATACGTTCGCGGATGGCGGGCGGTGCGTACTTGGCGATCACGCGCGTCTGCACGCCCGCCTCGCCCAGCACCGCCATCGCGGTCACATAGCAAACCTTGGCGATCTCTTCCAGGATCAGGGCGGTATCGAAGATGGGCAGTCCCAGGCCGCCGTATTCCTCCGGCACGGACATGCCCAGCACGCCCAGGTCGGCCAGCTGCCGGATGTTTTCCCAGGGGAAAGTGCCGTCCATATAGCGCAGGCCGCGCGGCCGGAATTCACTTTGCGCGAGCTGGCGCACCGTATCGATCATCTGGCGATGCTGGGCGGCGGTCTGGCGATCCATGATGCTTGCTCCTGCAAGGGCGGTGCAGGCCATCATAGTGATGGGCATGCGGGCGCACAACGCATGGTTTGTGAGGGCTAGCCCAAGGTTTTGTTGGCCTGGATGCTTCGATTCCTTCCGCCGGGAGTCATCCATTTATGCATCGTTTCCGGTATGGGTGCTACGACTTTCGCTCAGTAGAATTTTTCCGAGCCGCCCGGGATGTCCGCGCGGAACCGTGAGGCCGAATCCGCATGCCTGTGCTTCGCAGTCTTCGTGGTTCAGCCTTGTTCGCGCTGTGCCTGGCACTGGCCTGGACCACGCCTGCCACGGCCGCTCCGCCGCTGGATGCCGGCCAGGCGCGTGACATCGCGGCCAGCGCCTATGTCTATGCCTACCCGCTGGTCCTGATGGACGTCGCGCGCCGCGTGCAGACGAATGTGCAGGCGCCGGACGTGGGCTTCGGCGGCGGCGCGCCGATGAATCGGTTCACCTACATGAGCCGGGCCGCCGATCCATTGCTGCACGGCCTGCCTTATCCCGATGTCGACACGCTGTGGTCGCAGCTGTGGTTCGACGTGTCCAAGGAACCGCTGCTGATCGAAATTCCGGATGCGCGCGGCCGCTACTACTCGATGACGCTGGCCGACATGTGGACCGATGTGTTTTCCGCCCCGGGCAGCCGCACGGCGCAGGATGGCCTGCACGTGTACGCCATCGCCGCGCCCGATTGGCACGGCAAGCTGCCCAAGCCGGCGGAATTGATTCGCGCCCCGACCAGCGCGGGACTGCTGCGGGTCCGCATCGCGTATCGCGGTACCGCCGACCTGGGCGCCGCCCAGGGTTTCCAGATGGCCATGGAAGCCACGCCGCTGTCGCGCTGGGGCAAGAAGACCGTGCCGCCGGACGGGAATTTCGATGTCGCGCTGTCGCGCCGCGCGCCCATCGAACAGGTCGCCGACATGAAGGCGCAGGAATTCTTCACGGCGTTCACCGAACTGGCCGCGCGCTATCCGCCGCATGCCGACGATGGCCCCATCCTGCAGCGCATGGCGCGCCTGGGCCTGGCGCCCGATCAACGTTTTGACCTGGCGCGCCTGCCGGCCGACATCCGGGCCGCGGTGGAAGCCGGCGTGCTGCGCGGCCAGGCCGACGTGCGTTCGCCTATCCAGCCGCGGCCGCGCGGGGGCGATGCCTGGCGCATGCCGGATCGGCGCCTGGGCAACTACGGCACGGACTACGCGCTGCGCGCCAGGACGGCGCGCGCGCAAGGCGCGATGGCCTTGCCGGAAGATGAAATCTTCTTGCGCGCGCATACCGACTCCGACGGCCGCCCGCTGGACGGCACGTTCCGCTACGAGGTCCGCTTCGACCGTGGCCAGGCGCCGCCCGCCGACGCCTTCTGGTCGATGACGCTGTACAACGATCACCGGGAACTGTACGACAACCCCATCAACCTGTACGCGGTTGGCAGCCGCCACCCTTTGACGCCGGCGCTGGACGGCACGTCGACCGTGTACGTGCAATACGCGCAGCCGGCGGGCGAGCAGGTGCGCAATTGGCTGCCGGCGCCGCAAAGCGGCCGCTTCACGCTGATGCTGCGCCTGTACCAGCCACGCGCGGATGCCGTGGACGGACTATGGACACCACCGTCGATCCGGCGCATCCAGTGACGCGGCCCCGCTAACTCGCCAGTCCGCCGAACACCGAAGCAGCTACCAGCATGACGCCGACCCAAAGATTGGCGCGGAACAGTCCCAGTCCCAGTTCGGGACGGTCCAGGTCCAGTTTCTTGAGCTGCCAGGCCAGGTGCAGACCGATCAGCACCATCCCCACCGCGTAGGGCCAGCCCAGGCCGATGGCGTAACCGCCCCAGGCCCAGAGCGCCAGCGTGGCGATATAAAAGCCTGCGATCCACGTCTTGCCCGCGGCACCGAAGCGCAACGCGGTGGAATGCAGGCCCAGGCGGCGGTCGTCGCGCACGTCGATATAGGCGTAGATGGTGTCGTAGCCGATCTGCCAGAGAATGGTGCCGACGTAGACCGCGATAGCCCCCAGGGGGACTTCGTTGCGCGTGTCCGACCAGGCCATCAGCATGCCCCAGTTGAAACACACGCCCAGCACCGCCTGCGGCCAGTAGGTGACCCGCTTGCACAAGGGATAGATCACCACGATGGGCAGCAGGGCCACCGCCAGCCAGCGGCTCATGGGATTGATCGCCAGCAGCAGCGAGGCGCACACCGCCAATTGCGCGAACAGGAACCAGAGCGCCTTGCGCAACGTCAGCTGGCCGCTGGTCAGCGGCCGGTAGCGTGTGCGTTCGACGTGCTTATCGATATCGCGGTCGAAGATGTCGTTGATGGTGCAGCCGATGCCGCGCATCAGCAGCGCGCCCAGCGAGAACACCACCACGCGCCAGGGTTCGGGCCAGCCGCCGGCGGCCTGGGCCAGCGCGGCTAGCGCCGGCAGCAGGGTCAGCCACGTGCCGATCGGGCGATCCAGGCGGCACAGCCGCGCATACGGCCCCCACGACCGGGGCAGCCAGCGGGCCACCCAGTCGTCGAACTCGATGTCGTTCAGATCGATGGGGCCGCTGGAATGCTGCGTGGACATGCGTGGCTTCTACCAGTATTGACAGGCCTTAGCCCAGTTGCGCCTTGATCAGGCGACCCAGGATTGCCATGCCGCTGCGGATTTTTTCCTCGGGCACGGTAACGAAGCTGAGCCGCAGCGTATTGCGCGGCGATGGCGTGTTGGCGTAGAACGGCTGGCCCGGCACGAACGCGACTTTCTCTTCGATGGCCTGCTGCAGCAGCAGGCTGGTGTCGATGCCTTCGGGCAGCGTGACCCAGATGAACATGCCGCCTTCCGGCCGCGTCCAGGTCGCGGCGCTGGGGAATTCGCGCTGCAGCGCTTCCAGCATGTAGCCGCACTGCTTGCGATACAGCTCGCGCACCGTGGGCAAGTGCTGGGCCAGGAAGCCATCCTTGACCACTTCGTACACCGCCATTTGCGTCAGCGTCGACGTGTGCAGGTCGGTGGCCTGCTTGGCCTGCACCATCTTGTCGATCAGCTTGCGCGACCCGACGATATAGCCCAGGCGCAGGCCGGGTGCCAGTACCTTCGAGAACGAACCCATGCGGATAACGTGCGCGCCGACATCACCGCCCAGCGCCAGCAGGCTGGGCTGCGGTTCGCCGGCGTAACGCAGTTCGCCGTAGGGATCGTCTTCCACCACCGGCAGGTTCAGCCGCGCGGCCTGTTGCACCAGGGCTTCGCGGCGGGCGCGGTTCAGGGTGCGGCCGGTGGGATTCTGGAAATTGGGCAGGGCGTACAGAAAGCGCGCGCCCTGGGCGCTGGCGGGGGTGATGGCTTCCGGGATCAGGCCGCCTTCGTCGGACGCCACGGATTCGTAGCGCGGCTGGTACAGGCTGAAGGATTGCAGCGCGCCCAGATAGCTGGGCGTTTCCACCATGACCTTGCTGTCCTTGTCGATCAGCACCTTGCCCAGCAGGTCCAGCGCCTGCTGCGAGCCGGAAACGATCAGGATCTGTTCGGGCGTGACGTTGGCGCCGTTGCGGTTAAGGTCGTCGGCGACCCAGGCGCGCAGCGGGGCGTAGCCTTCGGTGGGGCCGTATTGCAGGGCAGCCCGGCCATTCGAAACCAATACCTTGTCGAACGCTGCGCGGACTACGTCCACGGGAAACCCGCCGGGGGCAGGCAGGCCGCCGGCAAAAGAGATGACGTCCGGCCGCTCGGTGACTTTGAGAATCTCGCGGATGGCCGAGCTGGTCAGCTGCAGGGCGCGTTCAGAAAAGGTGCATTCGGGTTCGAAGGGCTTGTCCATGGGAAGGTAGGCGTCAAAGAACGGGGGGTAGAAACGGCCACTCGGCGGCCGCGGGAAAGCCGTGCCCGGACCCGCGTATGCGAGAAGGATCCAACAGGGGAAGCCAGGGACGGGGAGAACCGCGCGGGTAACGAGGGACGGCGAAGCGGTATTCTCCCACTTTTACGCGGACGCCAGGATCGCGGCTTGGTGCCGGCCCTGAAAAAACGGACACTTGTGCATTGTCCCCGTTTTTCTACGTTTCCGGCCGCCCTCGATCCCGCCCCTGCCGCGTGCCCCCTGTCCGGAGCTTTACGCCATGTTTTCCGCCGTGCCCTCCACCGCCGCCACCAAGGCCGGCGTCTACGCCGAACTCGTCGAACAGGCGCGCGGCCTGCTGGCCGGTGAGCACGACCGCATCGCCAATGCCGCGAACTTCTCCGCGCTGGTGTACCAATCCCTGCCCGACCTGAACTGGGCCGGCTTCTATCTGTATGACGGCACCGAACTGGTGGTGGGACCTTTCCAGGGCAAGCCCGCCTGCGTGCGCATCGCGCTGGATCGCGGCGTCTGCGGCGCGGCCGCCAGCCAGCGGCGCACGCAGGTCGTGCCCGATGTGCATGCCTTTCCCGGCCACATTGCCTGCGATGCCGCCTCGCGTTCCGAAATCGTGGTGCCGCTGGTGCGCGATGGCCAGTTAATCGGCGTGTGGGATGTCGACAGTCCCTTGCCCGGACGCTTCGACGAGGATGATCGCGTCGGCATGGAAGCGCTGTGCGAGGTTTTCCTGGCCAGCCTAAGGGATTGAATTGCCCCGAGCCTGTTCCGGTGCGTTGCCGATCGGCCCGAGGACATCGCGTTTTCTTGCGGGTATCATCACGTCCATGACTTCCCGCGCTTTTCTTTCCATCGACGTCCGCGCCCATGCCACCGGCACGGCGGACGCGTGCGCGCGCGTCGTCAAAGCCAAAAAACAGCCGCTCATCTGACCGGAGCAGCTGTTCCGTCAGAAGAGCGACGGAACAGCGGCAGGGCGGGGTCTCTTTCTTCGTACTCTCCTTCTTACGTATCCGACGCGCTTCCGGCGGACCTTCATCGGTCCCGCACTGGAGTCAATATGGATACGCCTGCCTCGATCACCGAACCCTTGCCGTTGCACGCAGCCAGACGCGCGCCGGCGTTCCGCGGTATCTGGATCCCGCTTGTCACGCCCTTTCGCCATGGCGAAGTAGACCTGGCCGCGCTGCGCCGCCTGGTGCGCCATTACCGGGAAGCGGGCATACACGGCCTGGTGGCCTGCGGCAGCACCGGCGAGGCCGCCGCCCTGGACGAGGCCGAACAGCTGCTGGTGCTCGATACCATCCTGTCCGAAGCCGGCGGCCTGCCGGTGGCGATGGGCCTGTCCGGCAATCACCTGGGGCAGGCCCGCGCGCGCATCCGGCATTTTGGCGAACGTCCGCTGGCGGGTGTACTGGTTTCCGCGCCCGCCTACGTGCGGCCCGCGCAAGACGGCTTGCGCCTGTGGTTCGAAACGCTGGCGGATGGGTCGCGCGTGCCGCTGGCGCTGTACGACATTCCCTATCGCACCGGTGCCACGCTGGACACCGCCACGCTGCTGGCGCTGGCCGCGCATCCGAACATCGTGGCGATCAAGGACTGCGGCGGTTCGCTGGACAAGACCATCGCCCTGATCGCCGACGGCAGGCTGGCCGTCATGGCGGGCGAGGACCTGCACGCCCTGGCCACGCTGAGCCTGGGCGGCGCGGGCGCCATCATTGCATCCGCCCATGTGCGGCCCGACCTGCATGTGGCGATGTTCGAGGCCACGCAGGCGGGAGCCTGGGATCGTGCGCGGGCGCTGTGCCATGCCTTGGCGCCGATGATCCGCCTGCTGTACGCGCATCCGAATCCGGGGCCGGTGAAGGCGGTGCTGGCCGCGCTGCATGGATGCGAGGACACGCCGCGTCCGCCCATGACGGCGCCCGGCGCGGAGGTGCGCGCGATGCTGGCCAAAGCCGTCGCCGCCTTGCCCGCCTCGGCCGCGAGTGTGTCCGCCTTGCCAGCGACCCTGACCGCGAGTGCATCCCCCGTGAACGCGGCCTTGCCGCCGGGAGGCAACTGATCTAAAACCCCATCATCCGCTCGAATAAGCGGACACATAAACAAGCGGACGCAGGCGGACGCGGATACATGGGAGACAGGACGATGGCGACGGGCGGACCCACGGCAGGGCAGGCGATGGCACGGACCGCCGGTGCGGCGGGTGCCGGATCGGCGGTACCCGCGGGCGGACAGGCTGCCGATCAAGCGCGCGGTCAAGCCAGCACCGGCGCCGTCGCCGGGATGCCCGACCGCCTGGAATTCGACTACGTCATCGTGGGTGCCGGCTCGGCCGGCTGCCTGCTGGCCAATCGCCTGTCGGCCGATCCGTCCACGCGCGTGCTGCTGCTGGAAGCGGGCGGCCCGGACAACTGGCACTGGATCCACATCCCCGTCGGCTATCTGTACTGCATCGGCAATCCGCGCACCGACTGGTGCTATCGCACCCAGCCCGATCCCGGCCTGAACGGCCGCGACCTGGGCTATCCGCGCGGCCGCGTGCTGGGCGGCAGCTCATCCATAAACGGGATGATCTACATGCGCGGCCAACGGCAGGACTACGACGGCTGGGCGGCCGCCGGCAATCCGGGCTGGGGCTGGGATGATGTGCTGCCGCTGTTCAAGCAGACGGAGGACTATCACGGCGGCGCCGACCCCTATCACGGCACCGGTGGCGAGTGGCGCGTCGAACGCCAGCGCCTGTCCTGGGATCTGCTGGATGCCTTCCGCCGCGCCGCCGCGCAGGCCGGCATTCCTTCCATCGACGATTTCAACCACGGCGACAACGAAGGCTGCGATTACTTCGACGTGAACCAGCGGCGCGGCGTGCGCTGGAACGCGGCCAGCGCTTTCCTGAAGCCGATAATCAAGCGGCCCAATCTGCGCGTCGTGACCGGCGCGCGCGTCACGCGCCTGGCTTTCGAAGGCCGCCGCGCGGTGGGCGTGCACTTTCGCGGCGATACGGGCGGCGAGCAGCTGGCGCGGGCGCGCGCGGAAGTCATCCTGTGCGCGGGTGCCATCGGGTCGCCGCAATTGCTGCAGGTTTCCGGCATCGGCCCTGGCGCCTGGCTGCAATCGCGCGGGGTGTCCGTGCTGCACGATCTGCCCGGCGTGGGCGGCAATCTGCAGGATCATCTGCAATTGCGCATGATCTACAAAGTCACCGGTGCCAAGACCTTGAATGCGGTCGCCGGCACGCTGTGGGGCAAGGGCATGATGGGCCTGCAGTACCTGTTCATGAAGCGTGGGCCGCTGACCATGGCGCCGTCGCAGTTGGGCGCATTCGCGCGCTCGGGCCAGGAACACGAACGCGCCAACGTGGAATATCACGTGCAGCCTTTGTCGCTGGAAAAATTCGGTGAACCGCTGCACGCTTTCCCGGCCTTTACCGCATCGGTGTGCAATCTGCGGCCCACCAGCCGCGGCCATGTGCGCATCGCCACGCCGGATGCCGCGGATCATCCCGAAATCCTTTGCAACTACCTGTCCACCGAACAGGACCGCCGCGTGGCGGTGCAAAGCGTGCACCTGACGCGGCGCATCGTCGCCCAGCCCGCGCTGGCGGAATACGAGCCTCGGGAATATCGTCCCGGTGCGCACCTGCAGACCGACGAAGACCTGGCGCGCGCGGCCGGCGACGTCGGCACCACCATTTTTCATCCGGTGGGCACGTGCAAGATGGGCATGGATGAGCAGGCCGTGGTGGACGCCAGATTGCGCGTGCATGGCATCGATGGCCTGCGCGTCATCGATGCATCCATCATGCCGACGATCACGTCGGGCAACACCAATTCGCCGACGATCATGATCGCGGAGAAAGGCGCGCGCATGATCCTGGAAGACCGGCGCGACGCGAACTACGGTCAGCATGTGCTACGCGCGCAACAGATGGCGTAGCACGCGCAACACCCGCAACAATTGCAACACGCCAGCCTGCTCGTCCGCTTTTGCTAGAGCGGACGCATGCCCTCTTGCCTATACCCTAGGCCGCAAGACTTGAATGCCGGCTTAAACAACCGGCTTTTCCATCGCAGTTCATAGGCGCGCCGCGCGCACGCCTCATCCATCCCTACACCGCGCCGCGCGCGCCGCGTGATCAGCCGCCTTCCCGACACCTGTACGCCTTAGGTCGAATCGTCAATTGGTTACGAGACGATCCAGCCGAATCATGGGCCAGCGCCTCCGCCTGGGCCTACTGCGCCAAGCGGAGGTTCTCCACCGCTTGACATGGCAGGCCCACAAATGAATCTGTTCCATAAGACAGTCTGGAACTCGGCCAGGCAGCAATACATCGTCACCTCGGAAGTTGCCCGTGGACACGCCAAATCGGCGTCGACATCTTCCAGTTGCGCGCGGCGCGCGTTATCGACATTTCCCGTCCTGTCATTGCTGGCGGCGGCCATGCTGGCGCCAGGACTGGCCGCGGCGTCCAGCTGCAAGACCGGCACACCGGACCAATCAGCACCGGCAGGCGGACAGTGCACGGTCGCCGACTACAACCCGCCGGGCAGCAACGGCGGCGTGGGCGAGGCGGTGGTCGATAACGGCGGCACCGTGACCCTGAGCGGTACATCGGTGGTCGGCACGGGATACAGCGGCAACACCACGGTACCGGCCAGTTCGGTGAACGCGATCACCGGCACTTTCAATTCCAGCGCGCTGGTGGCCGGTCCGCAGAACGTCGCCATCAGTGCGCGTAATCCGGCCACGGGTGCGAACGTCGTTTTCAAGGCCTTCGACTCCACGTCCTTTATCGACCAGTCGAATTTGTCCACGCAGGTCAACCAGTTCGAGGACGTGAGCGGCGACATGTACTACAACGCGTCGCTGGGGCGAGTGGCCAATACCGGAGGCACGCTGAACGTCAACCTGGGCGCGACGCCGACCGGGTCGCCGTCGTCCAATTCCATCCTGATGGTGTCCAAGCAGACCTATCTGACTTCGGCGGACGGCAGCGGCAATGCCGACAGCCAGGTCGTCTGGCACTCGCGCAATCAAATCGACATGGGCATCGATCCCGGATTGCCCACGCCCGATCAGAACGGCCTGCTGACCGTGACGGTGCCGGTCACGACTTATGCCGGCACGGTGAACTTCAACGGCGTCAACTACTCGGTCACCAACGCGGCCGAACTCGCGGCCTATAACAACGTGCTGGTCGACGCGCTAAGGAACGGCACGCTGACGTCGCAGCTGGCATATGACACGGCGTTCCAGCAAGCCTTCAATACCGTCGACACGCCGGTGACGTATATGACCAATACGACGGACGGCGACCTGACGCGCGTGCCCAATGGCGACCGCTACGCCATACTCGCCGACGGCGCGCGCGCCAGCGCGACGATCGCGGCGGGCGGGCAGCTGGACATGGTGCGGGCATCCGGCGCGGTCAAGGCCACCAACGGCGCCACCGTGACCAACCATGGCATCCTGTCCGGCAACGTGATTCAGCAGGTCGCGCAGGTGGAAAGCGGCGCCAGCTTCATCAACGCCGCCGACGGCGTGGTGTCGGCGGGTTACCTGGCCGGCGACAAGGCGAATACGGCCACCGACAATATTTTCTACTACACCGGGTCCGGGATCATGGCGACGGGGACCGGCACCACGGTGCAGAACAACGGCGTGGTCAACGTATCCGGCATGAGCTTCAACGGCTACACGACCACTGGCATCGGGCTGGCGAACGGCGCGGCCGGCACCAACAATGGCATGGTCAATGTTGGCGTCAATCCCGGCTATACCGCCACGGTCGTCGGCGTGAACGTCAGCGGTGGCAGCACCTTCAACAATACCGCTGGCGGCACGATCTATATCGGCCGCGCCGCGCAGTACGCCACGACCGATGCGGTGGCGGACGTGGCGATCGCGGGTCCGACCTATGGCGTGCGGATCATGGACACGGGCGATACCGCCATCAATGACGGCAGTATCGTTATCGGGTCGCAGGCGCAGAACGCCGTCGCCATGTACTCCACCGCGCCGATCAGTTCGCTGCTGCAGAACAACGGCACCATCACCATCAACGGCGTGGCCGGCGGAACGCCAATGGCCAACATCGGCATGCTGGCGGACGACAACGGCGCGGCGGGCACCGGTGCCATCGTGCGCAACGCGGGGACGATAGACATCAATGGCGTCAACGGCATCGGCGTCATGGTCAATGCCGATCCGGGCATCGCCGCGAATGCGGAATCGACCGGTACCATCAATGTCAACGGCAATACCGACCCGGCCAGCGGCACGCGCAATTTCGGCGTGTGGGTGGACGGCGCGCAGGGTGTGGCATCGGTCAGCGGCGCGATCAACCTGAGCGGCATCGGCGCGATCGGCGTGTTCGCGCAGAACGGTGGCACGATCAATGTGGCGTCGGGTTCGGTGCCGCAATTCCTGGGCGGGACGGATCAGATCGGCTTCTTCGCGGCCGGCGCGGGTTCGGCGATCAATGTGTCGGCCAGCACGATGGCGGTCAGCACCGAGCGTTCCACGCTGTTCAGGGTGGCCGACGGCGCGGCGTTCAGCGGTGCGTCGGTTGGCGGAGTTTTCGATACGACCGTGTCGGGCACCGACGCGCGCGGCGTGGTCGCGACGGGCATGGGGACGACGCTGTCGACGGGCAATTCGACCTGGCGGGTGACGGGCGCGGCGGGCACGCTGGGCGGCGCGGTGGCCATCGTCAACGAAGGGGGTGCCAGCGGCACCATCGATGCGGGCACGACCATTCTGTTGTCGAACGCCGGTGCCACGGCCGGCATCGTGGACGGCCAGGGCCACGACCTGACAGGGGCAGCCTGGGGCGACTCAGTGAACACGACATTGACCAACAACGCGGTCATCCAGTCCGCCACCGATGGCGTGACCGGTTTCGTTGCCCGCAACCAGGGCACGCTGGTCAACAACAATGCGGTCACGCTGACGGGGCGGTCGTCCATCGGCGTGGTGGTCGGCGCGCAGGGCTCGGTGCAGAACAATTCCACGATACAAGTCGCGCATGGCGACGGCGCGTTGGTGCAGGGGGCGAATGCCAGCCTGGTCAACAACGGCGTGATCCGCGCCGACGACGGCAACGCGGCGGTGCATCTGACGGGGGCCGGTGCGTCGGTGGCGTTTTCCGGCAGTGGTTTGATACAGGCACAGGGAACGGCCGATGGAATTCTGCTGGATCCGACGGCGGTGGGCGGCAGCGTCGTGGGCACGGCAGGCAGCATCGTGGTCAGCGGATCGGGGATGGCGCTGGATAACCAGGCCGCGGGCGGGATCATCGCCTTGACCGATACGACTATCACGACCAGTGGGTCGGGGTCCGCCGGCATCAGTTCATCGGGCGCGAATGGCGATGTGCTGGTGACGGGCGGGCGGATCGACACCGCGGGTCCTGGCGCGGCCGCCATTTTCATCGGCAGCGCCGGCACGCTGCAGCTGTCGAATGCAACGGTCACGGCCGCGGGTGGCGGGTCGCCCGGCATCATGCTGGACAACGGTGCGACGGCGACCTTGAGCAATAGCACCGTGCAGGGCACGGGCGCGGCGATCGCGGTCACGAACAACGGCGGCACCGGTGGCGTTTCGACTATCTCGGTAAGCGGCGGGTCGCTGGCGGCGCAATCGGGCAATGCGATCGAGGTGAACGGCGCCAAGGCCAATATCAGCGTGCGCGCGGGGACGACCATTACGGCGGCCACGGGCACTTTGCTGAACCTGACCAATGCCAGCGTGGTGAATCTGGATACGCAGGGTGTGACGTTGAATGGCGATTTGATCGCCGATGCCAGCAGTAGCGGTTCGGTGGCGTTGCGCAATGGGACGGTGCTGACGGGGCGGATCGATCCGCTGGCGGTGAGTGTGGACGCGAGCAGCACCTGGAACGTGACCGCGAATTCGGAAACCGCGGCATTGTCGAACGCGGGGACGATCGCGTTCGTGGCGCCGACGGGGGATGTGACGCAAGCGGGCAGCTATAAGACGATCACGGCCAGCAGTTATGTCGGGAACAACGGGACGATCGCGTTGAATACTTATGTGGCTGGGGATGGCGCGCCGTCGGATCGCCTGGTGGTCAATGGCGGCAGCGCGACGGGGACGACTGGACTGCGCATCAACAATACGGGTGGCAAGGGGGCGCGTACCACGGGCGATGGGATCAATGTCGTAGCCGTCACGAACGGCGGCATTACGGCTCCGGGCGCGTTCCAATTAGCCACGCCGGTGCAGGCGGGGGCCTATCAATATCTGCTGTATCGCGGTGGCAGTACGGGGGCGGATGATTACTTCCTGCGTTCGTCGCTGGCCGATCCGTCGGCGCCGGCTGGTCCGCCTTCGTCGGGGCCCGTTGCTTATCGGCCGGCGGTGGCTGGTTACGCGATGATGCCGGCGTTGAATCTGGATTATGGATTTTCGATGCTGGGCCGGCTGCATGAACGCGTGGGTGATGTTTATGCGACGGAGCAGAATCAGAAGGGCAATAAGGATGGCGTTTGGGGGCGTATCGGTGGTGATGGGCTGGACGCGGATTCGGGGCGTTTTTCGGTGAACCAGAGTACGTTCTTTATGCAGTTCGGCAAGGATTGGACTTTGTCGCAGTCGCAGGAGGGCGGCAGTACGCATGCGGGGGTTACGGCGACGCTGGGGGTGACGGATGCGGACTTCAAGGACAGCAAGCGGGATCTGAATCCGACGTTATCGGATAAGGCGGGCAGCGCGACTACGCAGGCGCAGAGTTTGGGGGGGTATTACACGAAGTACTGGAACGATGGCAGTTATTGGGATTCGGTGGGGCAGGTTACGCATTACCGGAACAAGTACGACGATGTTTATGGGAATGGGGGGAATCAGGACGGGTATGGGATTGCGTTGTCGCAGGAGGTGGGCAAGCCGTTCATGCTGATGCCTAAATTGGCTATCGAACCGCAGGCGCAATTGGTTTATCAGTACTTGAATCTGGATAGCTTTAATGATGGGGTTTCTCGGGTTTCGGGGAATAGTAGTAATGGGGTGCGGGGGAGGCTGGGGTTCCGGTTGTTTGCTCCTAACGTCAAGACAGAAGATGGGGCTGGGTCTGGGACGCCTTATCTGACTTTTGATGTGCTTCATGATTTTGTGCCGCCGAAGGCGGTGACTGTGGGGGGGACGTCTGTGAGGTCGGATTTTGGGAGGACTTGGGGGGAGGTGG
>DATJHN010000268.1:0-7681 GCA_035493915.1 Bordetella sp.
CGCCACGCTCAAGCCCGCGCTGTCGCAGGCTGGCCTGGTGACGCGCGATGCGCGTGAAGTCGAACGTAAGAAGGTCGGTCTTCGCAAGGCACGTCGGCGTAAGCAGTTCAGCAAGCGCTAATGTCCAGCAAAAAGGCCGCGAAAGCGGCCTTTTTGTTTATGCCCGCAAATGGGTGGGCCAGGGCGCCATCGCCAGCCCCGCCAACCCCTCCGGCAGGGACGCCCGCGACACGGCGGCGTGCCCCGGCACCGTAAAATTCGGGCCTGCCAGCGTATCGGATTGGTCCATGCCGCCGCGTGGTGCGGCGATACAATCGAAAATCGTCTTTCGCATCAGCAAGTCTTTCGGAACCAGCAAATCATGGCACAAGCATCCAGCGCACGCGTCAAGGTCGGCATCGTAGGCGGGACCGGGTATACCGGCGTCGAATTGCTGCGCCTGTTGTCCCAGCATCCCAATGCCGAACTCACTGCCATTACGTCCCGCAAGGAAGACGGCATGCCGGTGGCCGACATGTTTCCGAACCTGCGCGGCCGCGTGAAGCTGGCGTTCTCCACACCCGAAAAAGCGCCTTTGGCCGACTGTGACGTCGTCTTCTTCGCCACGCCGCACGGCGTGGCGATGGCGCAAGCCCAGGCACTTCTCCAGGCCGGCACCCGCATCATCGATCTGGCGGCGGACTTCCGCCTGCAGGACACCGCGGTATTCGAGAAGTGGTACAAAATGCCGCATTCCTGCCCGGGCATCCTGGAAGAAGCCGTCTACGGCATCCCCGAACTCTATCGTCAGCGTGTCGCCAAGGCGCGGGTCGTCGGCAATCCGGGTTGCTATCCCACGACTGTGACGCTGGGCCTGGCGCCGCTATTGGAAAACGGCGCGCGGCTGATCGATACGCAGACGCTGATCGCCGACTGCAAGTCCGGCGTATCCGGCGCCGGCCGCAAGGCCGAAATCGGCCTGCTGTTCTCCGAGGCCAGCGATAACTTCAAGGCCTACGGCGTAGCGGGTCATCGCCATCATCCGGAAATCTCGGAGCAGCTGGAACGCCTGGCGGGCGGCAAGGTAGGCCTGACTTTCGTGCCGCATCTCGTGCCCATGATCCGCGGCATGTACTCGACCATTTATGCGCGCATCCTGCCCGAGGCGCGCGGTACCGATTTCCAGGCGCTGTATGAAAAGCGCTACGCGGACGAGACTTTCGTGGACGTCATGCCCGCCGGCAGCCTGCCGGAAACGCGTTCCGTGCGTGCCTCCAACGATTTACGCATCGCGCTGCACCGGCCGGAAGGCGGCGACCTGCTCGTGGTGCTGGTTGTGCAGGACAATCTGGTCAAGGGCGCCGCGGGCCAGGCGGTCCAGAACATGAACGTCATGTTCGGTCTGCCGGAAGAAACCGGGCTGGGCCAGGTCGCCGTGCTGCCTTGATGGTGGCGGCG
Organism: Bordetella sp.; assembly: GCA_035493915.1. Taxonomy (GTDB): domain Bacteria; phylum Pseudomonadota; class Gammaproteobacteria; order Burkholderiales; family Burkholderiaceae_B; genus Bordetella_C. The sequence continues at coordinate 1,438 of DATJHN010000268.1, forward strand.
CGGGTCGTTGCACGGCCGTACGTACAGGCACCGCATGAACAGCGACGAACCGGATGTGCATCCCGCGCCAGCACAGCGTTTAAGATCCGGCCCCGGTTTCCGGGCGGGTGTAATTGTCGGAGTGCTGGCCGTCCTTGCCCTGGCGGGCGTTGTGGGGGCGGTCGCTGTGCTGTTTCCTTTTTCGGGGGCGGATGGGGCGACGGCCGCGGCGCGGCTTGCGATGCTTCAGGCCCAGGCAAGCCAGGGCCTGGCGCAAGTGCAGGGTTTGCGCGGCCAGTTGGCCGCGTCCGATGCTGATCTGGCGGTTGAACGCGCGGCACGCCACGCGCTGGAAGACAATCTGGCGGAATTGCAGACCCAGGCAGGGCAGTTGCGCGATCGCCTGGCTTTCTATGATCAGTTGTTCCCCGCCGGTCCTGCGGGCACGGTGTCCATCCGCGCGGTCGAAATCACGCGCGTCCCGTCCGGCCTGCGATACCGCGTATTATTGATGCGCAGTGCGCGTCCGGGATTGGCGCCTTTCACGGGAGGGCTGCAATTCGTCGCAATGGGTACGCGGGATGGCGCCCAGGTTCGTGTGCCCCTGGCACCGGTCCAGACAATACCGGCACCGGACAGTGGTGTTGCCCGGCCGGTGGTCGGATCCACGGCCGCATCGTCGGGCGCCGGCAATGCGCCGGCATCGGACGCTATCGCGAAAACAGTAACGTCGGCGGCAACCTCCGCGGCAGTGTCCGATTCCAGTGGCGCCGGTCCAGGTCCGCCGGTGCTGGTGCCGCTAGAGGTGGACCAGTATCGAACGAGTGAGGGAATCCTGGCGCTGCCGGCTGATCTGACCCCGACAGAAGTCTCTGTCCAGGTGGTTCAGGATGGCGCCGTATTAGCCTCGCAACAGGCGGCCGTGGCATTTTGAATCACGCGACCGCTGCGCTATAGTAGGACAAACTCAGGGCTGTAGCTGTCGCCCTTTACGAATTGGCCCCATGCGGGCGTTGCCCCTAGCGGGCAGGAGTCAGGAAATGAACGCAGTAACCGAAACCGTCGATCTGCAGTCGGCCCCGCCGACGCCGCTAATTTTTACCGGTGCCGCGGCAGCCAAGGTAAAGGATTTGTTGATCGACGAAGGCAATCCCGAACTGAAGCTGCGCGTCTTCGTGCAGGGTGGTGGATGTTCCGGTTTCCAGTACGGCTTCACCTTCGATGAAGTCGTCAACGAAGACGACACCATCCTGGATAAGGATGGCGTGCAACTGCTCGTCGATCCCATGAGCTTCCAGTATCTGGTCGGCGCGGAAATCGACTACAAGGAAGACCTGGAAGGCGCGCAGTTCGTCATCCGTAATCCGAACGCCACGACCACCTGCGGTTGCGGATCGTCGTTTTCGGTCTGACGCGACCGATCGTGATTGGAAAAGGCCGGGTGCTGGCAAGCGCCCGGCCTTTTTTATCGGTGACCCTGGAAGTCAGGCAGCGACATTGAGCAGTGGCCAAGGCCTGCCTTGGCAGGCATGCAGCGGCGATCGCTCAGGCGGGATACAGCGCGCCCAGCACCCGTGGGCCGCTCGCACCGGTCACTTCCGGCAGGCCCGCCGCAATACGGTTCATGTGCGCGTAGGCCAGCCAGGCGAATGCCAGGGCCTCCATCGATTGCGCGGGAACGCCATGGCTGTCGGTGGTCGCGACAGGCCGGTTCAGGCATGCGGCCAGGTCCCCCATCAATCCGCCGTTGCGCGCGCCGCCGCCGCATACCAGGACCTCTTGCGTATCCGGCGCTTCCCGATCGATGGCCTGGGCTACCGTACGCGCGGTAAAGCGCTGCAAGGTCGCCTGGATGTCCTGCGGCGTCAGGCGGCGGCAATAGCCGTCCCAGGCATTCAGGCGGGTATCGAGCCACGCGGTGTTGAAAAGATCGCGTCCGGTGGACTTGGGCGGACGCTTGGCCAGCCACGGTTCGCTGGCCAGCAGATACTCCAGGATGTTGGTATCCACCTTGCCCGCCGCGGCGTAGGCGCCGCCGTCGTCGTAGTCCTGGCCCGTATGGCGCCGGCACCAGTCGTCCAGCAGCATATTGGCGGGACCGGTGTCGAAGCCCGTTACCGGCTTGCCTGGCGCCAGCAGCGTAACGTTGGCGATGCCGCCCAGATTCAGCACCGCGCGCGGTACGTCGGCCGCGAAAATCGCCGCATGGAAGGCAGGCACCAGTGGGGCGCCTTGTCCGCCTGCCGCGACATCGCGCGTGCGAAAGTCCGCAACCACCGCGATGCCCGTGCGTTCCGCGAGCAGGGCGGGAGCGTTCAGCTGGATGGTGTAGCCAAGATCGGGACGATGCCGCACGGTTTGCCCATGGGCGCCAATAGCGGTGATGTCGCCCGGTGCCAAAGCCGCCCGGGTCAACAGTTGCCGGGTTGCGTCCGCATAGCATTCGGCCAGCGCCAGGGATGCCAAGGCCGCGCGTTCAAGTTCGTCCGGTCCTGATGCGTTAAGTGCCAGCAGCGTCCGCCGCAGGTCGTCAGGCAAGGGCAGACTGGCTTCCGCCAGCACCACGGGACGCGCGCCCGGCGCGATGCGCGTCAGTACGCCATCCACGCCATCGGTACTGGTGCCCGACATCAGTCCGATGTACAAACCGGCCGGTGTCGTCATGGGGCTTTCCTCGCGTGACGCGTATCAGTTACCGGCCGCGCTGGCTAGTGACGCGCCGGGCATGGATTGCTGGAACTGCGCCAGCATATTCAACTGCTGCTTGTAGACGGCGGTTTCCTTGGCGAAGGCCACGGCGTCCTTGCCGTCCAGCGTCTGCGCGACAGGCAGGTCCACCGACAGCGGGTCCACCGGAGTGTCGTTGACGCGGAACTCATAGTGCAGATGGGGGCCTGTGGCCCAGCCGGTCTGCCCGACATAACCGATGACTTCGCCCTGCGTCACGCGAACGCCCTTGCGGATGCCCGGGGCGATCCGGCTCTGGTGAGCGTACAGCGTGGAAAACTTTTTGTCGTGCTTGATGATGACGACGTTGCCGTAGCCATTCTGCACGCCCGCGAATTCGACTTCACCATCCGACGTGCTGTGAATCGGCGTGCCGGTGGGGGCCGCGTAGTCCACGCCCTTGTGGCCCGTCCACGTCTTGTGGATCGGGTGCATGCGCATGCCGAAGGTGGAGCTGATGCGGCTGAACTTGAGCGCCGTGCGCAGGAAGGCGCCGCGCAGGCTGGTACCGTCGATACCGTAGTAGGAACCGGTCGTGCTGCCGGGCGGAGTGAACCATACCGCCGAGTACAGCTTGCCCTGGTTCTGGAATTCCAGCGCCAGCACGCGCCCCGCGCCGGCGTAGCGCCCGTCGTGCGAGCGCGTTTCGTACACCACGCGGAACTGGTCACCCTGGCGCAGGTTGCGCAGGAAGTCGATCTTGGCGCTAAGGATGTCCGCCATTTGCAGCGTGACGGAGTCCGGAATGCCCGCGTCGTCGGTGGCGGCGAACAGCGAAGATTGGATCGTGCCCATGGCCACGCGCACCTGGAGGTCCGTGTCCTCGGTCATTTCCTGGGCGCTATAGCTATTGCCGTCGGGTTTGATTTCAAGGAAGCGGGTAACCACCTGGCCGTCGGAATCGTTGCCGGGAGTATGGATATAGCGCAGCCACACCAGATTGCCGTCGCTATCGGTGGCAGCCTGGACCGAACGGCCCGGGTACAGCTTGTAGATGCTGCGCGCGCTGGGATCGTGGGTCAGGAACGCCTGTAGCGTGTCGTCGTCCAGATGCAGGCGCTGCAGTACCGCCGCCAGCGTATCGCCGCGGCGGATACGCGTTTCGTTGATAAAGGGGGCGGAAGACGCGTCGCTGACCTGGTAATCGTCCGGCGACAGCGCCATGACTTTTTCGATCGTGCTGGTGGGCGGAAGGTCGGCGGCGTCTGGGTGCTGCACCATGCCGACCGCCGCGGCGGCGGCAAACAGACCTATCGCGGTCGCGACGGCAGCCGCGCGAAAGATTCTGGAACGGCGGGAAATGGATGCGGAGGTGGGCAGGGTAGGGAGCGCGGAAGCTAGTGGGCCGCTGGTCCCGGTTTCGTTGGGCCCTGTAGTCATCTTCAGAAAAACCCTGGGGTCACAGTGCCCCCTATGACAGTTGCGTATGATTAGGGCGGTATCCTAGCCGATTCGGCTAGAATTTTCGACAAGTTTTGTGATTTTTACCTCCCCTTTACCTGCCCGGGCGGATTAAGCCGTCCCCGAATATGTCCCCATCCGAAGCCCCCATTACCGCCGAGGTCCAGGCTGACCTCCGCGTCGCCAAGCGCGGCTGCGACGAACTGCTCGTCGAGTCGGAATTCATCCGCAAACTGGCGCGCAGCCGCGCCACCGGCATTCCCCTGCGTATCAAGCTGGGCCTGGATCCCACGGCTCCGGACATTCACCTGGGCCATACGGTGGTGCTGAACAAGATGCGCCAGCTCCAGGACCTGGGCCATACGGTCATCTTTCTGATCGGCGATTTCACGTCGATGATCGGCGATCCCAGCGGCCGCAACAGCACCCGTCCCCCTTTAACGCGGGAACAGATCGAAGCCAACGCGAAAACGTATTACGCACAGGCCAGCCTGGTGCTCGACCCAGCCCGCACAGAGGTCCGCTACAACTCCGAATGGTCGGATCCGCTCGGCGCGCGCGGCATGATCCAGCTGGCGTCCCGCTATACCGTGGCGCGCATGATGGAACGCGAGGACTTCACCAAGCGGTTCAAGGGCGGCATTCCCATCTCCGTCCACGAATTCCTGTATCCGCTGATGCAGGGCTACGACTCGGTGGCCCTGAAATCCGATCTGGAACTGGGCGGCACGGACCAGAAATTCAACCTGCTGGTCGGCCGTGAGCTGCAGAAGGAATACGGCCAGGAGCCCCAGTGCATCCTGACCATGCCGCTGCTGGAAGGCACCGATGGCGTCGACAAGATGTCCAAATCCAAGGGCAACTACATCGCTATCTCGGAAGCGCCCGGATCGATGTTCGGCAAGCTGATGTCGATCTCGGACACCTTGATGTGGCGCTATTACGAACTGCTGTCGTTCCGCTCCCTGGACGATATCGCCGCCCTGAAGGCGGCCACCGAAGCCGGCCGCAATCCGCGCGATGCCAAGGTGGAGCTGGCGCAGGAAATCGTCGGGCGTTTCCATGGCGCGCAAGCGGGCCGCGACGCCCTGGCCGAATTCGAGGCGCGCTTCCGCGATGGCGCCATTCCTGAAGATATGCCCGAAGTCACCGTGTCCGGCGCTCCGCTGGGAATCCTGAAGGTACTGCGCGAAGCCGGGCTGGCGGCGTCAGGCACCGAAGCCCAGCGTAACGTGGAGCAGGGCGGCGTGCGCGTAAACGGCGAAAAGGTGGAAGACAAATCGTTGCAATTGTCCGGGGGCGTCTACGTGATCCAAGTAGGAAAACGGAAGTTCGCGCGTGTTACCTTGGCATCGTAGGGAATTTTCCAGCCCCATACACGACCCATCCTTTTGGTGTTTTCAAAGGAGGCATGCCATGAAGCTAGCGAGCTTGTCTTTTTCCGATAATGAGTCCATCCCGGAGCGCTATGCTTTCGCGCGGATCGACCCGCAGTCGCATGTCGCGCTGGCCGACAACTACAACCCGCAGTTTTCCTGGGATGACGTGCCGGAAGGCACCCAGTCGTTCGCGCTGGTCTGCCGCGAAGAGGACGTACCCGGCAAGCTGGACGACGTCAACCAGGAAGGCCGTGTCATACCCGCCGATCTGCCACGCGTGGAATTCTTCCATTGGCTGCTGGTAGACCTGCCGGCGGACATGCGCGAAATCGAGGAAGGCGCCTTTTCCAATGGCATCACGCCACGCGGCAAGGGCGGTCCGCTGGCCCCTCATGACGCCCGGCAGGGCATCAACGACTACACCGGCTGGTTTGCCGCCGATCGCGACATGAGCGGCGATTATTTCGGCTACGACGGCCCTTGCCCGCCCTGGAACGACATGCGGGTGCATCGCTACGTCTTTACTCTGTACGCCTTGAAAGTCCCCAGGCTGGATGTCGAAGGTACCTTCAACGGCAAGCAGGTTCTCAGCGCCATTCAGGGCAAGATCCTGGCCCAGGCGTCGGTGACGGGAACGTATACGCTCAATCCCGCGCTGGCGCCCAAGGTGATCGGGACCACGTCGGCGTGATCCCGCGGTGGCGCGGCCCGGGCCGGGGCGCGCCGCTGTTCGCCAAGCGTGTTCCAGCGACACGATC
>DATJHN010000269.1:0-11490 GCA_035493915.1 Bordetella sp.
GGACGTTCTGCTGCGTGGTGGCCTTGTTCTTCGGATCCGCCACGAAGTTCAAGGTATAGACCACGGAGTCGGCATCGAAGTGCTCGCCGTTATGGAAGTTGACGTCCTTGCGCAGCTTGAATTCCAGCGTCTTGTCGTCGACCTGTTTCCAGCTTTCGGCCAATTGCCCCTTGTACTCGTTGGTAAGAGGGTCGCGGTACAGCAGCGTGTCCCAGACATTGGCCGCGATGATCACGCCGATACGCACATTGTTGAAATACGGATCGACGCTTTCCGGCGCCTGGTCATAGGCCATGCGCAACGTATCGTCCTCTTTGGACGCCCATGCGGGAGACGCGGTGCACAGCGCGATGGCCGCGGCGATCGCGGCGACAGGCCGGACCAGCGATGCAACGGAGGTGGCTGGCGGCGACACAGGGGGAACAACGCGACGATCGGCCATATTGGCTCCTATCTGGACCTGGAACGGTTGCGACAAGATGCTGCGGTGCTGCGCGTATCAATTTCGTTGCTGCGTGCCTCGGAGGATGACCTGCTTCCGATGCAGGTTCGCGAGGCATGGGGAATGCCCTAAAACACCGTCTTTCAACAATGGGATAGAGTGGGTGCCGCCGTGGCGGCGATCGTTTGCCGCGGCATCCATGGGCGTCTGCGTGCCGGCTGTCTTTGTATACCAGAGCGCAGCTTCGCCCCATCCATGTTTTCCCTGAACGGGGCGACGGTTGTCCCGGTCTACCAACCAATCGCGGATATCGCCATGCATAACGGGCTCATGCAGCAAGCCATCCAGTTCGCCGACGAACACGAATCCGCGTGGGATCGTTCGGTCGACGGCGTATGGGGCGTGCACCAGAACGATCCAGCGCCATGGAACCGGCTGCTGGGCCCGGTGCATGATCGCGGCCCGGTATCCGGCACGGTGGTCGTCGACGGCAAGACATTGGCGTCTTGGGGCGAACCGCTGCGCGCCGACCTTACCTTCAGCGTCGCCAAGATGTACCTGGCGCTGCTGGCGGGCGTGGCGCACGATCGCGGACTATTGCCGGACCTGGACGAGACCGTGCATACGCGCGTACCCGGCATCGGTTTCGACGTTGGACAGAATGCCGAGATCACCTGGCGGCATCTGTTGCAGCAGACCAGCGAATGGGAAGGCGAACGCTTCGGCGTGCCGGACCAGGTGGACCGTTATCGCGCGGTGACCTTCGGCGATCCTCCCGGCGGCAAGAAGGGCGACGCACGGCCGTTGCGCAAGCCCGGCACGTACTGGGAATACAACGACGTGCGGATCAATCAGCTGTCGTTCGCGCTGCTGCATCTGTTCCGCCGCCCGTTGCCGGAGATCTTCCGCGAGGCGATCACAAGGCCGGTCGGCGCCAGCGAGAACTGGCAGTGGGTGGGCTATGACAACGCGTGGGTCGAAATCGACGGCAAGCGTATGCAGTCGGTTCCGGGTGGTTCGCACTGGGGCGGCGGCATGTCGCTCAGCAGCGTGGACCAGGCGCTGATCGGTCGCATGCTGGTTGATGGCGGCAAGGCGAACGGCAAACAAGTGTTGTCGGCGGAATGGATACAGGCCATGCGCACGCCCTGCGCCATCGCGCCGTATTACGGCTTTCTGATCTGGCTGAACCATGAGCGTCGGGTGTTTCCCAGCGTGCCCGCTTCCAGTTTCTTCGGTGTGGGCGCCGGCAGTTCGTTTACCTGGGTAGAGCCGGAACGTCGCATGGTAGCGGTGGTGCGCTGGTTGGATTCGGCGTATGCGGATGCATTCTTCGGCAAAGTGCTGGAGGCGGTCGACGCGGCATGAATCGTTCCCGTGAGGCCGTAAAGCGAAGATCAGCGAAGCTCGATCAGCGTGCGGCACAGGCGTAGCGGCGCGGGACGATGACTTACGAGTAGCAGTCCCTGGCCGGTATGCCGCAACCGTTCCCGCAGCGCGTCGAGCAACTCGTGTTCGATGGCGGCGTCCAGGCCTTCGGTGGGCTCGTCCAGCATCAGCCAACACGCGGGGCGCAGCAGCGCGCGTGCCAGCGATAGGCGCCGGCATTCGCCGCCGGACAGCGCGATGCCGCCAGCCCCGATCCAGGTGTGCAGTCCATCCGGCATGGCATGGATGCGCGCGTCCAGTCGCGCGTCCGCCAGAGCCCGCCACAAGGTGCGATCGTCCGCGCGCGGGTCGCCCAGCCGCAGATTGTCCGCCACCGTGCCGGTAAGCGGGCGAGGATCCTGCGGAACGTAGGCGAAGCTGGCGCGGGCCCAGCCGATGGGATTGTCTTCCAGGGGCCGCCCACCCACGCGTAACCTTCCAGGGCTCGCGGGGCGCAAGCCCAGGAGGGTTTCGAGTATGGCAGTCTTCCCGGAGCCGGATGGGCCGACCACGCCGATGCGGTCACCCGGCAGGAAAATCCTGCCGTCGATTTCCAATGTGGCGATCCCCCATTCCGTCCGGGCGCCGGTTTCGATTCCCGCCATGGCCGCCGTGTCGCTGAATCGAGACGCGGCGCCAGCTACGTCGTGCAGGGACCGCGGGCTGGCCGTGTCAGGCTCGATCGTCGCGTCCAAGCGCGCCATGGCTTCCTGCAGCGCCCCTTGCTGCTGCGCCGCGCGCAGCAGCGGTGCCGCCCCATCCATTGCCGCCAGCGATGCCAGCACGGCCAGCGCGAGCAGTGGCACCGTTGCCGAAGCAGCCAGGGCCGCGACTGCGAGCAGCGTGGCGGTAGTGATGCCCACCTGAATGGCCGCCATATCCGCTTCCGCCTGGTGGCGGCGCAGGAGCGTCGCGCCGAGTTCGGCGTCACGCGCCATGATGGCGTCCGCGGCGCGCGGCACCAGGTCGAAGCAGCGCAGTTCCGCCGTGGCCGGCAGATACGCGCCAACGATGTTCTTCAAATCACCAGCGGCGCGCAGCACATCGCGGCCGGCCTGGCCGCACCACCTCCGTGCCAGATGCCGGCCGATGGCCAGCTGCGCCCCCATCCCCACGGCGAATACGGCGGGCGCCCAGGGTGATGCCAGCGCCAGTACAGCCAGCGCGGCACCCATGGCGCTGGCTGCCCCCCACGGCGCCGGGCGCCGTACGAAGGCGGCTTCGATGGCGTCGACGTCCTGTACCAGCCGCGCTGATGCATCGCCGCTGGTCAGCGCGAGCGCGCGCCGCGGCGGCGAGGCCGCGATGCCCGCGAACAGAGCCGGACGCAGTTCGGCGAGCGCGGCGAAGGCGGCGCGATGCCCGAATAATCGTTCGCCGTAGCGCCCCGCCGTCCTTACTATGGCCAGGCCGCGCATGCCCGCGCTGGGCAGCAGATAGTTGAAAGCCTGCGCGGCCGCGGGCCCCGCGCTGCCGGCCAGCGCCGCCCCCGCCAGGAACCAGCCGGAAAGACCCAAAAGCAGGGTGGCCCCGCTGGCGGCGATCGCACCGCATCCCGCCGCCAACGCCAGGTCACGGCGCCGCAGGGGTACCTGCGCGCGCACGAAGCCTTCGGTGGGGGAGCTGTGCCGTACGCGTGTCGCCTCCGCGGCGGGCATGGCGGGGCGCGCCGGCATGTCGGGAAGGAAATGAGTGGATAGGCTCATGCGAGTCTCACCGTGTGCGCTGCCGCGGCCGCCAGCGCCTCGGAATGTGTTGCCACGATCACTGTGCGGCCATGCGCGCTCTCGCGGATAAGCTGCACGATCTGCTGCTCGGATGCGCAGTCCAGGTCCGCCGTGGGTTCGTCCAGCAACAACAGCGGCGCCGGCTTCAGGAGCGCCCGCGCGAGCGCCAGGCGGCGCCGTTCGCCACCGGATAGTCCGGATCCCCGTTCATCCAGCACCGTGTCGCCGCCGTTCGTGCGTCGCCGCAGCGCGGGCGCCAGGCCGACTCGCATGGCCATGGCGAACGCGGCTTCGCGCGTAATGCCCGGCGCGGCGGCCATCAGGTTTTCCAGTATGGTGCCGGGCAGGAAGACGGGTGCCTGACCCGCCCAGGAAATTCGCTTTATGCCGCCGGCCCGGGCGCCCGCGTGCAGGTCGCCGATGGTGATGGCGCCGGATTTGAGAGGAGCTTGTCCCATCAGGGCGCCGAGGAGTGTCGACTTGCCGGCCCCGGTGGGACCCATGACGACGGTGAGCGCGCCGGCCGGCGCGTCGAGGTCGATCGGGCCGATGGCGAGATCGCCGGCGCCGACGACAGCGCCGCGGCAGTGCACGGCCGGAGCCTGGAGATCGTCGTGCGGTACCTGAAGGCCGGCGTCGGCGCGGGACCCGGCGTCCATTGCCCGGGCATCGTCGGCGGGCATGGCCCGCCAGAGCGGCATCAGGCGGGTGGCCGCGGCTTCGCCGAGCTGCTTCTCGTGGTAGGCCGCCGCCAGCCGGCGCAGCGGCGCATAAAACTCCGGTGCCAGGGCCAGCGCATAGAACGCGGCTGGGAAGCCCAGCGTTTCAAGCGGTTTGAAGGGCAGCAGGCCCAATAACGAGAAGCCGCAGTACACGGCGACGATGGCCACCGAGATGGCGGAAAAGAATTCCAGCACCGCCGAGGAAATAAACGCGATGCGCAGCACGTTCAGCGTGCGGTGGCTGACTTCCCGCGCGGCCGTGGCGATGCGCGCGGTTTCCGCCTGCTCGGCCTGGAAGGCCAGGATGATGGGGAGGGCGCGTACCCGGTCGACGAAATGGCCGGACAGCCGCGCCAGGGCTTCGAACTGCCGCGTTGCTTCCATGCCGGCCGCGCCGCCCGCGAGCGCCATGAGCGCCGCGAATGGGATCAGCGTCGCCAGCAGGATGGCGGCTGCTACCGGGCTGGCCGGGACCACCGCGGCGGCGATCAGCAAAGGACCGATGCGCGCGTCCAGTTCGGCGGGACGGTAGCGGCTGAAGTACCCATCCAGGGCCTCGATTTCGTCGACGACGGCGGCGATGGCCGCACCGGTCGTCATGCCGGGCAGCTCATCCGCCAGGGCGGCGGTGGCGGCTTGGCGCCGCAGCCGCGACTTGATACGGAATGCCTGCCATGCCGCGGTGCGCGAGATCGCTCGCGACAGCCAGGCCCGTCCGCCGGCGGCGCACGCCACTCCCAGCAGCGCGCCGGCGGCGGCCGCCTGGGTGAGAACCTGCGTCAACGCGAGTGCCCACGCCGCGACACAGGCGGTGTACAGGATCGTCAGCAGGGCCAGCCGGCGGCTCGTGCCTGCTTCGGCGCGCGCGAGCGCGCGCAGCGTTCGCGCTGGGGTGGCACCACTGTCGGCGGCCCCCGGGCAGGAGAGGGCATGTCTGGCTTTTGCGGACATCGGAGCATTTGGAGACAAGGCGCTGGCTAGTTTGCCTGCGTTTTTTCGCGGATCGTTTGAGCTATGTCACGGGACGGGCCGAAACCCGGGCCTACGATGGCTCCGTTACGTGTTCAAGGCCTCTCTCATGGACGTAATCGAACTGTCCCGCTTGCAATTCGCCTTGACGGCGATGTATCACTTTCTGTTCGTGCCCCTGACGCTGGGCCTGTCGTTCATCCTGGTCATCATGGAAAGCATCTATGTGATGACCGGCAAACCCATCTGGCGTACGGTCACCCGCTTTTGGGCCACCATCTTTGGCATCAACTTCGTGCTGGGGGTTGCGACCGGACTGACCATGGAGTTCGAGTTCGGCACCAACTGGTCCTATTACTCCCATTACGTGGGCGATATCTTCGGCGCGCCGCTGGCGATCGAGGGATTGATGGCTTTTTTCCTGGAAGCCACCTTCGTTGGCTTGATGTTCTTCGGCTGGGAGCGCCTGAGCAGGCGCGGCCATCTATTCGTGACCTTCATGGTGGCCCTGGGATCCAATCTGTCGGCCCTGTGGATTCTCATCGCCAACGGCTGGATGCAGAATCCGGTGGGTGCCGTCTTCAACCCGGACACAATGCGCATGGAGGTCAGCAGCTTCAGCGAAGTGCTGTTCAACCCGGTCGCACAGGCCAAGTTCGTGCATACCGTCAGCGCCGGCTACGCGACTGCATCGGTGTTCGTGCTGGGCATATCCGCGTGGATGCTGCTGCGTGGAAAATGGCGGGGCGTTGCCCAGCGGTCCTTCGCCGTGGCGGCATCCTTCGGCCTTGCCTCGGCGCTATCGGTGGTGGTGTTGGGCGATGAGAGCGGCTATGCGCTCACCGATAACCAGAAAATGAAGCTGGCCGCGCTGGAAGCCATGTGGGAAACCGAACCCGCGCCCGCAGCCTTTACCGCGTTCGGCATTCCCAGCCTGGCGGATCGCAAGACCCACGCCGAGGTCAAGATTCCCTACCTGCTGGGCCTGATCGCCACGCGCTCCATCGATCGACCAGTGGCGGGCATCTTCGAACTTGTCGCGGTGTCGCAGTCGCGCATTGAAAGCGGCGTGCAGGCCTACGATGCCCTTGAACGCCTGAAGCAGCGTTCCGACGATACTGCCGCGCGCGCGCGGTTCGAGCAGCATCGTCGCGACCTGGGCTATGGCTTGCTGCTCAAGCGTTATGTCGACGATCCGCGCAAGGCCGATCCGGCCACGATCGAAAAAGCGGCCTGGGACACCGTACCCAACGTTCCCGTCATGTTCTGGGTGTTCCGCGTCATGGCGTTGATCGGCTTCCTGCAGATCGTGGTATTCGCCCTGGCCTGCTTGATGGTTGCGCGTCGGCGTTTCGATGCACGCTGGCTGCTGCGCACCGCCGTGCTGATCATGCCGTTGCCCTGGATCGCGGCCGAAGCGGGCTGGGTGCTGGCCGAGCTTGGCCGCCAGCCCTGGGCCGTGGACGGCGTGTTGCCGACCTTCCTGGGCGTTTCCAGCCTGACCGTTGCCCAATTGTGGACCACGATCGCCGGCTTCACACTGTTGTACGGCGCACTCGCCGTCGTGGAAGTCAGCCTGATCGTCCGTACTGTCAAACGCGGGCCATATGACCACCAGGAGCCAACGCCGCAAGCGCCGGGCACGGCAGGTGGACTGGCCGCCGCCGATTAAGGAACCCGACATGGAAATCCCCCTCGATTATCCGACGCTACGCGTCATCTGGTGGGCGCTGATGGGAGTGCTGCTGATCGGCTTTGCACTGACCGACGGATTCGACCTGGGCGTTGCCGCACTATTGCCCTTCGTCGCGCGCGACGACCCTGAAAGGCGCATGGCGATCAATGCCATCGCGCCCACGTGGGAAGGCAACCAGGTTTGGTTCATCCTGGGAGGCGGCGCGATTTTCGCCGCCTGGCCATTCGTCTACGCTGTCAGCTTTTCCGGCTTCTATATGGCCATGTTCCTGGTGCTGGCCGCGTTGATCCTGCGGCCGGTCGGCTTCAAGTACCGTTCCAAGCGGTCGTCGCCCGGCTGGCGCAATGGATGGGATTGGGCGCTGTTCGTCGGCGGCTTCGTCCCGGCGCTCGTGTTCGGCGTCGCCGTGGGCAACGTGCTGCTGGGCGTACCTTTCCGCCTGGACGGGGATTTGCGCGCTACCTACGAAGGCACTTTCCTGGGGCTGTTCAGTCCTTTTACGCTATTGTGCGGCGTGCTTTCCGTGGCCATGCTTGTTACGCATGGCGCGGCGTGGCTGACGATGAAGGCCGAGCATGGCGCGGTGCGCGACCGCGCCCGCCGCATCGGGGCGGTCGCGGCGCTGCTGGCCATCGTGCTGTTCGCCGGGGGCTATGTCTTCGCCGCCCATGGCGCCCTGGGTTATCGGCTGGATGGACTGGCCGATCCGGCGGGGCCATCCAATCCTCTGCGGACAGGCGTCGTTGCCGCGCCTGGCGCCTGGCTGACGAATTTCCATTCCTATCCCTGGATGATCGTGGCGCCCGTACTGGGTTTCGCCGGCGCTCTGCTGGCGTTGTTCGGCATACGTACAGGCCGCGAATGGCCGGCCTTCACGGGCTCGTCGCTATCGGCGCTAGGCATCATCGCCACCGTGGGCCTGTCCATGTTTCCGTTCATCCTTCCCAGCAGCGTGGATCCCCGGTCCAGCCTGACCGTATGGAACGCGTCTTCCAGCCACCAGACGCTCTTCGTCATGCTGCTGGTGACCGCCGTGTTTCTTCCGATCGTGCTGCTGTATACGGCATGGGCCTTCAAAGTGATGTGGGGCCGGTCCACGACCAAAGCCCTTTCCACCAATCCGGACCTTTACTGAAACAGGAGTGCGTCATGTGGTATTTCGCGTGGGTGCTGGGATTGGGCCTGGCGGTGTGTTTCGGCATTTTGAACGGAATCTGGCTGGAGTATCACCAGTTGAACGGCGTTGAGGACGGACAGGATGGATAAGAGTGGGGTAGACAAAAAAAGGCGCTCCGGTGGAGCGCCTTTTTTCGTTGCGGAGATACCGCCGTCGGGAATCAGCTGTGGTACGCGGATTCGCCGTGGCAGGTGGTGTCCAGCCCTTCACGTTCGACATCTTCCGGTACGCGCAGGCCGCATACCATGTCGGCGATCTTGTAGGCGATCCAGGCAACGACACCGGACCACACCAGCGTCAGGATGACGGCTTCGAACTGCACCCACACCTGGCCGCCGATTTCGGCGGCGGTCTTCAGGCCGGGGCCGCCAAGCACTTGGGCATTGAACACGCCGGTCAACAGGGCACCGGTGATACCGCCCACGCCATGTACGCCGAACACGTCCAGGGCGTCATCGGCCTTCAGGATCCGCTTCAGTCCATTCACGCCCCATACGCAGATGATGCCGCCCGCGATACCGATGATGAATGCGCCGACAGTCCCGACCAGGCCCGCGGCCGGGGTGATCGCCACCAGTCCGGCAACCGCGCCGGAGGCCGCGCCCAGCATGGACGGCTTGCCCTTCAGCGCCCATTCCGTGAACAACCAAGACAGCACGGCGGCTGCCGTGGCGATCAGGGTGTTGAAGAAAGCCAGCGTGGCCTGCTCGTTGGACATCAGCGCGGAGCCGGCGTTAAAGCCGAACCAGCCGGTCCACAGCAGCGAGGCACCGATCATGACCATGGGCAAGTTGTGCGGCTGCATGGCTTCGCGGCCATAGCCGACGCGCTTGCCGATCACGTAGGCACCGACCAGGCCGGCGATACCCGCGTTGATGTGCACCACCGTGCCGCCGGCGAAGTCCAGCGCACCCTTGGCGTTCATCAGGCCGGGCGCGGTCTGCGAGGCAAACCACACCATGTGCGCGATGGGCACATAGGCAAACGTAAACCAGATGACGGTGAAGAGGAGCACCGCCGAAAAACGCGCGCGCTCGGCGAAGCTGCCCACGATCAGCGCGCAGGTGATGCCGGCGAACGTCGCCTGGAAGGACGCGAACAGAATCTCGGTCAGCGATCCGGTCATGGCGTACTTGCCGTCGGCTGGCGTGAACATGCCCGAGAAAAATACACGGGAGAAGCCGCCGAAGAACGAGTTGCCTTCGGTGAAGGCCAGCGAATAACCGTAGATGAACCACAGCACCAGCCCGACGACGAAAGCGCCCATGACTTGCATCAGGACCGACAACACATTTTTGCTTCGCACGAGTCCGCCGTAGAACAGCGCGAGGCCGGGCACTGCCATCATCAACACCAGCAGTGTCGAGACCAGCATCCACGAGATATCTGCTTTATCCATTTGTTATGGCTCCAGTAGCGTCTTTATATGTATTTACAGTGCGGCTTCGCCGGCTTCGCCGGTACGGATGCGTATGACCTGTTCGAGCCCGGCGACAAAAATCTTGCCGTCGCCAATTTTTCCGGTGCGCGCCGCTTGTTCGATGGTTTCGATGGCTTGTTCGACCAGGTTGTCGGGCACCGCGGCTTCCACGCGCAGCTTGGGCAGGAAATCCACGGCATATTCGGCGCCGCGATAAAGTTCGGTATGGCCTTTCTGCCGGCCGAAGCCCTTGACTTCCGTCACCGTCAGTCCTTGGACACCGATACCGGACAAAGCCACTCGTACCTCGTCGAGCTTGAAGGGCTTGATGATGGCAATGATGAGTTTCATGGCTGGTTCCTCTCTTGGTTGCACGTTGGCCTAGCCCTTAAAGCAATATCGATGCCAATTTTTTGGCCGACCGCGGGAAGGGTTTTCCACCCTGCGGGCAGCCGGCGGCGCGACAGACGGATGCGCAGGCACCGCGACGGTGCGCACCGTATGGAGGCGTGCCCGTAACTGGTGCATTTCCGGGTGCGGGCAATGCAACCAAATATGTGGTTTGGGGGAGGTATGTAGCAAATTGCTGCGTGAAGGATCCCGGAAATAGGGCGGGCGTCCCCGGGAGGTATCCACAGTGGTAACACTCTGCGACCTCGGATTCATGCACCTTGCGGCCATACCGTTGACCGCGCCGCACGCTGCACGGACTGGCCTGGGTCATCGGTTTAGGCTTTTTGGATGAAACGAGGGTTTACACCTATTATCTTGTTGCCTTTCCCAGCTGCCGGAAGAATCAGCTTGCTCTGCCATGGCAGAGCAGCCTGGCTGCCGCGTTAGCCCTTCAAACTACGGGAAAGAGGAACCATGCATACCCAACGCAAACCCCTGGCCTTGATGGCCGTCATGGCCTGCGCGATCGCGCTGGCCGGTTGCGACAAGAAGCAGGATGCGGCCGCGCCCGCGTCGTCCAGCGGATCGACCGCGAGCATTCCGGCGGAATGCGAGACCTATGTGCAGAAGGTCAATGCCTGCGTCAACAAGCTCGGACAGGACAACCCCGCCATGGCGGCGATCAAGCAGCAACTGGATGCAGCGCGTGCTCAGTGGAGCGCGGTTGCGGACCAGAGCCAGTTGGCGGCGCAATGCAAACAGTCGAACGATATGTTCTCGCAGTCGGCGTCCCAGATCGGTTGCTGAGCGGCGCATGTCGCCGGCGCCGGTGCTGAATCCGCGCGCGCCGGCGGGCACAGCCTGCTGACCGACATGGGTCGCGGACCGGCATGTGGGTTCTGAAGGACACGTGGACGCTGACGAGTGTGTGGTTGGGAAGCAAGGGGGCGGACATCGTTGGTCGGTCCCCTTTTTATCGATGTTGTCGCATGGCCCGCTGGTCGCGCCATCCGATGCGACGCTCTACACTGGCGGGTATGTCGAAATACGGTGTGAGGAAGCCATGAACGCCACGCAATGGATGGAAGATCTGCAGAAGAACATTTCGGACCTGATCGCGCGCAGCCCCGCCGCGGATCTGGAGCGCAACGTCCGCGCCATGATGGCGCAGGGATTTTCGCGCCTGGATCTGGTCACCCGCGAGGAGTTCGACGTACAGGCCGAACTGCTGGCGCGCACCGTCGCCCGCGCCGACCAGCTGTCCACCCAGGTCAGCCAATTGGAAGCGCGCCTCAACGCGCTGGAGGCGGGGCAGGGCGGGCCGGCGACGCCCACCCAGGGCTGAGCGCCAGCAACGCGCTGATTCCCCGTGGGATCCATCGTGCGCCTGTCGGGGGTGAGTGCGGTGGGGCGCGGACTCCGACAAAAGAGGAGGCCCGATGAATCGCAGATTGATCGTCCAGGCCGGCATCGCGCTGTGCGCGCAGGCCATGGTTGCTTCGGCGTCGGCGCAGAA
>DATJHN010000270.1:0-2287 GCA_035493915.1 Bordetella sp.
TGCCGCAGCGGAGGCGTGGCCGCCCCCGGCACCTTGGCCAGATCGTCGTACTTGCGCAGGCGCACGGCCTCGGCGAAATAAGGCAGGCGCTCGAAGGCCTGCACTTCCTGCGGCGTAAAGGGACCGCCCTGCAGCACCAGGGAGTCCTTGGAAGCCTGCGACAACGTTGACCAATAAGCGGCGTCCACGGCGCACAGATAGCGCTTGGCCGGCACATGCAGGCGCACCGGCGCCACCACGCTTTCGCCCACCAGGCCCAGCAGCGCGCGCGCGCCGATGTCCTGATGGCGTTTGTCCTCGAGCGCGCTCTCGGCCATCATCAGGTGGCCGACGTCGTGCAGCAGGCTGGCGACGATCGTCGCCGTGGTCTCGCCGGCCTGTTCGGCCAGCGCCGCGCATTGCAGCGCATGTTCGGTCTGGGTGACGGCCTCGCGGCCGTAGTAGGCGCTGCCGTAGCCGGCGAACAGGCTTTCGACGCGTGACAAGGTCAATGCTTCGGACATGATGGACCCCATCAGATAAAGATTTTGCGAATGCGCGACGACAGCAGGTCGATCGCCGTCACGAACAGCACGATGATGATCATCACCGCGCAGGTTTGGCCGTACTGGAAGCTGCGGACTATTTCCCACAGAACCATGCCGATGCCGCCGGCGCCCACGATGCCCACCACCGACGCCGACCGCACGTTGGATTCGAAGCGATACAGCGAATAGGAAATCCACAGCGGCAGCACTTGCGGAATGACGCCGAAGACGATTTCCTCGATGGCGCCCGCGCCGGTCGCGCGCACGCCTTCCACGGGACGCGGGTCGATGGCTTCGACCGCCTCGGAAAACAGCTTGGCCAGCACGCCCAGCGTGTGCACCCACAGGGCCAGCACACCGGCGAACGGGCCCAGGCCCACCGCCACGATGAACAGCATGGCGAAGACCATTTCATTGATGGCGCGGCAGGCATCCATCAGCCGGCGCACCGGCTGGTGCACCCAGGCCGGCACGATATTGGAAGAGCACAGCAGGCTCATCGGCACCGCCAGCACGATGGCCAGGAATGTGCCCCAGATGGCGATCTGAACCGTGACGAGCATCTCTTCCAGATACATGCGCCAGTCGCGGAAATTCGGCGGAAAGAAATCCTGGAGGAACTGCGACATGTTCCCGGAATCGCGGAACAGGTCCAGGGGACGCATATCCGCCCCCTGCCAGGACGCGGCCAGCACGGCAATGATGATGGCCCATACCAGCATGGAGGGCAGCGAGCCCTTGGGCGCTTGGGGCGCGGGCCGCGCCGGGAACAGGGTGGCACTCATGGATTTCTTTACCGGTTGACTGCGATGCCGATTACTGCTGCGACTTGGCCGAGGCGACCTGCTTGGCCAGATCGGCCAGCTTGGCGTCGATATCGGCCAGTTGCTTCTGCTTATCCGCGGCGCTCAGCGTCGTGTCGGTTTCGACCTTGGCGCGCTCGCCGGCCAGATTGATCTGGCGGATCGGCAACAGCTGCGTATTGTCGGAAGCCACGAAGCCCTGATAGTTCAGCTGCTGCAGGTTCTTCATATGCTGCGCCGCATCGGGCCCCGTCTTGCCGTAGTTCACGAAGAAAGCCTGGACTTTCTTCTTAAGGTCAGCGGGCAGATCGGTACGCCATACCAGCGGATCGGCCGGAATCAGCGGCGACTTCCACAGGATGCTGACCTTTTCTTCCGCTTCGTGGCCGGTATTGATTTTGTAGCGTGCGATGGTCTCGGTGTTCGTGATGGCAACGTCGACCTGGCCGTTCATCGCCGACAACAGGTTGGTTTCGTGGTTGGCGATGCGGAAGTTCTTGAAGAAGGACTTGGCGTCGATCTTGTTGGCACCCCACAGGTAGTAATTGGGGACGGCGGTGCCGGACGTCGAGTTGGGATCACCCGCGCCATAGCTCATGCTCTTGCCGTTCTTCAGCACGTCGTCCAGCGACTTGACCTTGCCGTTCTTGGCGGTAACCAGCACCGACCAGTAGCCGGGGTTGCCGTCCTTGTCGATGACGTGGGCGAACACTTCACCCTTTGAACGGTCCACGGCTTCGATGGCCGACAGATTGCCGTACCACGCCAGTTGAACCTTATTGAAGCGCATGCCTTCGATGATGCCGGCGTAATCGGAGGCAAAGAAGGGCTTGACCTGCACGCCGATGGCCTTGCTCAAGTCATCGATGACAGGCTGCCAGGCGCTGCGCAGATTGGAGGACGACTCGGTCGAAATGATGCCGAAGTTCAGGGTTTTTACGTCCTGGGCGAGCGCCG
>DATJHN010000271.1:0-4651 GCA_035493915.1 Bordetella sp.
CCCGTGGAATAAGGATCACCACAAGGAACAGTTGCGACGGGTGGTGACGGAGATAGTCGAGAGCCAGGCCGGAAAAATCCTCGGCATGACCCTGAATATCTGGGCCCTTGATGTCAAGCGCGTGGAAATCAAAATCCACGCCTTGGGAGTGCGGGAATTGACCGAGGCAATCGCGACTTGGGTAGATAAGGAACTCGTGGCCAAGCACCTGGGTATTAAACCGGAGTTGCTGACGATCGAGGGTGGGGGCGGCCGTCCGAAGGAGGGTCTGGTCGATATGACATTCAAACTCTACAAATAGGGCCTACTCGTCTTATCGCCTTGATACGCACGCAATTCGGAAACACGCAATCCTTCCGGCAGCATTCGATGCTTGGCATGGCCCACACGCTGGGCGTGGTAGATGCTGGTATGTCCGGAAAAAAGGTAGGCGGCAATGCATGCCACCGCGGCAAAGGGCGCGATGTCGGGGCCGAACAATTCGATGGCCATGACGATGGTGGCGATTGGTGTGTTGGCTGCTCCCGCGAATACGGCGACAAACCCCAGGCCGGCCATCATGGAAAAGGGCAAATGCAGCAACGGCGCGAGCGCATTGCCTAAGGTGGCGCCGATATAGAACAGCGGCGTTACCTCTCCACCCTTGAACCCTGTGCCCAGTGAGGTCACCGTGGAGACCAGCTTGCCGAAGAAGTCCCACGGAGCGATAGGCTGCTGAAAAGCCTGCACGATCGTGGGAATACCCAGGCCAATATATCGATCGTTGCCGACCGCCCATACAGCCACGGCAACGACGATCCCGCCGATGAAGGGGCGCAGCGGGGCATAGGGCACCCGCTTCTTCATGAACGCTCCCAATGCATGGGTGCTATTGGCGAAGATCATTCCGATCAAGCCAAAGAGGATGCCGGCCGCCACGACGCCGAGCATGCTTGCGACGCCGATCGGAGCAACCTGCGCGACGGCGTAATGGGTGTGTTTCACACCCCATAGCAGGCCGATGCGGTCGGCCGCGATGGCCGCAACGAAGCACGGAAAGAGCGCGTCGTAGCGCATTCTGCCGATCGCCAGGACTTCCATCCCGAAGATGGCACCAGCCAAGGGCGTGCCGAACACCGAGGAGAAGCCGGCGGCAATGCCCGCCATTAGCATGACGCGGCGGTCTTCGGCGGGAAGGCCCAGCATGCGCGTCACTTGGTCGGCCAACGCGCCACCCATCTGCACGGCGGTTCCTTCGCGGCCGACGGATGCGCCGAACAGATGGGAGATAACGGTGCCGCTGAAAACCAGTGGCACCATTCTGAGCGGAATGGTCTTCTTGGGGTCGTGGATTTCGTCGATGATGAGGTTGTTTCCCGCCTCCACCGGTCGGCCCGTCCGTAGATAGCACCATCCCACGGCCCAGCCGGCGAATGGCAGCAACCATATAAGCACGCGATGGTGCTCGCGTGTGACGGTTGCCCAATCCAGGGCATACAGAAAAAAAGCGGAGGCGCTGCCGGCAAGGCAGGCAACGAGAAAGGAAATTACGAGCCATTTGCCCACATAGGGCAATAGATCGAGTTGCTCAAAGCGTAGGGGACGTCGCATGTGATCACGTATGGAACTGGCCAACAACCCGATCACGTGACTTGCGAGACGAAAAAAATGCCCACAGTCCCGATGATCGGGAACCTGCAGGCATCATCAGCCGCATCAATACTGCCGCGGCGGTTAACGGAGGAATGCCATCTCCGATAAAGTCCGCGGACTATAGCAAAAGCCTTTTCCGGAGACAAATGACACTTACCAAGATCGGGCCGGCGGGGCTGAAAGCAGGAATGGCCGAACGACCAGGAAAAACCCTGTAAGGGTGCCAGTTCCGATGGCCACGGCAAGAACAAACTCCCAGTTGACGTGTGGAATAACCTGCGGGAGCAGGCTAATACCCAGAACTGGCGGCATGTGAAGCTTGAGCGCTCGCAATGTGGCGATCCCGGCACCTAGGGAAATAACAACGGATAACGGGCCGATTCCCCACCACAATACCGATACAGCGCCTATGGCGGCCCCTAAGGTGCATGCGATGGGCAAGGTCCGTGGACGGCGTGCCCAGGGGCAGACCTCGGAGTGCGCGAGCATCTCATACGCGATGACAACAAGTGGCGGAAAGAGAATGAAGGGCAGCCCTGACATATGTGCCATCGCATAAGCAAGCAGCAGGAATGTCCCGAAAGCAAAAGTCCATCCGAAGCGATTGGGAACGCTTTCCAGCACGTCATCGATGTCGCGTCCGCGGCGCTTTGAAGCTGGGCGCGTTTTGATTTTGGAGAGGCCGTGCCGCACGACGACAAGTAATGCGAGAGCGCCCGTCACGAGTGCGATCGACATTGGGTAGTGCCATGTCTTAACGCCCAGAGAAAGTGGCAGGTAAGCGGCGGAGATCGCGGGAGCGACCGGCGAGCGCGCAAGACGAAGCAGGCCAACCGAAACCGCGATGCAAAGCGCGGCGGCCGGGAGGCCGTGGGGTAGCCCCGAAGAAATTGCCGTGCCTATGCATGCTCCCACGGTTGGAGCAAGAAAAAGCGAAGCCGGGGTGCTGGCCCAAACGCCGAACGGCCGTTTGCATGTGTCATATGCCAAGGCTCCCATTTCCGGGAAGAGCATATAGGCGACGCCTGTCGCGATAGCGAGTTGCGAGGTGCCGGCAACGAACGCGAGAGCGAGTACTTCTCCGAGAATGGCGGAAATCATGCAATCAAAATGAAAAGGTCTTCTTACACGTCACCGTTTCAGCCGTCGCCACAGGCCGTGCAGAACCGTCCGGCATTCGTCGACCTTGGCGACATACGTAATCGCGAAATAAAGGCAACCGTACACGCCCAGCACGACGACGGCGAGGAGTATCGGCTCTTGCCAGCCTAGGGCAATCTTCAGCGCGAATGCGGCGGCCGCCGCGGCGGCCGCCGCGCCCCATAGTTTGAACAGCAGCGAACGCGGCAAACCCGTGACGCCAATCCGCGCGTTCATGGTGCGGCGTAGCAGGAACAATTCGACCCAGCCCGCGATACCGGCGGACGCGGTAAGGCCGACGGTGCCCCATTGCGCCGGGATGCCCAGCAACGGGGGCAGGGCGAGGGCACAGACCAGGCCCAATGCGGTTGTGAGCAGCAGGCGCAGCATGGCGTACCGCAAGGGGGTACGCGGGTCGAGCAAGGCGTAATAGCTCGACGAGTACAGGCGGCCGAGCGTGGAAGCCAGCAGCCCGACGCCCGATCCTGCAATGATCGCCCAGACGAAAACGGCGTCGTCGTGCGTGAACTTGCCCGATTGGTACAGCGCTGCGGTAATGACATCGCCCAGAACGAAAAACGCCATGGCGGAGGGCACCACGAAAAACGCGATGCGGCGCATGCCCAGGTTCAGCCGTGTGCGCAGGGCGGCGGTGGCCTCCGCCGTATCGTTGCCGCCCAACGAGCGCGCCATCGCCGGCAACTCGGACGCGGAAATCGCCATGCCGAACAGGCTGACGGGCAGCATATTGATCGAGGCCGCGGTGGTCATGGCCGCCATCGCGCCTTGGCCGAGCAAGGTGGAAATGGCCTGGTCCACGTAAGAGCTGATCTGCACCACACCGCGGCTGATCGCCACCGAGCCGAAATTGCGGATAACTTCGCGGACGTCGGCATTGGCCCCGTCCAGCCGCAGCGGCAGCTTGCCGGTAAGCTTCAGGACCGGCGGCACCTGGATGGCGAGCTGCAGCAGGCAACCGAGTGTCGTTCCCCACGCCAGCCAGACTGCCAATGCCTGCAGACCGGAATTCCTGAACACCAGCATGGTGACGATCATGGAAAGATTCCAGATCACTGGTGCCGAATACGACAGGAAAAATTTCCGGTGGCTGTTCAGGATGCCCAGGCACCATGCCGAGCCGACGAGCAGGCCTACGCCGGGAAACAGGATGCGGACCAGCAGGATGGTGAGCTCGCGTTTTTCGCCGGTGTAGCCGGGCGCGATGGCCCAGATTAGCCATGGCGTGGCGAGGATACCGATAAGCACGATGATCGAGATGCCCAGCGCGAGCACCGCGGCGATAGCACCCGCGACCCGATCCGCTTCCTCTTGTTTGCCCTGCGCCAACAACCGTGCGTACACCGGGATGAAGGACGCGGACAGTACGCCTTCGCCGAACAGGTTCTGCAGGAAATTGGGTACGCGCAACGCCGAGCTGAACGCGTCGGCGATGTCGGAGAGCCCGAAATAATGGGAAAAAACCCGCTGGCGGACCAACCCCATCAAGCGGCTGCAAAGGATGCCGGCTCCCACCAGCAAGGCGTGGCGGCCGCTACTGTCCTTCGGCATGGATGAGCCTTGAAAATAGGCGGATTCTAGCAAATCGGTTGATGCCGCCTCGGATAAGGCGCGGTGTCGTCAACGTGGACAACCATTCGCATTATGAGGCGCGCGCTTTCGCGGTACAAAAAGCAACAGGCGGAAGACGATTTGTCGTCGTCTTCCGCCCGTTTGCTTCCGTAGATTTTCAGCGGTCTAGACCGGCAGCTTCTTCTCGTAATTGATGAATACCGAGCACAGCAGCAAGCCTATGCCGGCGCCGGTAAACACCATCAGCGCCAGGAAGTACGATCCGGTCAATTGCACGATCCAGCCCACG
>DATJHN010000272.1:0-8755 GCA_035493915.1 Bordetella sp.
AGGGCGTTGACCAGGATATTGTCAGGTGCGCCCTCGGCCGATAGCGCCTTGGTCAACGCCATGCCGGCGGCGCGCGATACGGATGTCGGCACCGATTTGGCGCCCGGCGCCTTGGCGCCGATATTCAGCACATTGATGACGCGGCCCCATTGCCGCTCTTTCATTTGCGGCCAGGCCAGCCGCGTCAGGCGGATCGCCGCGAAGAGTTTCAGATCGAGGTCGTCCTGCCAGTCCTGGTCCGAAACATCGGTGAAGGACCGGGCCGCCGATGCGCCGGCGTTGTTGACGATGATGTCGATGCGGCCGAACGTGGCCATGGCGTCCTCGTACAACGATCGTACGCCGTCGGCTGTGGAAACATCGCATGCAATCGCCCGTACCCGGCCGGCCTGCCGTTGCTGCAGCGCGTCGCGGGCCGCTTGCAGCGGCTGCTCGTTGCGCGCCGCGATAAGAACGTCGGCACCGCATTGCACAAAGCGATCGGCGATGGCCAGGCCAAGGCCCTTGCTGGCGCCGGTGACGATGGCGACGCGTCCTTGCAGGCTGATTTCCATGAGATTTCCCTATTGATGAAAGCACCGGAAGGCGGGACGCCAGTTTAGGGCAACAAGGATGTTTTTCGATGCGGTGCCGCATGCCATGACCCTAAAAAATGCGTGGCGGCTAATTGCCTTCCGCCCCTGGTTTTGATGGGCATGCCATGATTTTTTGTCATGCGCCATGTGCGTTTATTTGGCTTGCGGTATCGCATGCGCATCCGTGAATATGCGGCTCGCATTACCACAATAACGATATGGAGACAGAGCATATGGATACGCACGCCTCGGCGGGTGCGGCGCAGGGCCTTGCGCGCCCGCAAGCGTCCAGCCACTCGGCTACCCACGGTTCCCCTTCGGTTCTATCCGACGATGAATATGCGCTGAATGTCGCGGCGCGGCTCGACCGCTTGCCCTATTCAAAAACAGCAAAGCACTTCGTCTTCCTGATTTCGATCGGGGCCATCTTCGAGCTCTACGATCTGTTCATGACGGCCTATATCGCGCCGGGACTGGTCAAGAGCGGCTTGTTCGCCACCAGCTCGCTGCACTTCTTCGGCCTGAGCGGCGTGGGGTTCTTCGTGTTCTGCACGTTCGCCGGCATGTTCGTCGGCACCATCTGCTTCGGCTTCATCGCCGATCGCGCGGGACGGCGTGCGATCTTTACCGTGTCCCTGGTCTGGTATTCGCTGGCGACGCTGATCATGGCAACCCAGCACACGGCCGGC
The DNA here is from genome assembly GCA_035493915.1 of Bordetella sp. Taxonomy (GTDB): domain Bacteria; phylum Pseudomonadota; class Gammaproteobacteria; order Burkholderiales; family Burkholderiaceae_B; genus Bordetella_C. The sequence goes on from DATJHN010000272.1 coordinate 1,265, forward strand.
GGCATCGACCTGTTCCGTTTCATTGCCTCCATCGGCCTGGGGTTGGAGCAGGTGACCATCGATACCTTCATTCCTGAACTCGTACCGCCGAACGCCCGCGGCCGGGCCTTCGCGCTGTACCAGTTCATCGAATTCCTGATCGTGCCCGTGGTGGCCCTGCTGGGCTGGCTGCTGGTTCCGCTGCAGCCGCTGGGCGTGGATGGCTGGCGCTGGGTCGCCATCATCGCGTCGGTGGGCGCGTTGGCCGCGTGGTGGCTGCGGCGCGCGTTGCCGGAAAGTCCGCGCTGGCTGGCCATGCATGGCAAAAGGGATCGTGCCGAGCGGATCATGCAGGATATCGAGGCCAGCGCGGAACGCGATCTGGGGCATGCCTTGCCGCCGGCGCAGGTGCCGCCGTCCGCGCGGGTCGAATCCAAGGGCCATTTTTCCGAACTGCTGCGTCCGCCGCATCGCAAACGCCTGATCGTCATGTCGGTGTTCAACCTGCTGGCCGTGATCGGGTTCTATGGATTCAGCGCCTGGGTGCCCACGCTGCTGATCGCCAAGGGCGTCGACATCACGAAGAGCCTGCAGTACGCCTTTATCATCGCCATCGCCAACCCCTTCGGTCCGCTGCTGGGACTGCTGATCGCCGACCGGATGGAACCCAAATGGCAGATCGTGTGCGCCGGCATCGGTATCGGCGTCTTCATGGTGCTGTTCGCCCTGCAGGTCAATCCGGTAGCGGTGATCCTCTTCGGCGTCCTGGTCACCTTGTCGAACAACTGGCTCTCGTTTATCTTCCACAGCTACCAGGCCGAGCAGTTCCCGACGCGCCTGCGCGGACGCGCCGTCGGTTTCGTGTATGGCTGGGGGCGAGCCAGCGCGGCCATCGTCGGCTTGCTGATCGGCTTCTTTCTCAATGTCGGGGGCACGCCGGGTGTTGCCGCCTTCATGGGCATCGCGATGGTCTTGATGATCCTGGTCATCGCCATCTTCGGTCCCCGCACTTTGCGCCGCCCGCTGGAGGAGATTTCACGCTGATGGAAACGCACGATCGCGAACAGGACTGGGTGGTGCCCGATGTGGCTCCCCTGATGGTGTCCGGCGCCGGCGGCGTCCGGGTAGCCGCTTACGAATGGGGCAATCCGGACGGCAAGGAGCTCTTTCTGATCCACGGCGTGGCGCAATGCCATCTGTGCTTCGCGCCGCAGATCGCCAGCGAACTGGCGCGGGAATTCCGCATCGTCGCCGTCGATCTGCGCGGGCACGGCGCCGCCGACAAGCCGCTGGACGTGGCGGCTTATCGGCATCACAGCGCCTGGGCGGACGACATCGCCGCGGTGATCCAGGCCAAGGGGCTGAGGCGTCCGGTCGCGGTCGGCTGGTCCATGGGCGGTCGGGTACTGCGGCAGTATCTGATGCGTTATGGCGATGGCGCGTTGGGTGGCGTCAATTTCGTCGGCTCGCGCGTGATCGAGGATCCGCGCGCGGTCGGGCCGGCGACACCTACGGGGCAGCCGTTCGAGGAATTAACCGTGGCGCAGGAAGTCGCGCACACGATTTCCTTCCTGGCTGCGTGCTACTACAAGCAGCCCGCGCGGACGCTGTTCGAGCGGGCGCTTTGCTATAACGCGACGGTGCCGATGCCCGTGCGGCGGGCGGCCGCCGGCTGGCATACCGATCCGCAGGAAACCATCGCGGCACTGCGCAAGGTGCGTGTTCCGGTCCTGATCAGCCAGGGGATGCGTGACACGATCGTGCTGCCGGAAGCCGCCCGCATGACCGCCGAGGCCATTCCGCATGCGCGGATATCCTGGTATGACGAATGCGGGCATTCGCCTTTCCAGGAATATCCGGAGCGCTTCAACCAGGAGCTGGCGGACTTCGCGCGCGGGGTCTAGCCAGTCACTAGGCGTCCGCCAGCAGCCCCTCTTGCGCCCGCCCCGCGACCCAGGCGGGGAATTGCGCGCCGGGCATCGGCCGCCCGTACAGATAGCCCTGCAACTGATCGCAGCCGATGCGGCGCAGCGTCTGCGCCTCCTGTTCGCTTTCCACGCCCTCCGCCACCACGCGCAGTCCCAGTTCGTGTCCCAGTTCGATGATGGCCTTGACGACGGCCACGTCGGCCGGCGTGTCGATCATGTCGCGGACGAAAGCCTGGTCGATCTTCAGGCGATCCAGGGGGAAACGGTTCAGATAGCTCAGGCTGGAATAGCCGGTACCGAAGTCGTCCAGGGAAAGCCGCACGCCCAGCGACCGCAGGGCGTGTATGGCATCCAGATAACTGTCCGCCTGGCTCATCAGGACGGTTTCGGTGATTTCCAGTTCCAGCCAGTCGCCCGCGATGCCGTGTTCCGCCAGGCTGGCGCGCACGGTGTCGAACAGCTCCGGTTCGCGCAACTGGATGGCGGAAAGATTGATGGACATGCGCAGTTCGGCCATGCCTTGCGCGCGCCAGGCCGCCAGTTGGCGGCAGGCCTCTTCGATGACCCAGGCGCCGATGGGAATGATCAGCCGCGTTTCCTCGGCGATGGGAATAAAGCGCGACGGCGGGATGGCGCCCAGCTGGGCGTTGTGCCAGCGCAGCAGGGCTTCCGCGCCCACCATCGCGTTCGTGGACGCGTCGATGCAGGGTTGGAAAACCAGCGATAGTTCGCCGCGCGCGATGGCGGTGCGCAGCCCGGCTTCGATGGCCAGGCGCATGCGCGCACGCTCGGCCATGTCGGGCGAAAAGAACTTGACCTGGTTGCGCCCCGCGGCCTTGGCCTGGTACATGGCGGCGTCGGCGTTCTGCATCAGTGTATCGATGTCGCCGCCATCGTCGGGATAGAGCGCCACCCCTACGCTGCACGATACCTGCAGTGTGACCCCGCCGATTTCATGCGGCTCGCGGACCAGGGGAATCAGGCGGTCGGCGATCAGTTGCTCGACATCGCCGCGCGTGCCCACGTCGGCCAGGATGATGGTGAACTCGTCGCCGCCCAGGCGGCTGACGGTATCGCGGCCGCGCACGGCCTGCAGCAGCCGGCGCGAGACGGATTTCAACAGGCCGTCGCCGATGTGGTGGCCTAGCGAATCGTTGATGTCCTTGAAGCGGTCCAGGTCGATGAACAGCACGGCGCAGCGCTGCGTGCCCAGCGGGTCGCTGTCGAGCGCGCGGCCCAGCTGTTTGGTGAAAAGCGCGCGGTTGGGCAATTGCGTCAGCACATCGTGCTCCGCCAGGAAGCGGATGCGCGCCTCGCTTTTCTTGCGGTCGGTGATGTCGATGACCGTGCAGATGTAGTGCGATACCACCTGCCCCTTGTCGCGCACGGCGTTGACCATGAACCAGACCGGGTAGTCGCCGCCCTGGCGCCGGCGGACCTGCGCTTCGCCGCTCCAGGTGCTGGAGCGCTCCAGGCCTTCCGCCAGCTCTTTCATCAGCGGCCCGCCCGTGCTTTCGGCGACGATGAAATCCGGCGTTTTGCCGACGACCTCGGCGGTGGTGAAGCCCGTGGAGCGATAGAACGATGCGTTGGCGCTGAGCAGCGTGCGTTCGGTATCCAGGATCAGGATCGCTTCGGAAGACGCCTCGAACACCTTGGCCCACAGCTCCAGGCGTTGCTCCATGAGCTTGATCTGGTTGATCGGCGTAAAGGCTGTCAGGACCGCGTCGCGGCCCTGGAACAGCAGGCGGCGCGCCGACAGCATGGCCCAGGTGGGTTCGGCGCCAGCCTTCCATAGCACTTCGAATTCGTCCACCGCATCGTGGTCGGACAACTGCTGGAAGAAGCGCGCGCGCACCGGTGAATCCATGCCGTGTATCCAGGGGTCGGCGGTGCGCCCGCCCAGCCACGCCAAAGCCGGCTGGTTGGCATGCAGCACTTCGTGTCCGGGTACCGCCGTTACCATCATGGGCACCGGGGTTGCCTCGACCAGGGACTGCTGCGCGGCGGCCGCGCGGGCCGTCGCGGCCAGTTCCTTCTGCGCGTCGCGCTCGCGGTCGAGCTGGCCCAGCATTTCATTGAAGCCGCGCACCAATTGGCCGATTTCATCCTGGCTGTCCCAGGAGGCGCGTTGCGTATGGTCCCCGGTGCGCCGCACCCGGTCCATGACGCGTGCCAGGTGGCGCAAGGGGCGGGAAATCTGCTGCGCCACGAAATACACCATGCCCAGGATGCACACCAGCAGGAACAAGGCGGTACCCAGGTGCATCCACATGCGCGAAAACAGTCCCCGGACGCGGGCGTGCAGCAGGATGTCCAGCTGCACGCCCGTGGCGGTCCATACGTCGCGCACCGCATTGACCACGCCGCGTTGCGCATCGCGTGCGTCGCCAGTGCCGGTGTCCAGGGTCATGCGGGCGGCCTGGCGGTAGGCGTCAATCGCCATCAGCAGGTGCTGCATGCCCGGTTCGAGAGTGCCGCCCAGCTCGCGGTTGGCCGCCCGGGCTTCCGAAAAATCGGAACGCAGCCCCTGCAGCACGGCGTCCAGCTGTCCTTCCAGCAGCAGATACCGCACGCGCGCTTCGTCGCGCGATCGCGGCGCCGGGTCGGCGCCAGCCAGCAATTCGCCGATTCCGTGCACCGAATCCAATAGCGCGGGATAGCGCAGAATGGCAAGGGACATCGCGTAATAGCTGTCCAGGTCCGGGTCCAGGATAAGGTTGGACTGGTTGCCGACGCGCGTGATCAGGGCGCGGCATGCGTCCAGGGCCTTGTCGATCGCGCCGCGCTCCGGCAGAGGCTCCCGCGCCAGGGTGGCCAGGGCGGCGCGCAGGTTCTCGTACAGCCGCGCGCTTTCCATGCGCGGGCCGTAGCGGGCTTCGGCATCGGCCAGCGCGCCGTCCATCCGTGCCAGCGCGGCCGGCGGCACCGGCTGCCCCGTGCTCGCCAGCGATACGTCGATCAATGCATCGCGCACCGTTGCCACATAAGCGCTGCCCAGGATTTCCTTGTTCGAGAAATCGATCGACAGGTATTTTTCGTGGATCAGGATGCCGCTGATGAAAACAACGGCGCTCAAGTCGAGCAAATAAATCAGCAGGAGCTTGCGGCCGACTTTCAGCCGTGCCAGCAAACGGAAAAAGAAATGACGCTTCATCCTCTATAAAAAACGGCGGCCACTCGCCGCCGTTCCCCTTTGTTCGGTGCTCGTGACACCGCTGCGCGTCCTTGCGGGAACGCACTGTTTATACATTTTGAAATTTTGTGATTCTGGTTATAACGTAGAGTGGCTCGTCAGGATAGGGGCTTTTTCCCGGGTGTCGTGCGATTCGGACACCTTAAATCACCAGCGACAGCCCGTAAGTCAGGATCAGGCCCATCACGGCCAGTATGGTTTCCATGAACGACCATGTCTTGATGGTCTGGCCTACCGTCAGCCCGAAGTATTCCTTGACCAGCCAGAAGCCGGCGTCGTTGACGTGCGAGAAGAACAGCGAGCCGGCGCCAATGGCCAGTACTACCAGCGACAGGTGATTGGGCGGCAGATTGGTGGCCAGCGGCGCGACGATGCCCGCGGCCGTGACGGTCGCGACCGTGGCGGAACCCGTCGCCAGGCGGATCAATACCGCCACGATCCATCCCAATACCAGCGTCGAGAGGCCCGTGGCCAGCGCGATCTTGGCGATCGCCGCACCGGTGCCGCCATCGACCAGGGCCTGCTTGAAGCCGCCGCCCGCGCCGACGATCAGCATGACGCCGACGACCGGCAGCAGGCTGTTGGCGATCTTCTTGCCCAGCACGGAAATATTGAAGCCGACCGAGGTGCCGAAGGTGACCATCGCCAGCAGCACGGCGACCAGCAGGGCGAACACGGGATCGCCGATGAAATCCAGCACGTGGCGCACCGGATCGTCCTTGCCCATCCAGATGTCGGCCGCGGCCTTGATCAACATCAGGACGATGGGCGACAGCAGGGTAATCAAGGTCACGGCAAAGGACGGGCTGCGTGTGGCCTTCATGTTGGCTTCATCGGCCGGGTCCGCGGCGCCTTCCGTACGCCGGTCCGAACCGGTCACCGCCAGGCCCGCGCCGGCAGCGCCGATCGGCACCATGCGCGAGGCCAGCGTGCCGAACAACGGGCCGCCGACCGCCACCGTCGGGATGGCGATCAACAGGCCCAGCGCGAGCGTCACGCCGACGTCCGCATGCAGGATGGCGATGGCCGCGAGCGGGCCGGGATGGGGCGGGATGAAACCATGCAGCACGGACAGGCCCGCCAGTGCCGGAATGCCCAGCCGCATGGCGGGCCCCTGCGATTTGTGCACCGCCAGCATGACGACGGGAATCAGCAATACCAGCCCGATCTCGAAGAACATGGGGATGCCGATGATGCTGGCGACCAGGGCCATTTTCCATGGCAGCGTGGCGGGACGTCCGCGCAGGATGCGGTCCACCACCTGGTCCGCGCCGCCCGAGTCGGCCAACAGCTTGCCCAACATGGCGCCCAGCGCGATCAGCACGCCGACGTAGCCCAGCACGCCGCCCACGCCCGCTTCATACGAGCCCGTTACCTTCTCCAGCGGGATGCCCGATCCCACGCCCACGAACAGCGCGCCAATGGTCAAGGCGATGAATGCATGCAGCTTCAACCATACGATCAATAGAACCAGCAGCAGGATGCCGATGGCGGCAACGATCAATACCTGGGTATCGTGAGACGTCAACACAGTGGACGGGGTCATGGGTTCTCCTTCTTGCCTTTTATTGTGTTCAGACCTAGTTTTTGAATGATGCTATCGGCGAGCGTCGAGGCGGATGGGCCGATATCGATGCGGATCGCCGGTTCATCCGGCGCGGGCTCCTGCAGTGTCGCGAACTGGCTGTCCAGCAGGGTCGCCGGCATGTAATGCCCGTGGCGCGTCGCGAGACGTTCGGCGATAAGTTCCTTCGATCCCGCCAGATAAACGAATTTCACGCCGTGGCCGCGCCGGTTGATGATGTCCCGGTATGAGCGCTTCAGCGCGGAGCACGTGATCAGGCCGTTCTCCCCGGCGTCCAGGCATTCCTCTACCCAGATGGCGATCGTGTCCAGCCAGGGCGCGCGGTCTTCGTCCGTCAGCGGATGGCCCGAGCGCATTTTTTCTATGTTGGACAGGGGATGCAGGTCGTCGCCTTCCTCGAATGGCCAGTCGAGTCGGCCCGAAAGGATGGCCGCAACGGTGGTCTTGCCGCAGCCGGAAACGCCCATCAATACCAGGACGACTGGTTCGTCATTGGAAGTGGCCATGCCTGTACCCTCCGTAGCATGTGTTTTATAGCCGCCGTCAGCTTGTGGTCAGCCGCGCGGGGCCAGGACAGGTTAGCCCAACTCGGCCGTCGAGTCAGCCGCGCCGCTGCAACCGGTACGCCAACGCGTCCAGCCGGCTCACGCCCGCCTTCTGGAATTTCGGCTCCAGGTGCAGGACATCGCGGCGATAGATCAATTCGGCGCTGGAGTGATCGGCGTAAAGCGCCTGGACTTCTTCGTCATCGACGGAAAACGGCGGCCCATCCATTTCCTGCTGCGGATAGTCCAGGGTGATCA
>DATJHN010000273.1:0-2440 GCA_035493915.1 Bordetella sp.
GATGGCGCTGGACCTGCTGCGCAATGAAAACGGCGACGTCGTCGGCGTGACCGCGCTGGAAATGGAAACCGGCGAAATCTATATCCTGGAAGGCAAGGCGACCGTGCTGGCCACCGGCGGCGCGGGCCGCATCTGGGCGGCCTCCACCAACGCCTTCATCAATACCGGCGACGGCCTGGGCATGGCGGCGCGCGCCGGCATCGCGCTGCAGGACATGGAATTCTGGCAATTCCATCCCACCGGCGTGGCCGGCGCGGGCGTGCTGATCACCGAAGGCGTGCGTGGCGAAGGCGGCATCCTGCTGAACAAGGATGGCGAGCGGTTCATGGAGCGCTATGCGCCCACGCTGAAGGACCTGGCACCGCGCGATTTCGTTTCGCGCTCGATGGACCAGGAAATCAAGGAAGGCCGCGGCTGCGGTCCGGACGGCAGCTACGTCGTGCTGAAGCTGGATCACCTGGGCGCCGAAACGATCAACAAGCGCCTGCCGTCGATCCGCGAAATCGCGATCAAGTTCGGCAACGTCGATCCGATCAAGGAACCGATCCCGGTCGTGCCGACCATCCATTACCAAATGGGCGGAGTTCCGGCCAACTATCACGGCCAGGTCGTGGCCTGGGAAAACGGCCAGAGCAAGGTCGTCAACGGCCTGTACGCCATCGGCGAATGCGCCGCGGTGTCGGTGCACGGCGCCAACCGCCTGGGCACCAACTCGCTGCTGGACCTGATCGTGTTCGGTCGCGCCACCGGCAACCATATCGTCGCGCAGCATCTGGAAAACCAGCGTTCGCACCAGACGGTGTCGAAGTCCTCGCTGGACTACTCGCTGGATCGCGTCAACAAGCTGGAAACGCGCACTTCGGGCGAAAAGACGCAGGATGTCGGCAACGCCATCCGTATGTCCATGCAGCGCCATTGTGGCGTGTTCCGCACGCTGCAGCTGCTGAACGAAGGCGTGGGGCAGATCGAGGAACTGGCCAAGCAGGCGGACCATATCGCCTTCAAGGACAAGTCCAAGGTATTCAATACGGCCCGCGTGGAAGCGCTGGAACTGGCCAACATGACGGAAGTGGCGCGCGCCACCATCGTCTCGGCCGCCAACCGTACCGAAAGCCGCGGCGCGCATGCGCTGAACGACCACCCCACCCGCGACGACGAAAACTGGCTGAAGCACACCCTCTGGTATACCGAGGGCAGCCGCCTGGACTACAAGCCCGTACAGATGCAGCCGCTGACGGTCGAATCGTTCCCGCCCAAAGCGCGTACTTTCTAAGCAGGATGCCGGCATGAGCACCAAGCGTATCGTGAAATTCGAAATCTACCGCTACGATCCGGACAAGGACGAGCGCCCCTATATGCAGAAGCTGGAAGTCGAACTCCAGCCGACGGACAAGATGTTGCTGGACGCGCTGGTCCGCATCAAGAACGACGTCGATGACAGCCTCGCGCTGCGCCGTTCCTGCCGCGAAGGCGTGTGCGGTTCGGATGCGATGAACATCAACGGGAAGAACGGGCTTGCCTGTATCACCAATCTGCGTGAACTCAAGGAACCCATCGTCCTGAAGCCGCTGCCCGGCCTGCCCGTGATCCGCGACCTGATCGTGGACATGACGCACTTCTTCAACCAGTACCACTCGATCAAGCCTTACCTGATCAACGACACGCCGCCGCCCGAACGTGAGCGCCTGCAGTCGCCGGAGGCACGGGAAGAGCTGGACGGCCTGTACGAGTGCATTCTGTGCGCCTGCTGCTCGACCTCCTGCCCGTCGTTCTGGTGGAATCCGGACAAGTTCGTCGGCCCCGCCGGCCTGCTGCAGGCCTACCGTTTCATCGCGGACAGCCGCGACGAAGCGACCGGCGCCCGTCTGGACAATCTGGAAGACCCGTATCGGCTCTTCCGTTGCCACACCATCATGAACTGCGTGGACGTCTGTCCCAAGGGTCTGAATCCGACGAAGGCAATCGGCAAGATCCGGGAACTGATGGTCCGGCGGACGGTCTAGCGATGAGTATGGGTACATCCTTTCCCGCCCGGAATGCCGTACAAAGGCAGGAGAGGTAGCACCATGGCAACGCTCACCGAACTGGAACGCGCGCGCCTGCGCTGGCGGGCGCGCCGCGGTCTGCTCGAGAACGATCTCATCATTACGAAGTACCTGGATGCGTACGAGTCACAATTGACCGACGCCGATGTAGCAGCGCTTACGCAACTCTTCGAAATGGGCGATAACGACCTGCTCGATCTGCTGCTGGCGCGCAGTGAACCGCAAGGTGAGCTGGATACGCCGAGGCTACGCGAAATCATCGCCAAGATGCGCGAGCTGTAACTTTGAGAGGAATGTACGATGAAACAGTCAGACAACAAGGCCACCCTAACGTTTTCGAACGGTAGCGCTCCGATTGAATTCCCGATTTACCAGGGTACGGTAGGTCCGGACGT
>DATJHN010000274.1:0-7666 GCA_035493915.1 Bordetella sp.
CGATTCCTATGTGCGACTGCGCTGGCAGGTAATGTTCAGTTCGGCATTCGGTATCGCCAACGCCATCGGCCCGTCGCTGGGTGGGTTCCTGACCGAATACTACGGCTGGCGTTCGGTGTTCTACGTCAACGTGCCCGTGGGGCTGCTGGGACTATTGTTCGTTTCGCGTCATCTACCGCACCTGCGTCATAGCGATACCAACAAAAGGATCCGCCTGGACTGGCCTGGTGCGCTGCTCATCGCGCTGGCCCTGGGCGGCCTGCAGTTGCTGGTCGAATTGCTGCCCGCCAAGGGTTTCAGCGACCTGACCCTGTACCTGGCCGTCGCCAGCGTGGTGGCCTTTGGCCTGTTGTACTGGTGGGAACGCCGTTGCGAACAGCCGCTGCTACCCTTCGAGATGTTCCGCAATGCCAGCCTCGCGCCCTTGTTCATGCTGGCGCTTCTGGTCGGCGTGACGATGTTCTCGCTGCTGTTCTATGCGCCGCTGCTGCTGCAGGGCGGCTTCGGCTTGTCGCCCAAGGACGCCGGCTTGCTGATCACGCCCATGGTCGTGTGCGTGACCGTGGGCAGCATCGCCAACGGCCGCATCGTGACGCGCATCAAGAATCCCAACAACATGCTGTACGTCGGTTTTCTGCTGATGTGCCTGGCTACCGCCGGCATTATCTCCACTCACAACTACACGCCGGGCTGGCTGATCGCCACGTATATGCTGGCAGCGGGATTGGGCCTGGGTTTCATCATGCCGAACCTGACCGTCTTCGCGCAGGAAACCGCCGGGCGGGCTCACCTGGGCATCGCCACGGCCTTGCTGCAATCGTTGCGCATGGTGGGCGGCATGATCGGCACGGCGGTCGTGGGTGCCATGGTCAATCACAGCTATATCAGCGGCGTGCGCGCCTCGCTCGAAGGCAGCCAGGCGACGCGCTGGCTGGATAGCCTGGACGATCCGCAGATACTGGTCAATCCTTCCGCCCAAACGCAATTCCTGCAACAGGTGGCGGCCGTGGGCCGGGACGGCGCCTCGTATTTGGAGGCGGCTCGTGTCTCATTGGTCGGCGCCATACACGACGGACAGATCATCGTGCTGGCGATCGCCATCCTGTCGCTGTGGTTCGTCCGCCGGGTTCCCCCCGTGCGCCTGACCCGTCGCAGCAAGGTCGCCAGCGCGCCCGCGGAGTAAATAATGCCGAGGGAACAACAAGGCCTGCATACCGTTCAAATGCTGGGCCAAGCCTACCGGGCCATGATGGCCGCCTTCGACGCCAACGTCGGGCACGCCTTGCCACGCTGGCGCATTCTGCTGGCACTGCACGAAGCCGGCGCCTTGTCGCAGAAGGCCCTGGCGGAAAGCTGCAGGCTGGATCCGGCGTCGCTGACGCGCCAGCTGCAAGCAATGGAAAGCCTGGGTTGGATCAGCCGCACCATCGACGAACAGGACAACCGCCTGATCAATGCGATGCTGACGGCGCAAGGCAAGCGTGTGGTGGCCGAAGCCTTGCCGCGGCGCGCGGCGTTTTTCGATCGCGCCATGCATGGCCTGTCGGCCGAGCAGATCAAGGTCTGCCACGAAGTGCTGGCGGTGCTCGAACAAAATTTCAAGGCGGCGCAGCAGCGGGCGAGCGGCTGAGTCGCGGGGTCGTTCCGGCCCGCACCTCTCCGTTCTGCCGGCCCAGTTCAAGGCCCGCGGGCAAGGCGCGGCAGGCATCATGAATGCCGGATTTCTCAAGCAAGCAGATCGAATTCCATCCGAACGTTATGGCAGGGGAATTCGAGCCGCGCGAAGTACACCACGCGGTCCGCGATGCACGCGTAGCGGCGTATTTCCGCCACGGGTGACGATACCGGGATCCGCAGCCATTCGGCCGATTCACCGCCGGCTTCCACCACCCGCAGCGATTGGCGCGCCTCGCTCAGGCGGCCGCCGTAGAACTGGTCGAGCACGGGCGCCACGGTACTTTTCTTTATGCGTGTGGCGTGCCGCCGGAATAGACGGCTATCCAGGTACACCTCGCTGTAGCAATAGGGACCCGCATCGCTGGTGTGCAGGCGTCGCAGATACTGGTAATGGCCTTCACGCATGGCGTTGCAATGCATGCCCAGTGATTCGGGCAGCGCGACATCCGATGACGATTCGACCAGCGACACCGTGCCCAGCTGATTGCTCAGTTCGACCGTCTCGGCCCAGTTCTTGGGAATCAGCAATGTGGGCGTGGCCGGCAGCATCTCATTGACGAAAGTGCCCGAGCCGCGCGAGCGCCGGATCAATCCCTCGTTTTCCAGCAGGCCCAGCGCCTGCCGCACCGTGGCCCTGGAAATGCCGTAGGTCTGCACTAGCGCATCCAACGGCGGAATCTGCTGGCCGGGCTTCCAGGAGCGATGATGAATATTGCCGCGGAAAATGGCAGCCGCCTGCAGGTACAAGGGCTGGGGACTACGGGAAAACAGCTTGCCGGAAGACATGGTCGGGTACGGGAAAACGGCTAGGCGGAAGGCGTGGCTCAGGATGCGGAGTGTTCGGCGCGTAGCAATTCGGCGGCCAGGTCGCGTAAACGGTTTTTCTGTATTTTGACCGAATTCGCGCTTTCCACGGTCGGGAATGCCTGCATTGCATGAAAGCCGGCGGGTACCTTGAAGGACGCCATGGCTTGCCGGCACGCCGCCCTCCATGCCGCGGGATCGGGCACCGCGCCGTCATGCAGCAGAACGAAGGCATAGGCGACCGTTTGACCGGCGGATTCGGCGCCCACCACCTGGCAGGCGCGTATGCCGGGCAGGGCGCTGATGCAGTCCTCGATTTCCGCCGGATTCACCAGGAAGCCCGCCAGGCGCAGCGAATCTCCCATGCGCGCCTGGAAGACGAACTGGGTGTCGTCCACGGTGTAGCCCAGGTCTCCGGTACGGAAGTAGCCGTCGTCGGTCAGTGCCCGCGCGGTGCCGGCAGGATCGTCCAGGTAGCCCCGCATCATGCTGGGACTCAGGATTTCCAGCTCGCCGGATTCGCCCACCGCCGCGATCCTGCCGCTGGCGGGATCGCGCGCCCGTACACGGGCATCGGGGTAGATCAGGCGGCCGCCGGGCAGATAGCGGTGCGTGGCATCCTGCAAAGGCTGTGTGGCCACCAACGCGATGAGTTCACTGGATCCGTACAGGCCGGCCGTGCCTATCCCATGGCGCGCGGCGCGTTCGGGCAGGGACTCCAGGCCCGGCGCGAAACTGGCGAAGCAGAACAAGCGCACGGATGAATAATCGTTGTCCGGCGCCGCGTCCAGCATGCGCTGCAAGGCTTCGTTATTCAAATAGGCATGGGTCACGCGATGGCGCGGGATGGCGTCGGCCGCGCGGCGCGCATCAAAGACGGCCTGGCTGACAACCGGTATGCCTGGCGCGAAGCTGCCTGTCAGCGCGGCGAATCCGAAGACTCCGCAAAAAGGCGCGACGGCCAGGACGCGGGCGGTATGGTCATGACCATAGACGCGCGCGACCTGGTCGCCGTGCCGCAGCAAGATACCCTGCTCGTGTACGACGAATTTCGGCAGCGAAGTCGTGCCCGAAGTAGTGAAGCAGATGGCGGGGCCGTCCGCCGCCGCGGCGGCCAGTGGCGCGCCTTCGACCATCATCTCGCGCAAGGAATAGGCAGGTACGCCGGCCGGCCCGCATGAACGGGTTGGGCCCGCGCCAGCCACGCAGACGCCGCGCAGCCGCCGCGTAATGTCCGGCGGCACGTCGGCCAGGATTCCGTCGAAGTCGATGTCCTTGAATCCAGGCCAGTACAGCAGCCAATCGGCGCGGCCGCGGCCCAGGACGTCGGCGAGCTCGCGTGCGCGAAAACGGGTATTCACCGCCAGCACCAGCGCGCCGATGCGTGCGCACGCCAGGAAGCCGGCGAGCCATTCTTCGCCATTGGGCAGCCAGATGGCCACGCGGTCCTCCGGCCGCATGCCGGCATCGGTCAAGGCGCCGGCCAGGCGCACGACGCGATCCCGCAGCGTGGATGCCGTGACGGGCGCATCGCCGTCGATCAGCGCGACGGCGCCGGGTTCGCGCGCGCACCAGGCGTCCAGCCGCGCGGCAAAGGTGTCGGCTGAACGCGCATTCATACGGTGGCCACCGGCGTCACGGGCGAACCCACCGCTCCCGGCAACCGGAGCGGCGGCGCGGTCAGAAGAAAGCGTGTGCGCCCGTTCGCGCGCAGCCAGTCGGCCAGATCTTTCAGATACCAGAGTTCGGCCAGGGGCACTCCCAACTTGAACAGGCAGTGATGATGCAAGGGCAGGATGGAACGTTGCGGTCCGGTGCTGCGCGCGGGATACGCCTCTACCGCATAGTTATCGGCGCAGATCGCCGCAATGCCGGACGCGCCTATCCAGTCGAGCAGCGCCGGGTCCGTGCCGTCCAGCACGGCACCGGTCTGTTCCAGCGCGGCGTGATCGGGTTTGCCGGCCATACGCACAATCGCTTCGGCAAAGCCCGTGCGCAACACCAGCATGTCGCCGGCTTCGACCGTAACGTTCTGGTCCCGCATGACTTCCTGCAGCACCGTGTGATCGATCAGCGTACGGCGCAGGCCCAGTGCGTGCGCCAGATCAACCATGACCCCGCGTCCCTGCATGCCCTTGCGCGCGTAGTTGTCGATGCCAAGGCGGCGCGCGTACGATCCGCCGGGTGGGCAGCAGTCCTGCACGGTCGCCGGGTCGTCTCCGCCCAGGATATCGACGCCCGCCTCGAAGCCGTTGTAATAGACCAGCCGTTGCGTGCCGTCTCCCTGCGTATCGAACAACGCGCCCACATGGCTCAAGCCATCCCATTGCGTCGAATACTGCAAGGTCAGCGTCACCTGGTCGTCGTTCAACACATCCACCGCCGTCGCGTCTTCGCGCCGCACGGCGAAATTCATGTTGGGGTGGCCATCACGGATGGTGGGAGACAGCACGGGCGGATGGCGCCGCGGATTCAACACGTTGCCGCCCGGCAGGTCGAGCGGCAGCGACAGGCAAAACACTTTGCCGGCACGAACTTCTCGCACGGCCTGCAGCACTTTTTCCTCGGTCAGCAGATTCAGCCGACCCAGTTCGTCATCCGCGCCATAGTCTCCCCACGTCGACCCTTCGGGTCTGCGATTCCAGCGTTTCATGCGGATTGTCTCCTTGGGATGTTTTTTGGTTATATTCTTAGGAGACTATAGTACGTATTTACGTACTTTTAGATATCGAGGAAGCAATCCGGCATTTCCGGCCGGCACTCCTCTTTGCCCGGGTTTTGTCTTTCCTCGTTGTACGGCGGTTGCATCCCATAAAAAAATTGTCCGCATCGCGGACTGCACAGGAGACAAGCAATGCCCCGATTCACTTGGACGGCCCCATGGCGCCGATGGCTGATCGCTTTTTGCCTGGCGGCGACCGGCGCCGCGCACGCGGCAGACTATCCAGACCATCCGATCACGGTCGTCGTCCCTTATCCGCCAGGCGGCGCCGCCGATATTTTCGGCCGCGCCATCGCCAATGCGCTGCAATCCAGCCTGAAGTCCACCGCCCTGGTGGAAAACCGGCCGGGCGCCGGCGGCAATATCGGCATGGGCTACGTGGCCCGCAGCAAGGCCGACGGCTATACGCTGGGGCTGGGCACGATTGGTACGCAAAGCATTAATCAGTTCCTGTATTCGAACATGCCTTTCGATCCGGAGCGCGACCTGGTTCCCATTGCCCTGGTATCGACCACCCCCAATGTGATCGCGGTCAGCGCCAAATCTCCCTATAAAACACTGCAGGACGTCATCGCCGCCGCGCGCTCGGCACAGGGCAAGAAACTGTCCTATGCATCGCCGGGCATCGGTTCCTCGGTGCACCTGACCGGCGCTTATTTCGAATCGGTGGCGCATCTGAGCCTGTTGCACGTTCCCTTCAAGGGTACTTCCGCTTCGCTGCCCGCGGTCGCGGGCGGACAGGTCGATCTGCTGTTCGACAATCTGCCGGGCGCGCTCGCGCAGATCAAGGACGGCTCGCTGGTGCGCGGCATCGCGGTAACGTCCGCGCAGCGCAATCCATCGGTACCGGATTTACCTACGTTCGCGGAATCGGGCCTGCCGGGCTTCGATGTCACGGCCTGGTTCGCGCTGTACGCACCGCATGGGACACCGAAGCCGGTTGTCGACAAACTGATCGCCGCGGCGCGTGAGGGATTGAAGGCGCCGGAGGTCGCGACCAGCTTTGCAACCATGGGTGCCCAGCCGGGTACTCTGTTCGGCGATGATCTGGCGGCGTTTGAACAAAACGAACGCAAAAAATGGGGCGCCGTCGTCAAGGAAAGAGGGATTACCGCGCAATGACACGTCCCGCTGTTCTAGTCACCGGAGGTAGCCGCGGCATCGGTCGCGCCATCGTTGCGCGCCTGGTGGATGACGGCTACGACGTCATCAACTTCAGCCGCCGGCCTCCCGCGGCTTTGCTGCCGCACGAAACGTTCACTTCGGTCGACCTGGCCGACGCGGATGCGGCGCGCCACGCCGTACAGGCGCTGTCCGCGGACCGTCTGGTGACACGCCTGGTCAATAACGCCGGCATGGCCGAAGTGGCCGCGATCGAATCGGTCGGTCTGGAGGCGATTCACCGTACGGTGGCGCTGAACCTGACCGCGCCCATCATCCTGCTGCAGGGACTGTTGCCCGCGATGCGGGCGGCGGGTGAAGGGCGCGTGGTCAATATCGGCAGCCGCGCGGCGCTGGGAAAGCCCGGGCGCACCGTCTATGGCGCAACCAAGGCCGGGCTGGCCGGCATGACGCGCACCTGGGCGCTCGAACTGGCCGCCGCGGGCATAACGGTAAACGCGGTCGCGCCGGGACCGATCGCCACCGAATTGTTCGAAGCAACCAATCCCGCCGGCGGCGGCATGGTGGATATACGGATCCGCGTGCCCGTTGGTCGCATGGGCCGTCCGGAAGAAGTCGCGCACGCCGTTGCCATGTTCCTGGATAGCCGCGCCGGATTCATCACCGGCCAGATACTGTATGTTTGCGGCGGCGTCAGCGTGGGGCCATCCGAATAATTAGTGCCAAAAGGACAAACGCCGGCGTCTCAACAGGCGCCGGCGTTTGTCTTCAAGCCCGCGGGGGCGTGGCTATATAGCGCCCACCAGTAAAAGAATAATGACAATGATCAATACCACCCCAAGCCCGCCGCTGGGGTAGTAGCCCCAGGAACGGCTATGAGGCCACGTCGGCAGCGCGCCGACCAGGAGCAGAATCAGAATAATCAGCAGTATGGTTCCGAGGGTCATGTCATTCTCCTTATTCCGGTTGGCTTGCCAACCAACCCGCTTCGTGGTGCGAAATCCGCACCATGGTTGGGTAGGAGCAAAAATCGGACCCGAGTGAACCCCCTTTAAGCGCGGCGCTCGTGTAAACACTATCTCGCCAAAAAGCAAATCATCCGTTCGCACGGTGTTGCCCAAATACGTCGTTACGCCAAATGCGTTACACACTGACATATGCCGCTTCGATACGATAAGTCAGACATCGCACGGAGATCGACATGACCTACGATAACAATGCATTCAACGATCGAGCCGCGCATGTGATCTGGTTCGAGACCTCGGCGGGCGCGCGCAAGATCAAGGCGGGGGTTTCCTGGGAAGTGCTCAGGGCGCGCTTCGGCGCCGGCACGGAAGAAGA
>DATJHN010000275.1:0-3422 GCA_035493915.1 Bordetella sp.
CGCAGCCTGCGTGAAATCGCCTTTGCGGCGTCGCGTCTGTCGAACGAGACCCTGCCGGCGGTCAGCGGCATGGCGAACCAGGTGAACGCGACCGCGCGCAACGTGTCGTCGACGGTCCGCCGCGTGGGCGATACGCCGCAATCGATCATATTCGGGGCGCCGCCGCCGCGGCCCGGGCCGGGTGAGGCCGGCTTCCAGGGATTCGGGAGATCGCAATGAGCAAGCGTATGACGGGATCTGATCGCCGATGGGGTGCGTGGCGGTCCCTGCCATTGATGTTGGGGCTGGCCATCGCGCTGGGCGGATGCAGCCTGGGCCGCACTACGCCGCAGGCGCAGTTGTTCGATCTGGGACCCGCTGCCGGCAATGCAACCATGCAGGTGGCCGGCACGGCATCTGCGTCATCCGCTGCATCGGGCTCAGCTGGTTCTTTAGCTGGCGTGCGCCGCGAACCCGTGGCGGTCAGCTTTTCCGCGGCGCAGATGCTTAACGACACAGGCGTGATCTGGCGCGTTGGCGACAGCGCGAGTCCGAATTCCTATGCGACGTACCGCTGGGCCGCGCCGCCATCGCAATTGGTTCAGCAGCGTGTCGTCGAACGTTTGTCCGCTGCAGGCCCCGTGGTGCAGGACGGAGTGGATCCGCGCGCTCCTTTGCTGCAGGTGACACTGATTCGTTTCGAACAGGTTTATGCGCCGGATGGGAAGTCCAGCAGTGGACAGGTGGCGCTGCAGGCGGTGTTGGTGCGTGATCATCGCGTGGTGGATTCGCTGCAGCTGGCACGCGGTGCGCCGGCGCCGACGCTGGACGCCCAGGGCGGCGTGCTGGCGCTGCGCACTGCGACCGACGCGGCGGCGTCCGATCTGACCGCCTGGGTGGAACGGAGTTTGTCGGCGTCGACACCGGCAGCCGCCGCACCCGCCGGTTTAACATTGCGCTCTTCGCCCTGACGAGTGCTGTTCCATGTCTGCCCATACCGAGATCCTTGAATTCAATGGCCTGGCAGGCCGTATCGATTGCGCCGTGGATTGGCCGGATGGCGCGCCGCGCGGTTGGGCGCTGGTTCTGCATCCCCACCCTTTGCACGAAGGCACGCGCGATAACAAGGTCGTGACGACGATAGCGCGCGCCTGCACGCAGCAAGGGCTGGTGGCGCTGCGGCCGGATTTTCGTGGCGTGCGTGCATCGGCGGGCACCTTCGACAAGGCGCAGGGCGAGACCGCCGACATGCGCGAACTGGTCGCTCAATGGCTGGAGCAGCATCCCGAACTGGCGGGCATGCCTTGGGTATTGGCCGGTTTTTCCTTCGGAACGGCGGTCGCGGCCCAGTTGGAAGGCACGCTGGCCGAGCTAGGCATGGCGCGGCCGGCGGCGCTGATGCTGGCGGGCGCCGCGGTGTGGCGCTTCCAGTTCCGCGACGTGGCGCTGCCCGACGATACGCTGATCGTCCATGGCGAACAGGACGAGGTGGTGCCCTTGCAGGAGCTGCTGGATTGGACGCGCGACCGTTCGGTGCCGGTGGTGGTGATTCCCGGCGCCACGCATTTCTTTCACGGCAAGCTGCTGCTATTGCGTGAGCTGGTGCTGGCCAGGCTGTTGCGCGCTTTGTCTTGAATCCGTCATCCGGGCATGGGTTGTGCCCGCCATCCCGTGCAGGACGCTGTCCAGGATATCCAGGCCTTCGTCGATCTGCGTTTCGGTGGTGACCAGCGGCGGGGCCACCCGGACGATACCGCCGGATGCGCCGCGGGCGGGCTCGCGCAGCAGCAGGCCTTTGTCGCGGCATGCCAGCACGACGGCTGAGGCCAGGCCCCGTTCCGGCATTCCCGGATCGGTCGGCGCCAGGCCTCGCGGCGGTATTCGCGTATTGAAAGGCGCCGGGCAGCATGCCTGCATGTCCGCCCCGGCGGGCACGGCCAGTTCAATGGCATACATCGCGCCGCGGCCGTGGATCGCCGTGATTATCGAATTGTCCGCCGCCATCGCCGCCAGCCGCGTTTTCAGGTGTTCACCGATCCGCGCGGCTCGTGCGACCAGTTCTTCTTCCTGCAGGATGTCGATGCCGGCGATAGCCGCCGCGCAGCCCACCGGGTCGTGCCACGCGTGGTCTATCGCCAGGCAGTCGCTGGCGGACACCTGTTCCGCGATGTCCGGTGCGGTGCAAACGGCATCGATGGACAGCCCGGCGCCAAAACGCATCGACACGATCAGGACGTCGGGGACGATGTCGTCGTGCTGGTACCCCCACATGTGGCCGGTCTTTCCATATCCCGTCGCCGTTTCGTCGACGATCAGCAGCATGCCGTATTGATGGCACAGCCGGCGCAGCACGCGTGCGCAGCCGGGCCACGCGCCGAACGCGCCGCCCGCGAAAGGCGTCATATGCAGCGCGGCCGGCCGCCGTTCGCAGGCCCGCATCGCGGCTTCGAAACCGGCCCAGGGGCAGGGATAGTTGCCCCCCTGCGCGCCGCACGAGCACTGCGCGCGATCGGGGCAGGCACCCTGGCCGCCGGTGGCCGGCCGGGTCGTGATCAGGCTGACGCCCCTGGATGACCCAAGCGTGGCCGGATAGGCGAAGCACAAAGTGCCGTCGTGCGTGGCGGATACCGTCATGACATCGGCGCCACCGGTGATCGTGCGCGCCATGCTGGCCGCGACCCGCAGGGCCGCCTCGCCATGCGGTACGAGCAGCGATTTCTGCAGCGGCGGCGTCAGGATTTCACCCAATCTGCGGTGCAGTTGTACGGCGTCCTTATCCACGAAGGCATCGCCGCCTATCGTATGCAGGCGGCGCTTGACGGCTTCGATGTAGCGGGGATGGTTGTGGCCAAGAATCGCGGCGGACGGTCCGGAGCCGAAGTCCAGGTAGCGCCTGCCGTTCGTGTCGTGGATGACCGGCCCTTGCGCGCGGGCAACCGCGCGACGCAGTGGTCCGCGCGATTGTCCCCGCGGCCCGGAAATCATCCAGCGATCGACAGTCTCTTGCAACTCATACGCGTCCATAGCCCCTCCCTGGTCAGGTCTCTGGTGCGTAATGCTTTTTGTATCGACAATCGTACAAATAAATTGCGTCGACGTCGTTTCAGGAGAAACCCTCAAGGCGCGCGCGGCGCGACAGATCACCGCGGGATGTCTTTCAATTGAAACGCGTAACTATTGCCGATAAGCGGGCACTGCCGGCGCTGGACGCCCGCGTCCAGGGTCAGGCCGGCAGGCCGCCTTCCAGCGATACGCCGGCCGCGGACGTGGAGCCGCGCAGGCTTTCCAGGAAAAACTCAAAAGCGGCCAGCGGCATCGGCCGTTTCAGCAGATAGCCTTGCATCTGGTCGCAGGCCAGCGCCCGCAGCGTATTCAGCTGGGTGGTGGTCTCGACGCCTTCCGCGACCACCTCCATGTTCAGGGTATGCGCCATGGCCAGGATG
>DATJHN010000276.1:0-3244 GCA_035493915.1 Bordetella sp.
TCCGGCGCCCTGGTCTTTGGCGCGGGAGATCTGTCCCGTTCCGATCCGGGGGGCGCGCCCATGCTGACTACCGTGGCCGCGCCGATATTCGTTCCTGGCGCCATCGCCGCCAACTGACTGGCGTACACGATATAGGTGCCGGCGCTGGCGGCCTGCGCGCCGCCGGGCGCGACGTAGGTGATAACCGGAACCGGAGATGCCAACATGGCCTGGATGATTTCCCGCGTGGATGACACCAGGCCACCAGGGGTATCGATACGGATGACGACCGCGGCAGCCTTGCGCGCGGCGGCGGCATCCAGGCCATGGGAGAGATATTCCGTTGTCGCAGGACCGATCGCCCCTTTTACGTCCAAGAGCAATACGACGGATGGGCTTTGTTGCGTTGCGGGTTGCTGCCGTGTCTGCGGGCCTTGCGGCGTTGATTGCGCTTGCGCGGGCAGGGTCTGTTGCGGTGCGGGCCGCGCGGGTGTGGCGGACGCCGGTTCCTGATCCAGTTGGGCGTATGCCGAAAAAGCTTGTTGCGGCGTGGATAACGCGTGGGCGGGGATGTGCGGAACAAAAAATCCCGCCGTTGCCGCCAGCAGCCAAAGCAGCGGCGAGGAGAGCTGTGGCCAAGTCCGTCGCGGCCCTGGCCGGGCACCGTGAAATTCCGGCAAGTGGTCCTCCTTGCCCGGAGGCTGACCCTGCGGATGGGCAATGGTCTCTCAGTCAACATACTCTGATTTCCGCGTATCGGCCACATCGCCGAGGTGCCCATCAGCAGCCGGTCATATCACCGTCGCGGCGCGGCTCCGATGCAAGGCGCGTAGGTGAAATCAATGGTCGATGCCACCATGGCTTGCATGCTTGCCACCAGGCCACGGGCATCGCCGCGACGCCATTGGAAGGCATACTGCAGCGCCCGGAGGGGGGAGCGTGCGCCGATGCGATGCAGCTTCAGATGCGCCGGCCAGCCAGCGGGCAGGAATCCGACGCCTACGCCGGCGCCTATCATGCCGGCCACCGCTACCCAGCTATTGCAGACAATGCGCTGCTCAACCGTTGTCTTGTGCGCGAGCAGCCAGTCATCGAGCAGGCGAGTGGTTCCAGCGTCGGCGGGCAGTGTGACCAGAGGGTGCCGACGCAACAGTTCCGCCACCGTTGCGCTGCGTGCGGCCCGCGCCACGCCGCGCGCGGCCGTCCATTCGAAGCGCGCGTTGCCGATGGATCGCGACACCAGCTCGGCGCGCGGCGACAGGCCAGCGATGACGGCGAAGTCGAGTTCGCCATCGGCCAGCCGCTGTTCGAGCACTCCGCCGACATTGACATAGGGTTCCAGCACCAGCTCCGGATGCACCTCGCGCACCCGTGCCACCAAGGCGGGTAGCCATGTCAATGCGGACAGGTCGCCCACACCGAAGCGGCAGTGGCCGCGCAGGATCGGCGTATCGTCGGTGGTGCGCTCGAAGGCGGCAGCCGCATCCAGCACTTGCAAGGCTGCCGGCAGCAGACGGCGGCCGATATCCGTCAGCACCGCCTTCTGGCCGCTCCGGTCGAACAAGGGCTGTCCGATCGCGGATTCCAGCTCCGACAGCCGCTTCGACAGCGCCGAGATCGATAGGTGGATACGCTCGGCCGCGGTCGCGAAGTTCGCGCAGTGCGCGGCCCACCAGAATGCTTCGAGCTGTTTGACGGAAGGTAAGGCCATTCTTTTATTCGATAAAAGAGAAATAAGAAATTCGAAATATATCGCTTTTATGGAAACACTCCTCACACTAGAGTGGCAGCTGGTGCCGGATCTAGCACCAGGACCAGCACCAGCACCGGTGCCGGCGCCGGCACGAGCACGAGTACGAGTACGAGCACCAGCACCAGCACTAGAACCAACGTCAGCATCAGCATCAGCACCAGCTCGCGTCCATTTTTTTAGCCATCGCCAACATGTCGCCCAATTCCTCCAATCCGCCTTCCGCTGAAAACGCAGAGGCTAGTACGGTCTTCCGGCGCCAGCCGGCCATCCTGGCGCGGATGCTGTCGCTGCAGGACTTCGAGCCCGCGGCGCGGCGCCGTTTGCCGCGGCCGGTGTTCGGCTACATTGCCGGCGCCGCGGAAGACAACGCTTCACGCGATGACAATCGCGCGGTCTTCGACGAGTACGCTTTTGTGACCCGCGTACTTCGAGACGTGTCACAGCGCTCGCAGGCGGTGGAGTTGTTCGGCCAACGCTACGCATCGCCGTTCGGCGTAGCGCCCATGGGCATTACGGCCCTTTCGACCTATCGCGGGGATCTGGTGCTGGCCCGCGCCGCCGCCCAGACCGGCATCGCGGCGGTCATGAGCGCGACGTCGCTGATCCCCATGGAGGAGCTCGCACAGGCTTGCCCCGGCACCTGGTTCCAGGCCTATCTACCGGGCGACCAGGCGCGTATCGATGCGCTGATCGACCGCGTGGCCCGCGCCGGCTTCAAGACTCTGGTGATCACCGTCGACATTCCTATCTCGGCCAATCGCGAAAACAATGTGCGAACGGGCTTTTCCACGCCGCTACGACCCAGCCTGCGTTTGGCCTGGGACGGCATGGTGCGGCCGGGTTGGGTGTGGAACACCTTTCTGCGCACGCTGATGCGGCACGGCATGCCGCATTTTGAAAACTCGTTCGCCACGCGGGGCGCGCCCATTCTGTCGTCGAACGTGCTGCGGGATTTTTCCGCGCGCGACAACCTGAGTTGGGAACACATGGCGACGATCCGCCGCCGCTGGCGGGGCCCGCTAGTCGTCAAGGGCATACTCAGCGTGGACGATGCGCTGATCGCGCGCCAGATGGGTGCCGACGGGGTGATCTTGTCCAACCACGGCGGACGCCAACTGGACGGCGCGACTTCGCCCATGCGGGTGTTGGCAGGGGTAGTGGATGCGCTTGGGCCCGATTATCCGGTCATGATCGATGGCGGTTTCCGCCGCGGTTCCGATGTGCTCAAAGCCTTGGCGCTGGGCGCTCGCATGGCATTCGTCGGGCGGCCGTTCAACTATGCCGCCGCGGTTGCCGGCGAAGCCGGCGTGCGCCACGCCATTGCGCTGCTGCGGGCGGAGGTCGATCGCAATATGGTCATGCTCGGCGCCAAGGACTGTAGCGGGATCGGGCCTGATGCGCTCCTCCGCAAGCGTTGACGCGCCGGCTTGCGGGCGGCCATTGTCCTTCAGGATCTCGACCATCATGCGGCGCGGTTCCTGATCCAAGCCTTCAACCACGGCCAGACGTTGT
>DATJHN010000277.1:0-8747 GCA_035493915.1 Bordetella sp.
TCGTCCTGGGAATGGCCGTTACGGCCATACATGACAAGGCGGTGGCCAGGGTCATCGGCAGGACGTCGAACTTGTACGAAAGGTTTTCCAGGAAGAATGGATTGGCGGCCAGGGGCGCCAGGATCAAGGGCGCGCGCCAGGCGCCGGGGATCTCGAATTTTCTTGCCAGCGTGACGGCCAGGTAGGCGAGCAGCAACAGCGCCAGTAGTTGCGGCAGGGGGCTCAGGTCGGATATCGGAGCCCCCAGGTTCAGCGTTTCCACGACCAGATTGGACAGGGGCCTGCCGTCCGATGTCCAGCCCAGGTAGCCGCTGCGCGCGCGGCCCAGGTCGTCGATGTAGAAGCGGTCGGCGTGAATGATCGGCCAGATTACCAACGCATACAGCAGCAGGGCCGCGATGAATACATGCCTGCGCGGCGTGGGGGTGGAGACGGGAGGCTGCATACGGCGGGCAAACGGCGGCGGGTTTATGGCGTGTCACAAAACGGCAGCATTAAAGCAGCCGGAACGTCGATTCGCCGTGAAACTTGTGCCGGGAATGAATAATGCGCCGCCGCAACGTGTTTTTCTTTCGGTTCCCTGTCTGTTCCACAGGTGATTGCAAGCGCGCATCCTCCGTATATACCCGGGTTCCTAACGCCCGGTTGTTTAAGCGAGAATGCAATAATACAATCATCGGCTAATACGATAAGTAAACGTGCGGCAACGAAAGCATGGAGCGGACATGGGCAGACTTCAGGGCAAGGTTGCGGTGGTTACGGGCGGTGCGGGGGGCATCGGCAAGGCGATTTCGGAGGCCTACGCGCGCGAAGGCGCCCACGTGGGCATGCTGGACAACAACGCGGATCTACTGAGCCAGGCGGCGGCGCAGGTACCGGGCGCGGAGGCACTGGTCTGCAATGTCGCGGACCGCGCCGCGGTGCTGCGCGCCATCGACGGCTACGCCAAACGCATGGGAGGCCTGGATGTGCTGGTCAACAACGCCGCGTACTTCCACTATGGGCTGCTGACCGAAATGCCGGAGGACGTCGTCGACAAGATGATCGACGTGGGCCTGAAAGGGGCACTGTGGAGCCTGCAGGCCGCGACGCCGCATCTGATCGCGCGCGGCGGCGGCGCGGTGATCAATCTGTCGTCCGTGGCGGTGTCCATCGCCATCAGGCATGCCGCCGTCTACAGCTCCATCAAGGGCGCGCTCGATACGCTGACGCGCCAGCAGGCGGTAGAGCTGGGTGGCCACGGCATACGCGTCAATGCGCTGGCGCCAGGCCCGGTGATCACGCCGGGCGCCAGTTCGGTCATCGACGCCCAGGGCTGGGAAACGCGGCGGCAGAAGACGCCGCTGAAGCGGCTGCCGACGGGCGAGGAAATCGCGGCTGCGGCGGTGTTCCTGGCATCGGACGAAAGCATGACGGTCGCGGGTATCACCCTGAAGGTGGATGGCGCGCTGACGATAGGCGGGTACTGAGGACCAGGATATAAAACGCGTTGCTCCGGGGAGACGCGATGACGGAACTGCAGATACAGCTGGAGGCCTTCCTCCAGGCCTTGGCGGCGGGTGTGCTGGTCGGTGCCCTGTATGGCCTGATGTGCGTCGGACTGGCGATGATTTTCGGGATCATGCGCGTCATCAATTTCGCCCAGGGCGATTTCATGATGCTGGGCATGTACGTGGCGTATTTCTTCTTTATCGCCCTGGGTACCCACGTGCTGGCAGGGTCCGCGCTGGGTGCCTATCTGTCCATCCTGCTGGCCGTTCCGGTCATGTTCGCGGTGGGCTACCTTGCGCACCGGCTGCTGATTTCGCGCGTTACCGGCGGCAGGACGGCGGCGCTGGAAGGCGAAGGGCATTATGCCCAGCTGATCCTGACGCTGGGCATCGCACTGATCCTGCAGAACGGCGGCATGATGCTGTTCGGGCCGCAACTGGTTTCCATCCGCACATCCGTTTCCAGCAGCGCCTGGGAAATCGGCCCGCTGTGGGGAGACTTCGTCAGCATCTTCGTCAACAAGGGGCGCGGCATCGCGGCCGCGATTTCCGTGGCGACGATTCTGCTGCTGATCGCGCTGGTCAACCGCACGCGCCTGGGCAAGTCGCTGCGGGCCGCCGCGGATAACCCGGTGGCGGCGTCCTATATGGGTATCGACGTCAATCGTGCCTATCGCATCGCCTTCGCGCTGGGCACTTGCGTGACCGCGTTGTCCGGCGGACTGCTCGCCACCAATTTTCCCTTCCATCCCTTTGTCGGCCTGGAGTTCGTCATCATCATGTACGCCGGCGTCGTGCTGGGCGGCATGGGCAGTATTTCCGGCGCCTTCTGGGGCGGCATGGTGATCGGACTGGTGCAGCAGCTGTCGGCGCTGGTGCTGCCGACGCAACTGCAGAACGCGGCGATCTTCGTGTTCTTTCTGCTGATCGTGACCCTGCGCCCGCAGGGCCTGTTCGGCCGCGTGGCGGAGCGGACATGAACGGGCGGCGCCATCTATTGCTGCTGTGCCTGCTGGCGGTCGCCTATCCGGCGTTGGCGCTGCTGGTCGACAACAGCTATCACCAGCTGATTTTCACGCTGGTGCTGGTGTGGGCCTGCTTCGGCCTGTCGTGGAACATGCTAAGCGGCTACACCGGACTGGTGTCCTTCGGGCACGCTGCATTCTTCGGCCTGGGTGCGTACGCGGCGGTGCTGGGACAGATCTATCTGAACCTGTCGCCCTGGCTGATGATCCCGGTGTCGGCCGCGATCGGCGCCGCGGCGGGCCTGCTGGTCGGATTGCCCACCTTTCGCCTGCGCGGCCACTATTTCGCGCTGGCCATGCTGGCCTATCCCCTGGCGCTGCTGTATGTCTTCGAATGGCTGGGCTACCAGGAAGTGACCTTTCCCATGAAGCGGGAGAACGCCGCGGCCTTCATGCAGTTCTCCAATCCCGGCATGTACACCGTGGTGGCGATGGGCATGCTGGTGTTGTTCGTGCTGCTGACGCGATACGTGGAAGGTACGCGCTTCGGCATGGCGCTGATCGCTATCAAGCAGAATGAAGCGGCCGCCGAAGCGGCGGGTATCGATACGCTGCGCTGGAAGCTGAAGGCGATCGCGTTGAGCGGAGCCATCGCAGGGGCGACCGGCGCATTCTATGCGGTGGTGCTGCTGGTGGTGACGCCGGTGTCGGTGTTCGGCATGCTGGTGTCGGCGCAGGCGCTTACGGTCGCGATGTTCGGCGGGGTGGGCACGGTATGGGGGCCTATCATCGGCGCGGCCATCCTGGTGCCGCTGGGCGAAATCCTGCACGCGGAACTGGGCGCGCGGTTGCCCGGCATACAGGGCGTGATCCTGGGCATCGCGATCATAGCGGTGATCCTGGCGGCCCCGGAAGGCGTGTTCTGGAAGGTGCGCGATCATCTGCGCCGGCGTTCCGGCGCGGGCCGGCAGGCCGTGCCGCCGGCAGGCGGCGGGATGATCGGCGGTGGCGGCATCAGTCCTGGGCCGGTTGGCCATGTCGCCGCCGGCAATACCGGCGCCGCCGCGAGGGCCCGGGCGCACTTGGTGCCGGAGATCAGGTCCGCGGCCGCGCCCCGGAATCCCGCCGTCGCGAATGACGGCCCGGGTCCGCTGTCCATGCCGGCCGGGGCCAATCAGGCCATGTCATCCGCGCTGTGTGGCATGGCCGACGGCGCCGCCGCTTTTGTCCCCATGGTCCTGGAAACGCTGCCCGCGTCAGAAGCGGTGGATAGCGTTGCCGCCGGCGTTCATCCGCCGTCGCGGGAAGGCAACGCCGTTCCCATCCTGGAAGTCCGCAACGTGTCGCGCCGCTTCGGTGGCCTGCAAGCCGTGCGCGACGTCAGCTTCAGCGTGCGGCGCGGCATGATCCTGGGCATCATCGGACCCAACGGCGCGGGCAAGACCACGCTGTTCAACCTGTTGAATGGCTTCCTGCGGCCCGACACGGGCCAGGTGCTGGTCAACGGCGTCGACATGGCGGGCCGCAAACCGCACGTGCTGTGCGCGGCCGGCATGGGACGCACCTTCCAGGTTATGCGCCCCTTCATGCGCCTGAGCGTGCTGCAGAACGTGCAGGTGGGTGCCTATGTAAAGGCGGATAGCGAAGCGCAGGCACGCGAGCTGGCGCGGCAGGCGGTGGCGCGCGTGGGCCTGTCCGACTGCGCGGACCAGGTGGCGTCCACGCTGACCACGCGCCAGCTGCGGCTGATGGAGCTGGCGCGCGCCCTGGCGGGGCAACCCGAACTGCTGCTGCTGGATGAAACGCTGGCCGGCCTGGGCCATGGCGAGGTCGATGACGTGCTGGCCGTCATCCGGTCGCTGTCGCATGACGGCACGACCATCGTCATCATCGAGCACACCATGCAGGCCATGGTGCGGCTGGTCGACCAGTTCGTGGTGCTGGACCATGGCGAGGTGCTGGTGGTGGGCGATCCCACGTCCATCACCCGCGACACGCGCGTGGTCGAAGCCTACCTGGGCAAGAAGTGGAGTGCCAAGGATGCTTGAGATCAGCAATCTCGTGGCTGGCTATGCCGCCTTGCCCGTGCTGCACGACGTGTCAATCCGCGTCCAGGCCGGCGAGTTCGTTTCCATCGTCGGGCCCAACGGCGCCGGCAAGAGCACGCTGTTCAAGACGATTTCCGGCACGGTGGGGGCGATGGCGGGCGCTGTCCGTTTCGATGGCGGCGATCTGCTGGCGGTGCCGCCGGCCCAGCGTCCGCACCTGGGCATTGCCCACGTACCGGAAGGCCGGCAGGTCTTCGCGTCCATGACCGTGCAGGAAAACCTGGAGATGGGCGCCTATACCGCGGCCGGCCGGCGCGATTGGCGGCGCAATCTGGCGCGTATCTACGAGTGGTTTCCGGTGCTGCCGCAG
Source organism: Bordetella sp. (assembly GCA_035493915.1). GTDB lineage: Bacteria > Pseudomonadota > Gammaproteobacteria > Burkholderiales > Burkholderiaceae_B > Bordetella_C. The sequence continues at coordinate 4,874 of DATJHN010000277.1, forward strand.
CGCGCGCGCCAGCTGGCGGGCACCTTGTCCGGCGGCGAGCAGCAGATGCTGGCGATCGGCCGCGGACTGGCATCGTCGCCGCGGCTGCTGATGCTGGACGAGCCGTCGATGGGCCTGTCGCCCGCCATCGCGGACTTCATCTTCGAGCGTCTGATCGATATACGGCGCGATGCCGGCCTGACGATACTGCTGGTGGAACAGCGCGTGGCCGAGGCCCTGCAGTTCGCCGACCACGCCTATGTGCTGGAAACCGGCCGCGTGGTGCTGGCCGGCACGCACGAGACGCTGCAGGCGGATGATCGCGTCCGCCGCGCATATCTTGGAATGTAAGTGGACATACGCGCGCTGGCTGAGGCGTATGGATAAACGCATGAACCGCAGAGCAAACGAGTAAACCCGACCCGCAAACCCAAACTTGAATAGACCCGCTGACCGGGCTAACAGGAGGAGACATGAAGACCTTGACCATACCGCGCCTGCTGGGCGCGGCGGGCCTGTGCGGCCTGTTGTTGTCCGCCGGTATGCCGGCGCGGGCGGCCGATCCCACGCCGATCAGCGTGGGGCTGATCGCGCCCATGTCCGGCATCTACGCGCGGCCGGGGCAGGTTATGCGGATGGGCGCGGAAATGGCGGTAAAGGATATCAATGCGCAGGGCGGCATCAAGGCCCTGGGCGGCGCGCCGCTGAAGCTGGTGGTGGTGGATTCCGGCGATTCGACGGAGAAATCCAAAAGCGCGGCGCAGCGCATGGTCGCCGACTATCCGGACCTGGTTGCCGCCACGGGCGCTTATCTGAGCTCGTTCACGCTGGCGGTGACCGAAGTGACCGAACGCGCCAAGCTGCCGATGCTGACGCTGTCGTATTCCGACCAGATCACGGGGCGCGGTTTTAAATACATCTTCCAGACTTCCGCTACGGCGGGCCGGCAGGCGGAGATTGCTTTGCCGATCATTCTGCAGCTGGCGGAGAAAGCTTCCGGCAAGCGGCCGAAGACCGTCGCCATCCTGACCGATAACACGGCGGCTTCGCTGTCTTCGGTCAAGGCGATGAAGGACGGCTTGCTGCAAAAGAACAACCTGGAACTGGTGGTCGACGAGACGTTCACGCCGCCGTTGTCGGACGCATCGTCGCTGATCCAGCGGGTACGGTCGCGCCGGCCCGACCTGGTATTTTTCCTGCCCACGGTGATTTCCGACGCCAAGCTCATCCTGGAAAAGATGAACGAGACGAACGTGCGGATTCCCGTGATTTCGTTCGGCATCGCCATCGCCGAACCGGACGTGCTGAATACCGTCAGCCCGCAACTGCTCAACGGCGTGATGTCGGCAGTGGCCAATTGGGGCGCCAAGGGGCAGGAACAGCTGATCCAGCGTATGAAGACGGAATACAAGGAACCGTGGATGACGCAGAACGCCATTTCGACCTATGGCGATATGTGGATCATCAAGGCGGCGCTGGAAAAGGCGGGGAAGGCCGATCGCGAGTCGGTGGCGCAGGCCATGCGTAATCTGAACGAAGGGCCGACGCCTTATTTCCCGGGGGGCGAATTGAAATTCGACGAAGCCGGGCACCGGCTGGGCGCTTCGCTGACCATCATCCAGTGGCAGAACGGCGTGCCGGTGACGGTGTTTCCGGAGAACCTGGCAATCGCGCAGCCTATCTGGCCAGGGGCGAAATAGTTGTTCTGGCGGGGCTCGCATGGGGCCCCCGCGGCTCCGTTCAAGCCTTACGCGATGTGCTCAGGAAGCGGCGGCTGGCTCTACTTCCGTGGTTGCAGTGCCTCGGCGCAGGACTTCGATCGCGACCTTGGCGGCGTTGCGCACGTGCAGGCTGCCAGCCCGGCGAGCCTCCTTGCCGTCGCGCGCGGCGACTGCGTCCATGACTTCGGACAGTTCGGCGACGCTCTTTTTAGCGCGTCCCGGGGCCTGCATGGACGTCGATCGCAGCAGCATGACGCGTGAGTTCAGCAGGCGCAGCGTGGTGGTCAGGGCTTCGTTGCCCGCGCCGTCCAGCAGTTGCTGGTAGAAGAAATTCTTGGCCGTCAGGCGTTCCAGCGCGCTGCCGTGCGTCATGGCCCGCTTAAGGGCCTGGAAGGCGTCCTGCAGGGCTTTGCGCTGCGTGTCGGTGGCGTGCTCGGCGAACAATTGGCAGGCCAGGCCTTCGAGTTCCTCGCGTACCTGATAGATGCCTTCGGCCTGTTCGGGCGACAGGCGGTCGACCACCGGCCCGCGGTGCGGGATGACGTGGATCAGGCCTTCGGATTCCAGTTGGCGCAGCGCTTCACGAACCAGCGTGCGGCTGACGCCGGTCATTTCGCATAGTTCGCGTTCGGGCAATCGTTCGCCCGGGCTGAAGCGGCCCAGCAGGATGGCGTTGCGTATGCTTTCGGTAACGCTGTGCCGCAGCACCGAGGCGGCACGAGGCACTTTGAAATCGCCTTCAGGAGCGGCATCGGCTTTCATGCGATAGGTTCGAAAATGGCTGGCCGGGAAGCGGCAATGGGGGGCATTTTAACTGTTCCCCCGCCCGTGGTTCCGCTGGCCGTCTTGTGCGTTCACCCATCGGGCATCGCAAAGCATCTGGAAATCCTGCATGGTTGCTCACACGTGGGCCGAATGTCGGATTGTATGACTGTATCAGCAGTTATCGGCCAGTTCAGGTTGGTGGTAACCCTAGATGGCGCATTCCGTCCGAGCCGCCGTAGCCGGCTCGCGGCATCATGCGTGACGGAGCTTGGTGAGAGCCTTGCATGATTTGCGGCAGTGGGGCGGGACCGATGATTTTCGGTCATTTACTATATGATTGCAGGATTGTATTATCACGCTTATCGCGCTGGCCCCACGGTCGCCGCGTAAGGCATGCGGCAGCCGCGGGTGCAGGCCGCGCCGACGGAAAAGGAACAAATGATGGCGAATGATGAGCTCTTCCAGAAAGGATTCCAGAATCGCAAGGACGTGCTGGGCGCGACCCATGTGGAAAAGTCCTGGAACGCGGCTGACGATTTCAACCGGCCCATGCAGAAGCTGGTGACCGAATACTGTTGGGGCGAAATTTGGGGTGACGATACCCTGCCGTTCAAGACCCGCAGCCTGGTCAATCTGGGCATGCTGACCGCGATGAGCCAGCACCACGAGCTGGGTTCGCATGTCAAGGGCGCGCTGCGTAACGGCTGCAGCAAGGAAGAAATACGCGCGGTACTGCTGCAGGCTGCCATTTACTGCGGCGTGCCATTGGCGCTGGCGGCCTTCCGCGTGGCCAGCGAGGCCATCGCGGCCTACGAGGCGGAAGCCGCGCGCGGCTAGGCCGCGGCAGGATTCGATACATCCATACGGGCGCGCCGTCGGCGATCATGCGCGCGGCCGCATTTGGTTCCACAGGCGATACAGGAGGCAGGCGATGAAGGTATTCAAAGGCAGGGTAACAGGCGTTCCTTCGGAACAGCGTGGCCCGACATTCACAGGCGTTGTCTATGCGGATCCGGTCATGCCCACCATGGACAATGTCGGCATCAACAATGTGTTCTTCACCCCAGGCGCGCGTACCTTCTGGCATACCCATGAGTACGGCCAGGTGCTGCATGTGACGGGTGGACAGGGCTGGATCTGTCTGGACGGGCAGGAGCCCCAGGTGATCCGCCAGGGCGACGTCGTCTGGATAGGCCCCAACGAACGGCATTGGCACGGCGCGAGCACGGACACCTTCATGATGCACATGGCGACGTCGATGGGCAAGGCCACGTGGCAGGACCCCGTCACCGACGCGCAATATCCAAAGCAGGGCGCCGCGGCCTGAAGCCTGCGCCGCTGCCGGCATCTTCCATCAGGGCGGACTGCGCGATGGAACTTCGACAGCTGGAAATGTTCATCGGTATCGC
>DATJHN010000278.1:0-4106 GCA_035493915.1 Bordetella sp.
CAGAAGAGAGATGTCTCGCATTGGCATGTCCTGGAAAGGCATGTCCTGGAAAGGGCAAAACGCACAAATCCGGATGGCAGCCAATTTAAATCAGTTTGTGAATAGTTGTCGCAGAAAATTTCTCATTTTTCTGCAAATTTCGTTCATACGACCGTTCATGTGTCCCTAAAAAACATCATGAAGGGCAAAAAAGCCCGTCAGAACGCCGTTTGCGATGGCTAGCGACTCGGCCGGCCGCCGGATTTTGAATCCCCTCTCAGTCGTATAATCGTATACGATTAGACAACCCGCAAAAATTGGCTCCGCTTATGGATTGGCTTTCTCCCCCTGTCGGCCAGGAAACCTTCGAGGAAATCAAGAACACCTCGCTGGGCAAATTGGTACGCGACCAGTTGCTTAACCAGATCCTGTCCGGGGAATTCGAACCGGGGCAGGCCCTGCGCGAATCGGAGCTGGTGGAGCGCCTGAAGGTGTCGCGCGTCCCCGTGCGTGAAGCGCTGCGCGAACTGGAAAGTTCCGGCCTGGTGGTATCGCGCAAGCACTCGGGCGTCTACGTGCGCCAACTGTCCGACGCTGAAGTGCGTGATCTTTATCAATTCCGTTCGCTGCTGGACAGCCACGCCGGACGCATGGCGTCGCAGCTGCCGCCCGAGCGCCGGCTGGATCTGGTAAACGCGCTGGAGCCTTGCACCGAAGCCATGGATGCGGCCATCCGCGCTGCCAATCCCCAGGCCTATTACCGCGAGAACCTGCGCTTTCACTGGCTGTTCATCGACTACGCCGGCAATCGCGAAATCGCCAAAACCTATCGCGAGGTCATCCAGAAATTGCATCTGGCCCGCCTGAAAAACCTGTCGTCCGAGCCGCATCGCGAACAGTCCAACGCCGAGCACAAGCAGATCGTCAAGGCCTTGCGTGATTCGACCACGATCGCGCATGCGAACTATTGCGCCGAGCTGCTGGCCCATCACGTGATCAATGCGCACGATCGCCTGTCGGCGATGTAACGGCGCGCCCGCCGCGGCCTGCCCGCGGCACGGCATCAGTAACGCAAGTTTGTTGTAGCCCCGTGTGAAGTTTTACCCAAAAAAAGGAGACACACCGTGAATCGTCGCTCATTCCTGCTTGGCGCCGGCGCAACCGCCCTGAGCCTGCCCTATGCATCCTTCGCCGAGTCGAAATATCCCGACCATCCCATCACCTACATCGTGCCGGTCGCGCCCGGCGGCGGCAGCGACTATGTCGGCCGTGCCACGACCAGCGCGTGGGGCAAGGAACTGGGCGCCACCTTCGTGGTGGAAAACCAGGGCGGCGGCGGCGGGGTCATCGCCTGCCAGAAGACCATGCGCTCCAAGCCGGACGGCTACACGCTGATGCAGGGTTACGTCGCCACGCTGGGCACCAGCCCGGCGACCCGCAAGGTACCTTACGATCCGATCAAGGACTTCACCGCGGTCGGCATGATCGGCGGCACGCCGAATGTGCTGGTGGTGAACGCCAAGCTGCCCATCCACAACCTGAAGGAATTCGTTGCCTACGCCAAGGCGCACGCCAATATGAACTACGGTTCCGCGGGCGCCGGTTCGCTGACCCACCTGCTGATGGAATTGCTGCAGCAGCAGGCCGGCACGAAGATGGTGCACATTGCCTACAAAGGCATCGCGCCCGCGTTTACCGATCTGCTCGGTCAGCAAACCCAGGCCATGTTCCCCGGCCTGGCCGCCGCGGTCCCGCATCTGCGTTCCGGCGCAGTGCGTGCCATTGCCCTGACCGGCGACCAGCGCAACTCCGCCTTCCCCGATATTCCCACCTTCAAGGAACTGGGCCTGGCGGGCTTCGACGACGTGCTGCAGTGGTATGGCGTGTCGGGCCCGGCCGGCATGGATTCGGGTATCGTGCAAACCTTGAATACTTCGCTGAACAAAGTCATCAAAGATCCCTCGCTGGCCAAGCAGCTGGACACCGAAGCCATCATTCCCATGCCGATGTCGCCGGCCGAGTTCGCCGCCTACGTCAGCAAGGATTTCGAGCGCTGGTCCAAGCTGGCCAAGGCCCAGCACATCAGCCTGGACGCCTGACCGGCTAAGGGCGGCGCCGCCGCCGACCGATTTTCCACTACCCCAACCTAGAGATACGCATGGCCCTGAACACCAAGATCGATGCCGATCACAACGCGCCGCCCGTGACCCGCACCCTGGCGGAATACGTCGTCAACCATCCATCCCGCGGCTGGAGCGACCAGGTCGACCACGAGGCCCATCGCACCTTCATGAACTGGCTGGGTTGCGCGGTCGGCGCCGCCCATCACGAAGCGGCACTGGCGGCCCTGCACGCGGTGCAGGTGCTCAAGCCGTCCGAACAGGCCACAATCCTGGGCCGCAGCGAGCGCGTGGATATCGCCAGCGCGGCGCTGATCAACGGCATTACGTCGCACACCTTCGATTTCGACGACACGCACCTGAAGACCATCATCCACCCCGCCGGCCCGGTGTGCTCGGCGGTGCTGGCGCTGGCCGAACTGACGGGCGCGAGCGGCCGCCAGATCATCGATGCCATCGTCATCGGCATCGATGTGTCGTGCCGCATCGGCAACATGGTCTATCCGCAGCACTATGACCGCGGCTGGCACATCACCGGGACGACCGGCGGTTTCGGCGCGGCCGCGGCCTGCGCCCGCCTGCTGGGCCTGACCGTGGACCAGACGCAGATGGCGCTGGGCATCGCGGCCTCGCAGCCCGTCGGCCTGCGCGAGCAGTTCGGCACGATGACCAAGCCTTTCCATCCGGGCGGCGCCGCCAAGGCGGGCCTGATGTCGGCCCTGCTGGGACGCGAAGGCTTTACGTCCAGCAAGCGCGCCATCGAGGCACCGCGCGGTTTCGCGCAAGTGGCGTCGACCAAGTTCGACTGGAACGAGATCACCGACGAGCTGGGCAAGCGCTTCGAGATTTCCTTCAACACCTACAAACCGTTCGCCTGCGGCATCGTCATCCATCCCAGCATCGACGCCTGCGTACAGCTGCGCGCCAAGGGCGTGACGCCGGAAAATCTGGAACGCATCGACCTGCGCGTGCACTCTCTGGTGCTGGAACTGACGGGCAAGAAAGAGCCCGCCGACGGCCTGCAAGGCAAGTTCAGCGTGTACCACGGCTGCGCGGCCGGCCTGATCTTCGGCCGGGCATCGGAAGACGAATACGCGGACGACATCGTCAATCGCGCCGACGTGGTCGACGTGCGCCGCAAGGTGGTCGCCACGGTGGATGACTCCATCGACGAAGCCAGCGTGGACGCCGTCGCGACGCTGAAGGACGGCAGCAAGGTCCATGTCTTTGTCGAGCACGCCATCGGCTCGCTGCAGCGCCCGATGAGCGACGCCGATCTGGAAGCCAAGTTCAGCGGCATGTCCGACCAGATCCTGGGCGCCGAACAGACCCGCAAGCTGATCGCGGCGTGCTGGGACCTGGGCAACGCGGCCGACGTGCGCAAGGTGGCCGAACTGGCGCGGGCCAAGGCATGAGCGCGGGGCAAGGTATGAACGCCGGACAAGGCGTGGGCCGTGCCCCCGCCCGCCCCAGGATCGTTGTCCTGGACGATTGGGAAAACGCGCTGCGCGAGCGTGTCGACTGGAAAGCGATAGGCGAGCGCGCAGATGTCGTGCTGCACAACACGATGCTGCGCGGCGCCGCCCTGCTGGACGCCTTGCGCGGCGCGCAATGCGTGGTGCTGATCCGCGACCGCACGCCCATGCCGGGCGAGCTGCTGCGGCAGCTGCCCGAACTGCGGCATATCCTGTTCACCGGTACGCGCAACACCAAGCTGGATCTGCCGGCGGCGCTGGAGCAGGGCATCCTGGTCAGCCATACAGAATGGGGGCCGTCCAAGGCCAGCACCTGCGAGATCACCTGGTCGCTGATCCTGGCCGCCGCGCGCGGCATCGCCGGGCTGATGCTGACGCCGGCGCGATCCGCCTGGCGCGATCCCGCGCGGGTCGCCTTCCTGCCGCCGGTGCTGCACGGCCAGCGGCTGGGGCTGGTGGGCCTGGGCCAGATCGGCCAGCGCGTCGCGGCCGTGGGCCGCGCGCTGGGCATGGAAGTCGTCACGTGGAGTCC
>DATJHN010000279.1:0-3057 GCA_035493915.1 Bordetella sp.
GTCCAAGAAGGGTTCTACGCGAACCGCACGGATCTGATACGAACCGCCATCCGCAATCAACTGGCCTCGCACGGCGACGCCGTACGACAGGCGGTCAGCCGGAAGACGCTGGTCCTCGGCATCCAGCACTACTCCACCCAGGATTTGCTCGCGGTCCAGGCCGCGGGGGAAATGCTTCAGATCCGGGTGCTGGGGCTGGCGACGATAGCCTCCGACGTCACGCCCGAACTGGCGCTTGCCACGATCGAATCCTTGACGGTCCTGGGCGCTCTGCATGCCAGCTCCGCCGTCAAAGCCGCCCTGCGTCAGCGCATCCGCTGACAACCTTCCAGCCGTCAAGGTAATGCCATGCACCCTGAATTCCAGCAGCTCATGAACGAAGCTACCCGGCTCACGCAATCCGGCAATCTGGCCGCGGCTACCGCCGCGATTCAAGCCGCGCTGCACGGCCGCGCACATGCCGCCAGCACCCCGCAGGGCGAATCCGACGTCATCGATGTCGAAGCCTGGGAGATCCCGGAATCCGCCGAAGCGCCCGCGATAGCTCCGGCGCCCCTTGAAGAGATCGTCGCTCGCACGCACGAGCCGGCCATTTCCGGCGATACCTTCATCAAGGGATCGTTCCGCAATTCAGCGGGGCAACGCAGCTACAAGCTATATGTGCCGCCCAACGCGGGCAACCAGCCCTTGCCGCTGGTGGTCATGCTTCATGGCTGCACCCAGGACGCCGACGATTTCGCCGCCGGCACCGCCATGAACGACGCGGCCCGGGCGCAGGGCTTCTACGTGCTGTATCCCGTTCAGTCGCGTGAGGCCAATCCCCAGAAGTGCTGGAACTGGTTCAAGCACAATCACCAACAGCAGGGCCGGGGAGAACCCGCGATCCTGGCGGGCATGACACGCTCGGTGATGGAAACGCACGCTATCGATGCCCAGCGTGTCTATGTGGCCGGCTTGTCGGCTGGCGGCGCGATGGCCGCGATCCTGGCCAACGCTTATCCGGGCCTGTACGCGGCGGCGGGCGTGCATTCAGGACTGGCGCCAGGGGTGGCGTCGGATCTGCCATCGGCGCTCGCCGCGATGAAAGGCGCCGGCAGTCGAGTGCCCATGCAGGCGGGCAGCGGTGTGCCCACGATCGTATTCCATGGAGACCGTGATGCGACCGTACATCCGAGCAATGCCCAAGCGGTGGTTGCGGCATGCGCGGGTTCGTCCGCCGATGTCGAGACCCGCCGCGTGCCGGGCATGAACAACAAGCGCCACAGCACCAGGCACGTGTACCGGAATCCCGCGGGCGACATCATCGCCGAACGCTGGGAGATCCATGGCGCCGGCCATGCCTGGGCCGGCGGTACGGGACGAGGTTCATATACGGACCAAACCGGTCCCGATGCCACAGCCGAGATGCTGCGATTCTTTCTCGCTAGCCGCCGCTACGCTTGATGCAACTGCCCGCGCCCTCCCATTCGTACATGTTCACTATGTCGAAGTAATCCTTCGAGACTGCAATCTCAGTCACAAACCGGATAAAGACCGTAATTGCAGACATTCCAATTGCTACTGGCGCAAAAAAGGCGATATATCCGACGAAGGCTGAGCTCCTGCCGACGCCTGATGAGGTGTAGACCAGGAGCCATGCACCAGCAACTCGATCAAGCGGTTGCGCGCCGCCATATATTCGTTGCTGCGTTGCCCGAACTTGATTGAGCACTCGATAAGGTCGGCCTTGGCAGCCTGTTCCCGCGGGTCGAGGACACGCGCATCCCCCATTGCGGCATAAATGTTGCCGAGTACCGTTTCCCTGATGCCGCCGAATGGGCTTTCTTCGCGGATGACATGCAGGTCTTCCTCCCAGACCAGGGCATCAGCCAGGCGCGGCAGAGTATGAGTCAGTTGCTCATGCTCCGGAATGGAAAGCTCGTGCGGCTGGCTAAGCCAGTGCTCGAGTTGCGCCGCAGGCATGGGCCTGGCAATTGCATAACCTTGCGCGCAGTCTGCCCCCAACCTGATTAGGGCGTGCAGCAGCGCCATGTCTTCGACGCCTTCCACGACGACTTTTTTGCCTAGTCCATGGCCGAGCCGCGTCAACTGGTATATGAAGCGCAGGGTGTTATAGGGATCTTCCGCCGCGTTGCCAACGATGCTCTGGTCGATTTTGATGATGTCGACCGGCATCCCGCGCAGCCGGGCCAAAGTGCTATAGCCTGAACCGAGATCGTCCTCTGCAAGTTGGACGCCCAGTTTTTTATAGGACTTCAGCGCCTCCAGAAGATCGACGTCGGCAGAAACCTCTTCTGTCTCCAGAATTTCCAGTGTGATTGCCGAGGGCGGGCAGCCATGCTCGTCCAGCGCTTTCTGCGTCGCCTCTATATACCGCGCGTTGCCAAGAGCCGAGGCCGGCAGGTTGATCGCCAAGTCCAGCGTAATGCCCTGGCTAGCCCAGGTTTTACGCTGCGCCATTATCTTGTCCAAGCCCTTGACGTACAGCACGAAAAGATCTTCCGACGTAAGCGCGGGCAGGAACGCGCCAGGAGTGAGAATATCCGCGCCGTCCCGGAGACGCGCCAGGGCCTCGACCTTGGTGACCTTCCCCGAGGGCAATTCCATGACGGGCTGGTAGTGCATTTCCAGCCCCGATCCTCGCAACAGCGAGCGCCAGCGTGTGCGGGTGCTATATGGAATCGTGTCTGGGGTTTCTTTGAACGCCTCCAGCTTGTTGATCCCGAAAACAAGCAGGTCCTTGATCTGCGTGAAAAAGACATGCTGCTCGGATGATGAAAATCCACCGGGCATGCCGCTATAGACGGAGAGCACGATAGCGGAATGTTCGCCGTGCGGAGAACCAAGCGGCAGGGAGATGGCGGACCGGTAGCCGCTCTTTTCCAGACTGGGCAACCAATGCGCCACGCGAGCATCCGTAGCGAAATTGAAGCAGCGTTCGATGTGCCCGCTTTCCCTGGCGCGACCGCCGGTGCTGGGTTTCATCGGATCTTCTCCAGCATCCAGCCACGACAACTGCTGTTTCTCCACGTGCATGATGAAGTCGCCGGTCTTTTC
>DATJHN010000280.1:0-3674 GCA_035493915.1 Bordetella sp.
AGGTCGGCGGCCAGGAACAGCAGGAACATGTGCAGGGTGGGCATGACTGGGGTATCTCGGATCGGATGTCGGGTAAAGGCTGCGCAAGTATATGAAGGTCCCGCGCATCCGCGCCAAACTGGCGAAAAACGGGGTCAGATACAAAGTATGGAGATGCGAAGCCCATCCAAAGACAAAATATGTCGAAATGACACATTCATACTGTATGCTTCGGAATCTTTCCTTCTAACCGGGAACAAGACCATGGATAGTATTGAAGCTACCGTCGGCCTCGCGGTAGGGCTGCAACAGGGCAACGCCATGCAGGATGCGCAAAACGTCCTGCTGCGCAAGACGCTCGACTCCCAGGCCGACACCATCGTCAGCCTGATCTCGTCGGTGACCGCGCCCCAATTGTCCACCTACGGCATGGTTGGCACGCAGTTGCACGTTACGGCGTAAATAAGTATCCAGCCCGAATCCCCGCGGCCATCCAGCGGGGCCTATCGGGCATTGCTGGCCGTTCCCGGCGCCACGCCGGGAACTTCCCTTGGCGATTGTCTTCCAATCCTGTCGGAGACAGCCTCGGGAGTAGAACATGGCGACATTCCACAGGCGCGACTTCATCAGAAGCGCCGTGATCGGTTCCGCATCGCTGGTCATCCCTGCCTCGCCCGCGCGCGCCGCGGCCACGCCACCGGCCGCGTTGCTGCTGCGGCGCAATGACTGGGTGCCGAACAATCCGCTGTTGCCCGTCCTGCACTACACCGGCGTGATCCTGGACGGCGATATCGCATCCGGTTTCGAAGGGCTGTTCGCCCGCAACGGCTGGGTGCCCCAATGGCGCAACGGCGTCTACGACTACCAGCACTACCATTCCACCGCGCACGAGGTGCTGGGCTTTGCCGCCGGATCAGCGCGCCTGATGTTGGGCGGCCCGAACGGAACCGAAGTCGCGGTGCAAAAGGGTGATGTGCTATTGCTGCCCGCCGGGACCGGGCACTGCTGCCTGTCCGCCACGGACGATTTCCTGGTCGTGGGCGGGTATCCCCCGGGGCAGGAGTGGGATATCTGCCGCAATGCGCCCACCCAGGCCATGCTGGACCAGATTGCCACGCTGCCTTTTCCGTCCACCGATCCCGCAACCGGCAACGACCCACCACTTACACGGTTTTGGAAGCGCGTCTGACTCGGACTGCCGACTGGCCGTAAAAACAAGGGGCGCGGCATCCGGAATGCCGCGCCCCTTTTCATGCCTTCCGTCTTAGCGCTTGACGGTCAGCGCGTCGATCAGGTCGCTGACTTTTTCCAGTTTCTCGATGTTCATCATCAGATCCACCACGCGATCGACCTGTTGGCGCGAGATGCGGCGCGATGCGAGCTTGACGAACTTTTCGATGACGTCGTCGGCGGATGCGAACGAATGCTCGCTGCCGCGCGGGGCTTCGACTGTTTCTTGCATTTTCGTACCGTCCTTCAGCGTGAGCTTCACGTTGACCATGTGACGGTAGACGGCGCCGCGCGCGGTGATGGCCGGATCCTCGACCACTTTCACCTTCTGCGAAATACGGATGCGCTCGGCGTTGGTGACGTCTTCTTCGGTGAACTGATCGACGAACACGTCTCCTTCCAGCAGCAGCGTCGCCACGCAGTAGGGCAGGTTCAGCTGGGCGGAGGTCAGGCCTTGCGGGACATATTTCCAGCCCACGTGATCGACCGTGACGCGCGATCCCTCGACGACGATTTCCTCGACATCGTCCGGGCCGAACGGCTTTTGCGCGCGCATCGTGCGCAGCGCATCCAGCGTCGTGTGGTTGCTGCCGACGCAGGAATAGAACTTCAGCGCGATGCGCATGATCTCGAACTGCGTACCCAGCCCGGCCGTAAGCTTGGCCAGGTCGAAGCGGTCCGTCGAACGGGACATCGTGCTGCAGAAACCGCCATACGGGTTTTCGAACACATCGACGATGCCGGTAAAGCCGCGTGCGGCCAGCAGCGCGCCGTACAGGCCGCTTTGCGATGCGCGGCCAGCGTGCATGCGCTTGACCATGGCGCCGAACTGGGCAGCCATCAAGCCGGAAGACTGCGTGCCGGCGATGCCCAGCGCGTGCACCGCCTGCTCGGCGGAAAGGCCCAGCGCGGCTGCCGCTCCGGCCGCCGCGGAAAACACGCCTACCGTGGCGCCGGAATGCCAGCCCTGGGCGATGTGTTCCGGACCCATGCACATACCCACGCGCGGTCCGATTTCATAGCCGGCCACGCAGGCGCGCAAAAACTCCTGGCCGGTCATGTCCGGCCGCCGGCCCGCGACAGCCAGCACCGCCGGCAGCGTGACCGCGCCGACGTGCAGCACGCCGACACGATGCACGTCGTCGATTTCAAAGCCCTGCACCAGCGTGCCGTTGACCAGCGCGGCGTGCGGCGAGGACAGGCGCTTGTCGGTGCCCCATACGGGGGTGGTGGTGCTGGAGTCCTCGGCCGAGAGGGTTTCCAGCAGGATCTTGCTCCAGGGCAGTTCCGCGCCAAAGATCGCGCAGCCGAACGAATCCAGGATCAGCAGCTTGATGCGCTCCCGCACCTGATCGGGTATCGAGTCGTACTTCAGCGTCGCGACGAAGTCGGCGATGCCGCGGGTATAGGTGTTCTGGACTTCTTCGGTGTCGTGGGCGTGGCTCATTGTCGTCTCCGGTGTTCGATGGCATTGCCAGAATGATGTGCCCCGCAAGTATCCAGCTTGGACCGGCACGTTGTGAATTGCGCTTTGCGTGGTTATTATTGCGCAAAGTGGAATAATCCCAGGTGTAATTATCCTCGGGCCGTACGCCGGCCCAGGGTTAACAGGCCCTTTCATGGCTTCCTTGAACGCCGTCGATCTCGAAGGCTTGCGCGGCTTCGTCGCGATCGCCAGGCATGCCAGTTTTCAGTCGGCCACCAACGAACTGAATATCTCGGCGCCTGCGTTGACGCGGCGCATCCAGCGACTGGAGGCGGCGGTCGGCGCGCCACTGTTCGAGCGCACCACACGGCGCGTGCAGCTGACGCCCATCGGCGAACTGCTGCTGCCGCGCGCGCGCGGCATCCTGCGGGACCTGGAAGAGGCGCTTGCCGCCATCGACGATCAGTTGGCCAGCCGCAGCGGCCAGCTCAGCCTGGGCTGCATACCCACCGCCACCAAGCTTTTATTGCCGCACATCCTGCGCACGTTCCATGAGCAGCTGCCGCAAACCCGGATACGCATCGTCGAAGGCAACGTGGCGGGCATCACGTCCGCCGTGCTGGAAGGCTCGGTGGATTTCGGCGTGACGCTGCGGACGGCGGCGGTCGAAGACCTCGCCTTCGATGCCTTGCTGACGGAACCCTTCCTGCTGGCATGTCCCGCCGACCATCCCTTGGCGCAATGCAGCCGTGTCAGCTGGAACGACCTGAAGCCGTATCGGCTGATCGTGTCGGAACCGGGCAGCGGTAATCGCGCGGTGCTGGAGCAGGCGCTGCGGAAATGGCGCTGGCAGCGCGACCATCTCGTGGAAATCGATCACCTGACCAGTTCGCTGGGGCTGGTCGAAGCCGGACTGGGGATTTCGGTGGTGCCTCTGTCGGCCTTGCCGGAGACGCCCGATCCCCGGCTGGCGATCAGGCCGTTGGACGGGCCGGAAGTGACGCGCACATTGGGCCTGCTGCGACGGCGCGCGATACCG
>DATJHN010000281.1:0-5804 GCA_035493915.1 Bordetella sp.
GCCAGCGGTTGGCGCTCGTGCGGCTGGTGTGGCCCGGCGACGCTGCGCTGCACGGTCGCCAGGTCCAGCGGGATGACGGCGTCGAAGCCCGGCTCAGGCATATCGTCGCGCCGCCACAGGCCCTGCGCCTGCAGGTAGGCGCGCACCCGTTCGCGCTGCGCGTCGTCGCGGCCCGACAGCGTCAGGAACTGCATGGCTTCGTCATCGAAGGGGAAGAACATGACGGTGGCGCCGTATTCCGGCGCCATATTGGCGACCGTGGTGCGCGCCGCCCAGCCCAATGTCGACAATCCCGGGCCGAAGAACTCTACGAACTTGCCGACCACGCCGTGCGCGCGCAAGATCTCCGCCAGGGTCAGCGCCAGGTCGGTCGCCGTGATGCCGGGAGACAGCCGGTTGGTCAGGCGGATGCCGACGACTTCGGGATACGCGATAGGAACCGGTTCGCCCAGCAGGGCGGCCTGGCTTTCCAGCCCACCGATGCCCCATGCCAGCACGCCGATGCCGTTGATCATCGGGGTATGGCTGTCGGTCGCCACCATGTCGTCCGGATGCAGCAGCGCCTGGCCGTCGACGGTGCGCGCGGCGCATACGACTTCCGCCAGTGCTTCCATATTCATCTGATGAATAATGCCGGTGCCCGGCGGGATCACCTTGAAATTGGCCAGGCTCTGTTCCGCCCAGCGGATGAAACGGTAGCGTTCGCCGTTGCGCCGGAAGTCGATGTCCAGGTTGGCCTGTACGGCGTCCGGCTCGTCATAGTGCTCGACGATGACTGAATGGTCGACGGTCAGCACGGCGGGTATCAGCGGATTGACGCGGGATGGGTCGCCGCCCAGTTCCGCCACGGCGTCGCGCATGCCCGCGAAATCGGCCAGCGCCGGCAGACAGGTCGTGTCGTGGAACATCAGGCGGTTGGGGTAGAACGGCACCTCGCAGGCCGGTCCGCCGTGCTCGGCGCGGGCCAGCACCGCCGGCAGCGCGTCCGGCTGGCAGCGCGCCACGTTCTCGATCAACAGGCGTATCGAATAGGGCAGGGCGGACAGGCTATGGGCCGGCAGGATGCGGCTCAGCGCGACATAGGCATAGTCCTGTCCATTGACGGCAAGACGGTCGAGCAAGGCGGGATCGGGCTGGTTCATGTAGGCGGGCAATCGGGTGGGCAAGCGGGTGGTCGATCCGCAGGGCGTGCGCGGACACGGAGCGTGGCGCATCGTACGGACTCATCGTAAGCGCCGTGGGCGCCGATGAAAATTGCTGGTTTACCAAGCGAGCGTTTCCTTAGAGAGAACGCTTGTTGATATTGCGCTGCATCAACCGCGCAAATAGCCCACAAAAGACCTGGCCGTTGGCGGCAGCGTTTCCATACTGCGCACGCCGATCAGCAAGTTGCGCTTCGCCCAGGGTTCGTCCAGCATCAGGGCGCGCAGCCTGCCGCCGCGCAGATAGGGCGCGGCGATGGCGCGCGGCAGCACGGCGATGCCCAATTGCGCCGCCACCAGCTTGCACATGCAGTCGAACCCGCTGATCCGTATGCGCGGCCGCAGGGGCTTGCCGCGCTTTTTGGCTTCGGCCGTCAGCAGCGCATGCACGGAACTGTCCAGGTGCGGGCCGACGAATTCATGGTCCAGCAGCGTATCGAAACGCACCTTCTGCCGCTGTGCGAGCACGTGCGAGGCCGGCACCACCACGACGAGTTCGTCCTGCCGATACGGGAACAGCTGCAGGCCGTGGGCCGGCGTCTGTTCGGCGAAGATGCCCAGGTCGGCGTGGCCGTCGGCCACCGCGCGGACCACCGCCGTGCCCACGCGTTCTTCGATATCGAACTTGATCTGCGGGTAATCGTTGGCGAAGCGTTCGATGTCTCCGGGCAGGAACTGCGCCAGGGCCGATGTAATGGCATGGATGCGCACGTGTCCCTTTACGCCGGCCGCATAGCCGGACAGTTCTTCTTCCATCAGGGCTAGCGTTTGCTGCATCTGGCGCGCGTAGTGCAGCAGGGATTGACCCGCGGGAGTCAGGTCCACCCCCCGGGCATAGCGCACCAGCAGGGGCGATCCGGCCTGGGCTTCCAGCTCCGCGATGCGCTTGCTGATGGCCGATACCGCCAGATGTTTGCGCCGCGCGGCCCGGGTCAGGTTTTTTTCTTCAGCAACCGCGGTGAATAGATCCAGGCTGGTCAGGTCGTAGCGCATGACAGGAATTATCCGTGCGTGTTTGTCCAAGGTCGATGCAGGCCGGTGTTCGCGCCGGCGGGCATCGGAGGCATAATGGCAAGACTTTGTCATAACTCAGGTGGGATTTCACGGCCCAAGCGATGAAGGCGCAACCGCTAAGATTCGACCGTAACGTGATCGCCGATGTCCTGGCAGGAAGGAAAGTCCAGACTCGCCGCATAATGAAACCGCAGCCGCCCGACAATACTGTCGGCTGGCTGCGCGAAATCGGCCCCGCCGGAAAATGGGTGGCCGTAGAGGATCCGCCGCCTCCGCCTTCGCGTCGGCGCGTTCGGCGCATGGTCTGCCCGTACGGCGAACCGGGCCAATCGATCGCCGTGTATGACGACACGGGCACCGCTTTCGCGCAGGTCACGCTGGTGGGCGTGCGCATCCAGCGCCTGCAGGACATCAGCGAGGCCGACGTAGTCGCCGAAGGATGCGCCGATGGCCAGAGTCCTCGCGGCGGTTTTTTGCCCGGCATCCCCATGAAATCCATCTTCGCGCTGGCTTGGTGCGAAACCCATGGCGCACGGGCCTGGGCGGTCAACCCGTGGGTCTGGGCGCTGGAATTCAGGGTGTCGCAGGTTTTGTCGCCGCCGCAGGACCGGGACGCCCCCGCGTTTCAAAATGCCGGGCAAGAAAGTCTATGAAGGTACGAACCCGCGCCGACAAATGCCGGCGGCTGGCGTAATAGACGAACAGGTCGGCGGGCGGCAGCGTATACGCGGGCAACAGGCGGCGTAAACGGCCGGTTTCCAGGTATTTGGCAAGGTCCCATTCCGAGCGGATCAGGATGCCGTGTCCGTCCAGGGCCCAGCCCAGCACGATATCGCCATCGTTGCTGGCCAGCGCGCCGCTGACCTTGACCGCCTCGGTTTCGCGGTTGCGGGTAAAGCGCCAGACGCCATACGCTTCGTCGTTCTGCCTGTGGATAATGCAGCGGTGCGATGCCAGGTCGGCGGGCCGCTGCGGCGCCCCATGGCGCGCCAGATAGGCCGGCGACGCGCACAGGAAGCGGCGATTGGTTTGCAGGCGCCGGGCGCTGAGCCGGCTATCGGGCGGCGCGCCGAAGCGCACAGCCAGGTCCAGGCCCTGCTCCACCAGGTCCACGGGCCGGTCCGTTACCTCCAGCCGCACTTCGACGTCCGGGTGTAGCCGCGCATAGTCGGACACCAGCGGCGCGATGACGGTGCGGCCGAAACCCAGCGTCGCATTGACCCGCAGCACGCCGCGCGGTTCAGCGCGGCTGCTGGTGACCTGGTCTTCCATTTCGCGAATGTCCGCCAAAATGCGGCTGGCATGGCGCAGATAGGTTTCGCCTTCGCTGGTCAGGCTTACCCGCCGGGTGGTGCGGTTGACCAGTCGCACGCCCAGGTGCTGTTCCAGCTGCGCCAGCCGCTTGGTCGCCGCGGGCGGCGTGATGTCCAGCTCTCGCGCCGTCGCCGAGAGGTTGCCGTGCTTGGCCAACAGGACGAAGAACATCAGTTCAGAGGCTGTGTCGGTTTTCATGGGGAGTGGAACGAAAGTTTATTCAACTTAATTAAATAATAATTTTCCTATAAGTGAATAAATAGCCGGCCATCCTTCGTTAACCTGTCTTCCGTCGAACATCACGCCCGCGCCGTCCGGGCCGCCACAGGAGACTCCCTTGAAAATCGTCGAAATCCGCGAGCAGACCAAGCCCATCAGCTCACCGATCCGCAATGCCTATATCGATTTCAGCAAAATGACGCTGAGCCTGGTCGCGGTTATCACGGATGTGATACGCGACGGCAAGCCGGTGGTGGGATACGGTTTCAATTCCAATGGCCGCTATGGCCAGGGCATGCTGATGCGCGAACGTTTCATCCCGCGGGTGTTGTCCGCCGATGCGGATTCGCTGCTGGACGCGACCGGGCAAAACCTGGATCCGCACAAGATCTGGGACCGCATGTTCATCAATGAGAAGCCTGGTGGACATGGCGAGCGGTCGGTCGCCATGGGCACTTTGGACATGGCGGTGTGGGACGCTGTCGCCAAGATCGCCAACAAGCCCTTGTTCCAGCTGCTGGCGGAGCGCTATGGCAACGGCATGCCCAATCGCAAGGTCTTCGTTTACGCCGCCGGTGGCTACTATTACCCCGGCAAGGATCTGGAAAATCTGCAGGACGAGATGCGCGGCTATCTGGACCGCGGTTATTCGGTCGTCAAAATGAAAATCGGCGGTGCATCGCTGGACGACGATCTGCGCCGCATCGACTCGGTACTGAGTGTGCTGCAGGACGGCCAGCGGCTATGCGTGGACGCAAACGGCCGTTTCGACCTGAAGACGGCGGTGGCCTATGCCAAGGCCCTGTCCCAATACGATCTGTTCTGGTACGAAGAAGCCGGCGATCCGCTGGACTACGCGCTGCAGGCCGAGTTGGCCAATCACTACGAAAAACCGATGGCCACGGGCGAAAACCTGTTTTCCATGCAGGATGCGCGCAACCTGATCCGCTACGGCGGCATGCGCCCGGACCGCGATTGGCTGCAGTTCGACTGCGCGCTCAGCTACGGCCTGGTCGAATATCTGCGTACGCTGGATATGCTGAAGGAAAACGGCTGGTCGCCCAGCCGCTGCATCCCTCATGGCGGACACCAGATGTCCCTCAACATCGCGGCTGGGCTGGGGCTGGGGGGCAACGAATCCTACCCGGACCTGTTCCAACCCTACGGCGGTTTCCCGGATGGCGTGCGGGTTGAAAACAGCCACATCGTCATGCCTGACTTGCCGGGCATCGGCTTCGAAGGCAAGACCGATTTGTACGCGGAAATGCGTAAGTTATCGGAAGGTTGATGGGGGTGTGATGCGGTGGGTGTTGGGCTTTGGGGATTGATTGCTGGCGGTGGTTTGTTATCCAGGGCCGTCCGGCGGGGGTGATGCCTGTCGGGGCCAGCCCGGAGGAGCCGGTCCGGCGCCTTCGCGCCGGACTTCCGCGTCGTCATCCTCGTACGGCGGCCGAACGGTACTTGGGTTCTTGCGGCTTTTTTGCCCGGCCGTCCTTCCTACGGATTCCCTCGCGCGGCTCCTATGGGCTGGCCCCGACAGGCATCACCCCCGCCGGACTACGGTGTCTCGCAATCACGGGCGCTGGGGCGGTCTTTGTGCTTGGCACTTCGTTGGGGAGTGCTTTGATCGATGAAAGATCGTGCCGTGCCCGTCATTGCTTGGCCGCCCAGCGCGGCCAGGCAATGGCTACGCTGTTTGTTGGTGCGAAGGTTGTTGGGTATGCGTGGGGTGTCTCGCTCAAGTGGAGCTTGGCGTGGGCATAGGGGGCTCTGGTGATTACGGGTCCCAGCGGCCCGTAATCACCTCTTGCGGCGGTCTTCTCTGGATTGAAAGACGTTGCGGCGGGGCCCGGTCGGATTGGCCCCCCGTCGGACGGCCCTGGCAAGCTGCCCACGGCAAGCAACCGATTCAACCGCCACCAGCAAGATGCCCACGGTCAGCGATCGCCCAGACCGCCTACCCAGCCGCCGTCCCATTCGGCTTGTGGCCAGCCCCACCCACGTCGCCGGCGCGCCGCTGGCTACGCCATTGCAGGGCCAGCGCGATCAGTATCA
>DATJHN010000282.1:0-11835 GCA_035493915.1 Bordetella sp.
CTGACCTGGGTGCTGGCTTGCAATTGCGAAAGCAGGCGTTGCTGGGTTTCTTCCAGGGACGACTGGCGTTTGCGCATCGCTTCCAGCACCACCGCGCTAGGGGCATCACCCGACTGCGGAAGCGGCGACTGCGCCATGCCCTTGTCCGCGTCCCCCCCGCCTTCCACATTGGCCTGGGCGCGGGCGTCCGCGTCCACGGGCGCGTTTTCGGTCTTGGCGTTTACCAGTATGACTTCCAGCGATTGCGCGGGCGGATGCGGCGTTCTGGGCGGCGCGAAACGCACCGCCAGCACCGCCCCATGGACGATCAGCGAAATCGCCAGCGCCAGCCACAAGTGGTGCTGCGCCGGAGCACCCAGCCAGTGGGCGGTTCGGGTCAGGGAGGAGTCGGGATTGTCGTGCACGAACGCATTTTAGGGCCTATTGATGCCGGCCATGTTGCATGCGTGGGGGCCCCTCGCGGGGGCCCCTTTTGCCGCCGGGCCGCCCCAAGGCAAAAAGCGCCCCCTTGGGGGGCAGCAAGCCGAAGGCGCGGCGTGGGGGCCCCTTTTTGCCGCCGGGCCGCCCCAAGGCAAAAAGCGCCCCCTTTGGGGGCAGCAAGCCGAAGGCGCGCGTGGGGGCACCTCTACACCGGCCGCGGAAAAATCCACATTTGGGAGGCGGGCAGCGCCAGCCGATGTCCGCCCTGTGCGCGGCTTTCCTGTCCGTAGGCGCGCAGCGCCATGCCACTGACCGATTCCTCGCCCGGCGGCCGGAAAACATATTCCCAGCGGTCGCCCAGGTACATGCTTGTCATCAGGCGCATATCGACGTGGTTGCCTTGCGCTTCGTCGCCCAGGCGTACCTGTTCCACCCGGATCACGCCCACAGCGTCCTGGCCGGCCTGGACGCCGGCGCCTGCCTTGCCCCACAACGCCCATCCCGAGCCTTCAATGCGGGCTTCGCCGTCGCGGATTTCCGTGACCCGGCCGTTCAGGCGGTTGTTGCTGCCCATGAATTCCGCGCAGAACAGTGTCGCCGGCGCACCGTACATTTCCTGGGGCGTGCCTTGCTGTTCGATGCGGCCGTTATTCAGCAACAGGATGCGGTCGGAGATCGCCATTGCTTCGCTCTGGTCATGCGTCACCATCAACGCCGACAGCCCCAAGCGGACGATCAGTTCGCGCAGGAAGGCGCGCGCCTCTTCCCGCAATTTGGCATCCAGGTTGGAGAGCGGTTCGTCCAGCAGGATCACCGGCGGGTTGTAGACGAGGGCGCGGCCGATGGCCACCCGCTGCTGCTGCCCCCCCGACAACTGGTGCGGGTGGCGCTGCGCCAGATGTCCCAGGCCAAGCTGGTCCAGGACTTCTTGCACGCGCTGTTTGGTTTCCGCGGTTGGTGTGCGGCGCAATTGCAGCGGATAGGCGACGTTGTCGAACACCGTTTTGTGGGGCCACAGCGCATACGACTGGAAAACCAGGCCCAGGTTGCGTTCTTCGGCCGGGACTTCGCGCTTGGCCCCCCCGTCGTAGACCAGGCGTTCACCAATGGCGATCTTGCCGCGCTTGGGGGCTTCCAGCCCGGCGACCGCGCGCAGCAGCGTCGTCTTGCCGCTGCCCGAGGGACCCAGCAGCGATACGACTTCGCCCTGCTTCAGGGCCATCGATACGCCCTTCAGGACAGGATTGTCACCATAGTCCAGGTGCAGGTCGTCAACGGATAGTTCAATCATGAAGTTTCACTCCGAATCGCAGGGCAATGCCCAGGCCGAGCACGACCAGCGCGATATTGATGAAAGACAGCGCGGCCACGATATCGATGGCGCCGGCGGCCCACAGCGAGACCAGCATGGAGCCGATGGTTTCGGTGCCGGGCGACAGCAAATACACACCCGTGGAGTATTCGCGCTCGAAGATCAGGAACATCAGCAGCCACGAGCCGATCAGGCCGTAGCGCGCCAGCGGCACGGTCACATGGCGTGTCACCTGGCCGCGCCGGGCGCCGGCGCTGCGCGCGGCTTCTTCCAGTTCGGGGCCGACCTGCAGCAGGGTGGACGAAATCAGCCGCAGCCCATAGGCCATCCACACGACCGTGTAGGCCAGCCACACGCTGAAGATCGTGCTGCGGATGGCGCGCAGCCATTCGACGAAGTTTTCGCGCAGCCAGTCCGCGTAGGGCAGGAAATGCAGCAGTCCGCCTTCGTCCAGGGAGTTGTCCAGCCACAGCGGCACGAACAGGAACACCCACAAGAACGCCAGGCCGGCCAGCAGGCCCGGCACGGCGCGCGGCACCAGCACGCTGTAGTCCAGGAAGCGCGTGACGTGGTCCTGCTTGCGGTGCATGGCCAGGCCGATGAAGGTGTAGCAGACCACCGCCAGCGCGCCGCCGAACACGCCGATCGCAACTGAATTGACGATGGCGCGCAACAGGTTGGTCTGGCCCAGGACCGAACGGAATGCATCCAGCGACAGGACGTCCAGCAGGGATACGCCCATGCCCCAGTTCGAGACGAAGGCGCGCAGCACGACGCCGGTCAGCGGCACCACGATCGCGACGATCAGCCATAGCCACACCACCGCCAGGGCCGGGCCGCGCCATTTGCCCAGGGGCAGGGGCCGCGCCCGCGACGCCTTGCCCTTGACCGTGACGAAGCGGTTGGCGGTGCGCATCATCCGCCGCTGCAGCGCGACCAGCGGGATGGTGATGCAGATCAGCACCACGGCCACCGCCGCCATCAGGTGGTACGACGGTGTTCCCAGCTTGTTGGTCAGCTTGTACAGATAGGTCGCCAGCACCAGGTTGCCTTCCGGGTCGCCCAACACCAGCACCAGGCCGAACACTTCCAGGCCCAGGAAGAACAGCAGCACCGATGCATAGAGCAGCGCCGGCCGCACCATGGGCAGGCTGACGGACATCATCACGCGCAGCGGCGACGCGCCCGTGACGCGCGCAGCTTCCTCGACATCCGATCCCATGCTGCGCAGCGCGGATGAAATGTACAGATAGGCGTGGGGAACGTGCGTCAGGCCGGCGATGATGACGATGCTGGTCATGGAATATACGTTCCACGGCACAAAACCCAGCAGTTGCGTGGCCCAGGTCGAAAAGAAGCCGACCGGGCCCGCCGCCACGACGTAGCCAAAACCCAGCACCATCGGCGAGACGAAGACGGGCACCAGGATCAGCGGCTGTATCCAGTGCCGTCCCGGCAGGTCGGTGCGCACCATCAGGAACGCCAGCATGCCACCCAGTGGCACGGCGATGATAAACAACCCGAATGCCAGGATCAGGCCACTGATCAGCGCCTTGTAGAAATCCGGATCGTCAAAAATGAAGCGGAATGCGTCCAGCCCGATTTCTCTCGACGGCGAGAAGAAAGGCGCGGACAGGAAGCTCTGGTACACGATCAGCGACAGCGGCACGTAGATGGCCAAGGCCGTGATCAGCACCACCACGCCGCGCGGCAATGACTGCCATCTGGAGCGCAATGTCTGCATGGAAATATCCTGGTGTTCGACTGCGACGCGCCGGATCGCCGGCGCTTACGTCACGGTACGGCTGGGGGCAGGGCGGCGTTGCTTTTGGCGTTGCCACCCTGCCCCGGCGCACGGATCCGATTGATCCGCGCGCCGACCGTTCCTTCGCACCCCGGTCCGCGCGGGATGGGGCCGCCTGCTTCGCGCGAGGCGGGCCGCCCATCCGGCCCATCCAGCCCATGCGGGCGCGGGGGTTCTGCTTTAGATTACGGCGGGCAGGCTTATTTGCCGGCCGCCTTGCGCCAATCGTTGATGAATTCCAGGCGCTTCTTCTGCTGCAGATAATCCAGCAGCGTTTCGTTCACGGGGATCGGCTTGAGTGCCTTGCCCAGCTTTTTGGTCAGGCCGTCGACGTCGTTATCGCCCGGCACGTCATCGCGGATCGATGCCATATCGGCCTTGTTGGCGACCAGGTCCTGGCCCTTTACCGACAGCAGGTAGTCCATCCACAGCTTGGCGGCGTTGCGGTGCTTGGATTTTTTGCTGATGAAGGCCACACGCGACAGCACCAGCGTGTAGTCGGTCGGGTAGACGATGCCCAGGGATTCATCCTTGCGGGCGCGCGCTTCCGCGTAGGAACCCAGGATGTTGTAGCCAATCAGGTTTTCGCCGGACGAAACGCGTTCCATCATCGTGCCGGTGGACGATTGCACCACCAGCCCACCCTTGGCGGTGTTGTGCAAGGTGTCGAAGTAATTCGGGTCGTTCAGCTTGTCCTGTACGGCCAGCATGAAACCCACCGCCGATTTTTCGATGTCGTAGGTGGTGACCTTGTTCTTGTACTTGTCGGCCTGCGCGGCCACCAGCTTGGCCAGATCGGCGTGCGTCTTCGGCACGTCGGCCTGCGGAATCAGGCGCTTGTTGTAGATGAAGACCGCGGGTTCGTAGGTCGTGCCGTACGCCGCGTCTTTCCACACCGCCCACGCGGGCAGCTTGCCTTCCTCGGGCGACTTGTACTGCAGGGCGTAGTCCTTGGCCAGCTGCAGCGCCGAGTCCATCGACGAACTCCACACCACGTCGCCACTGTTGCCGCCGGAGGCCTGTTCGCTGATATAGCGGTTGTAGAGCTCCGTGCTGTTCATGTCGTTGTATTCGACCTTGACGCCCGGATACGCTGCTTCGAAGCCCTTGATGATGGGGTCGGCGGTCTTGGTGTCCGTCGTCGAGTAGATCACCACCGTGCCTTCCTTCTTGGCGCCGTCGATGATCTTCTGGTAATCGGACGGATAGCCCGCCGGCGTCTGGGCCAGCGCGTTGACGGCGGTCAGGGAAAAAGCGGCGGCGCAAGCCACCGCCAGGCGTGACGGGACAGGCATGGTTGTCTTCTCCAATTGGAATAGTCGAGCTGGACTGGGCCAGCGTGGGCGCATGTTAGTGGCCGCATGCTGTCGCCGTCCTGTCATGGAAGCCGGCGGCGCGCCGGGGGCGTTGACGCCCCATTGACAGGTGCGTGCCGGTTTTGCCGCGCTGGTGGAACCCGGCTGGACGACGAATCCGATCCGGGGTCTGACGCCAGGAGCAGACGGGAAACAGGCCTAGCGGGAACAGGCGTAGCGGGAACAGGCCTAGCGGGAACAGGCCTAGCGGGAACAGGCCTAGCGCGCCGGTGCCTTGCCGACCGCCGGTGTATCTGTGACCAGCCGGGTCCAGTTCTGCACGAAGCGGGCATGGCGCTGGCGGTCCAGCCCGACCAGCAGCGCCGGACCCAGCACGACAGGCTGCACGATGCCTTGCGTGCGCGTCAGCACGGTGTCGGTGTTCCTGCCCGCGCCGCCATCGTCGACCATGGGTCCCAGTCCGCTGACGTTGGCGATTTCCGTCTGGCCCGCCGGGGACAACAGCCAATCGATGAACGCGCGGCCCAGGTCAGGGTGGGGCGCGTGGCGCGCGATCAGCGCCGAACGCGGCAGCACCAGCACATAGTCTTGCGGAAAAATCACGCCGACGCCGCGCCCGGCGGCCTGGCGCGCCAGCGCATAGGAGCCCAGCACGTTGTAGCCGATATCGAGTTCGTCGCGTTCGATGGCGTCCAGGATATCGGCCGTGGTGGCGCTCAGCCGCACGCCGACCTGGCCAAGGGCGTTGGTCAGGCCCCAGAAGTTCGACGACACCTGCTCGTCCTCTTCCGCCAGCACCTGTCCGACGCTGCTGCGGCTGATGTCATAGGTGCCGACACGGCCGTGCAGCTTTTCGCGTTCGGTTTCCAGCAGGCGCAGCAATTCCTGCCGTGAGCGCGGCACCGTGGCTTCGGTAAAGCGGCGCGGGTTGTAAACGATGACGGCGGGTTCGAAGGCGAACCCGAAGACTTCGTCGCGCCAGACCGCCCACGGCGGCAGCCGATCGGCGCCGGGCGCGTCGTAGCGCATCGCATAGCCGTCGTTGGCCAGCCGGATCTGCAGGTCGGCCGCCGAACTGATCAGCATGTCGGCGTCCTGCAGTTTCCCGGACACCGTCGCCTCGTAGAGTTCACGGCTGCCCATCTCGCGATACTCGACGGCGATATCGGGCTGCCGCGCCTGGAAGGCCACGATCAGCGGCGCGGCGGCAGGCGTATCGGTCGTGCCGGCGATGACCAGCAGGCGGCCGGGCGGCTGGGGCGCACGGAAGCGGGTGATCGTGAGCGGCGCCGATACGCCTTCGTTTTTTTCCGGCTGGGCACTGGCCCGCACCGGGTCCCGCGCCGTCGCCGTCGTGTCCTCTTGCTGGTGCCGTGGTCCCAGCGCCCATGCGGGCGCGGGAGGCCAGGCCAGCATCGCGCCCACCAGCGCCGCCGCGGCCAGCATGGCCCGCGGGTATGCCGGCCGGGCGCGCGGCAGTATCACGCGCGCCGACAACCCCCCACCGGCGCGATCCTGCAGCCACAACGCGCCGCCGTGGGCCTCGGCCACCGTCTTGGCGATGGACAGCCCCAATCCCGAGCCCGGAGTCCCCGTCCCGCTGCTGCCGCGCGCGAATCGTTGTTGCACCGCTTCCTTCTCGTCATCGGCAATGCCCGGACCGCAGTCGTTCACGGTCAGCGCGACGCGGTAACCGGCAATAGGGGTCGCCTGGATTTCCACGGGCCCCTCGGGCGCGTACCGCAAGGCGTTATCCACCAGATTGCGCAGCATCTCCCGCAGCGCCACCCGATCGCCCATCACGCGCGCGCGCCGCACTTCCGGCGCGATCGAAATCCGCAGGCGCTGCGCATCCAGCGGTCCGATCCGGCGGCGCGTTTCATTGACGGTTTCAGCTATGCCCACGGAGGCGTGCCCGCGCATGCCCAGGCGATGGGTGATGGTCGCGTCCATCAGCAATTGGTTGATCAGCTGGCTGGCATGCGTGGCGTTCTGGTGGATGCGCGCGACGCGGACGCGCAGCCGCTCCGGGTCGGTTTCGTCCATCGCCACCTCCGCCTGCGCGCGCAGCGACGCCAGCGGCGTGCGGACCTGGTGCGCCGCATCGGCCACCAGATTGTTCAGCGAGGACATGATGCCGTTCAGGCGCCGCATGAAGCCATTCAAGGCCTCTGCCAATCCCTTGACTTCGCGCGGCACGGGCGTTTCCAGCGGCGTCAGATCGTCGGGCGCCCGAGCGCGCAGCGAACGTTCGATCAGCACCAGCGGCGCAAAGGCACGCTGGATGCCGAACCACAGCAGCGCCAACGCCACCGGTACGACAACCAGCAGCGGCAGGGCGCTGCGGTTCATGATCTCGGCGGCCAGTGCGTCGCGCGCATCGCGGGTCTCGGCGACCCGGATGGTGACCCAGCCCGCGTGCCGTCCGGCCGAGATAAGGCGTCCCACCGTGGCGATACGTATCGGTTCGGCGTGATAGTGGGCATCGGAAAATACCGGCGCCGCGGACTGCGCAAGCGGCAGCTCCGGCGCAAGATCGTCGTAGCCCGTGATCGGCTTGCCGCTGGCATTGCGCACGCTGTAGAAAACCCGATCGTTGCCCGACAGCATGGCCAGCGAGGAAAACGGCGGTTCCGCGACGACGTCGCTTTCGTCGATCTGTACCGAGCCCGCGATGGTCAGCGCCGATGCCGCAAGCAGCCGGTCGAAGGCGCGGTCCGCCGCGCTGTGCGCGTAATCGCGCAGAAACAGGCTTACCGCGACGGAGGCGCAGAGCAGCAGCAGGCAGCCCACGGCGAATACTCGCCCGCGTATGGAGAATGCCGCGCCGATATTCATATCCAAGGATTCCGCGGAATGCACCGGTCAGGCCGGCAGGTTCAATTTCGGGCGAGGGTGACGCGCATCCGGACGCGCTACGACGGTTCGTGCAGGCGCGCCTGGTAGCCCACGCCGCGCACCGTAACGATATCGACGGTCGCGCCGGCGATCTTGCGCCGCAGACGTGACACCAGTAGTTCCAGCGCATTCGGCAGTACGTCTTCCAGATCGAAGAGCTGGCTCATCAACCTTTCCTTGCCTACGGTGCTGCCCAGGCGGTCCAGCAGGATTTCAAGCAGGCGGAATTCGCGTCGCCCCAGCGTCACCGGTACGCCGCCGATATGAGCCGTGTGTCCCGCTACGTCCAGGGTCAGGTTGCCATGCACCGCCAGGCTGGTGGTGCGGCCTGCCGGCCGGCGCAGCAGCGCGCGCAGACGCGCTTCCAGTTCGCGCAGATCGAAGGGCTTGACCAGATAATCGTCGGCGCCCAGGTCCAGCATGTCGATCTTGTCCTCGATTTCCGCGCGCGCGGTCACGACCAGGACCGGTGCATCCATGCCCGAAGCGCGCAGTTCGCGGATCACCTCGAAGCCGCTTTTGCCCGGCAGCATGATATCCAGCACCAGCGCGTCCCATTCTTCATGGCGGCTCCACTGCAGCGCGGTTTCGCCGTCGCGCACCCATTCCACGCTGTGGCCGGACGAACGCAGCTTGCTTTCGATCGCGTCACCCAGATCGGCGTTGTCTTCGACCAGCAATATCCGCATCGTGTATTCCTCCCGCGTCGGCGCCGTATCGCGGCATGGACGGCGCGCGCGTTATTCGGTCTCGGCGCTGCCCTCGTCGGCAACCGCCACCTGCAGTTCGCCGACAAAGCGGCATTCCACTTCCAGTGTCAATTCATCCCGATCGAGCAGATCTATTTCCACCTGCGTGCCGCGCGCCAGGGAGGGCAAACCGCCCACGCGCGTTACCAGGGGCGCGTTGTTCAGCCGCACCAGGTCGTCGCGCAGCACGCTGGCCGTGGTGCGCGTGATGCCCTGTTGCGCCAGCCAGCGCAGGCACCAAAACCGTTCCATGGTGTTCTGGAATTCGCCCCATGCCGCATATTGTGCGTCGAAGGCGCCGATGATCGCGAACAGATCCGCGTCGCGCGGCTTGAAAGGAGCGACCAGCCGCGCCGATACGCCGTTGTCGACCGTGGCGATCAGCTGCCACTGGTTCACAAGGTCGACGTAACGCCGCAACGGCGACGTGCTCCAGGCGTATTGGGGTACGCCTATGGCCTCGTGCGGCAGGGGCTGCGTGCTCATCCGCACCCGCCCGGCCTGCTGCGAGCGGTAGATGCCCGGCACCCCATGCTGCGCCAGCAACCCGCCCCACAGGTTGTTGGCCAGGATCATGTATTCCGCCACCATGCGATCCAGCGGCGCATTGCGCTTGCGCGGCACCAGACGCACCGGGGTATCGGGATTGTCAGGGTCGCCATCGACGTAATAGCTGTATTCGACGCGGTTGTTGTTTTCCGGTTTGCCGCGCGCCTCGTCGCGCTTGGCGGACAAGGATCGTGCCAGCCGCCACAGCGGGCGCAGCCAATCGCTGTAGGGAAGGGCGGCCTGCGGATCATCCAGGGCGGCTTCGGTGACGGCTTCGTCCAGCATGTTGTGGCGCAGGTTCTCGCGCACCACGATGCGCTCGACCCGGCTTTCCGAATCCAGGATTTCCCCGGTGTCCGGATCCGCGGTCACGTAGATGGACAAGGCGGGAACCTGACGTCCGGCATCCAGGGAAAATGCCTGGATGACCGCGTCCGGCTGCATGGGGATTTTGTCGCCCGGCATATAGACCGTGGACAGCCGCGCGCGCGCCAGTTTGTCCAGGTCGCTGCCGCGTGTCACGGCCAGGCCGGGCGCCGCCACGTGGATGCCGGCGCGTATCTTGCCGTCGGGCAGCACGGATACCGACAGGGCATCGTCGATCTCGGTGGTCGTAACGTCGTCGACCGAATAGATTTCGGCATCCGCCAGGGGCAGCTCACGATCCAGCGCGGGAATCGGCAGGTCGGGAAAGCCCGTCCCGCGCGGAAAGTACTGGGCCAGGAAGCGGCGCTTGTGCAGGGCCAGGGCGCTGGGAAAGGCGCCCAGGTCCAGCAGCAGCCGGTCGGGGCTTTTCTGCAGGCGCGAGCAGGCGCTTTCCAGCGCCTTCCACTGCATGGTGTTCTTGTCGGGTCGCACGGCCAGCGCTTCCGCCATGGCCGCGATTTCCTCCGGCAGCCGGCCCGCCGCCATGTCCTCCACCCATTGCTGCTGCTGCTCGGCCTGCTTTTGTTTTTTCTCGATGGCGGCGAGCGCGGCGGCCAGGATGTCCGGCGGTGCCGGACGGTAGCGGCCCTTGCCACGCCGGTGGAAGTAAGCCGGCGCGCTGTGCAGGCGCATCAGCAGCGCCGCCTGTTCCGTGGGCGAAGGCGCGTGGCCGTAGTAGTCCGCGGCCAGCGCGGGCGAGTCGAATTCATCCTGGGGGGCGCATTCCCACAGGAACTGCAGATCGATATCCTGGGCGGCGGCTTCCGCTTGACGCAGCAGTTCCGCCGGTTCCGGCGCGGAAAACGTAAAAATCGCGTTGGCCCGCTTGATCTTGCTTCGCTTGCCCGATTCGGACTCGACCTGCAGGCTGGCGTCCGCTTCGGAAAGGATATGTTCGGCCTTGAATTGGCCGTCGTCTTCGTAAAACACGTGCATGGCGAGATCCATCTGGTGCGCGGCCCGGCTGCCGCCCGCGCGCGATCCTGCTGAATAGTTATTGGGTACAGGGTTATTGGGTAACAGGCCCTGCGGAAGGGGTGTCCAGCGCGAACTCGAGCACTTCCGGCATCCAGACGGCGAAGTCGGACAATCCGTGGTCGCTGCCTTCGACGATGCGCTGTCTGCAGCCCGCGTACCAGTCCCGCATTTCACGCCAGTCGAGCAGTTCGTCGCCGGTGGCCGCGATCAGGAAATAACGTTCGGGGCGAGTCGGGTGCTCCACTTGCAGGGCGGCCAGTTCGTCCACGTATTCGGCGCGGAATTCGAACGGCGCGCCCGAATGATACATACTCTGCTGGCCCACTTGTGTGGCAAGGTCGCGCGGCGCGTGCACCGCCGGGTTCAGCACTGCCGCCTTGCAGTCCAGCTGTTGCGCCAGCCAGGTGGCGTAGTAGCCGCCCAGCGAGGATCCGATCACGGTCAGCGCGCGGGGTGACGCCTGGCCGCGGCGGGTCGATTCGGCCAGCTGGTCGCGGGCCAGCGACATGGCCAGCTCCGCCGCCGCGCGCGGGCTGGGCGGCAGTTGCGGGCAGCACCAGTCCGCGGACAGGCCGCGCCGCGCCATTTCGTCGGCCAGCAGGCGGGCCTTGAACGAGGCCGGCGATGAGCGGAATCCATGCAGGTAGAGAATCATGGCCGCTCCGGCGCCGGCGGCGATGCGGCCAGCGCGTTGAGCAGTTTGCCGTGGATGCCGCCGAAGCCGCCATTGCTCATGACCAGCACGTGGTCTCCCGCGCGCGCGGCGCCCGCAATGGCGGCGACCATGGTGTCCAGGTCGTCGTAGCCGGCGGCACGGTCGCCCAGCGGCGCCAGTACCCGTGCCGGGTCCCAGCCCAGGGCGTGCTTGCCCGTCAGTGCGCCAAAGCAGAACACCCGGTCCGCTGCCTGCAGCGCCTGCGGCAGGCGTTCGGCCATGGTACCCAGCTTCATCGTATTGGAGCGTGGTTCCAGCACGGCCAGGATGCGCGCATCGCCAACCCGGCGCCGCAGGCCGGCCAGGGTGGTTTCGATGGCGGTGGGGTGATGCGCGAAGTCGTCGTAGACCGCCACGCCGCGTACCGTGCCGCGCAGCTCCATGCGCCGCTTTACGCCGGCAAAGACCGACAGGGCGCGCACGGCGGCTTCCGGCCCCACGCCCGCGTGCTCCGCGGCTGCAATGGCGGCCACCGCATTCAGGCGATTGTGTTCGCCGACCAGGTTCCAGCCCACGGTCCCCACGGTGACGCCATGCCGGCGTACCGCGAAAGCGCCGTCGCTGTCCGGCTCGCCGGCCTGCCATTCACCTTCGTCGCCGAAACGCGTGGTATCGGACCAGCATCCACGCGCGATCACGCGATCCAGGGCCTCGGAACGCGACGGGAG
>DATJHN010000283.1:0-9270 GCA_035493915.1 Bordetella sp.
GCCTGCCTGACGCGCAGATCGCGCAGGGGATTGTGCGGTAGCGGGCTGCCGTCCATGGCTTTGATGAACGACATATCGTTATCGCGCGAGACGTTCGGGGATAGGAAGATCGAACGCATGCCGTCTATCTGGTCGATCGAGACCTTCGAATCCGATCTCAGATGCGAGATGTCCGCCGTCGGTATCTGGTCGGCCATGTCGATATCGCCCGCCAGCAGGGCTGAGATCCGCGTGCTGTCATTGGCGATGGTGCGCAGGCGTACGCGTGTCCACGGCGCCTTGCCTGCCCAGTAGTCATCATTGCGGACGAAACCCGCTTCTTCGTTCTGCCGGAAATACTCGTAGCGGTAGCGCCCAGTACCGATCGCGGCCTTGCCGGTGTTGTAGTCCTCCGAGGTCGCGCCTTCGCCCACATGCTTGGAAACGATGTAGATCGTGCCGACGCCGCGCGGCAGGTTGGCGTATGGCGCCGATGTGTGCAGGCGTATGGTCAGCGGATCGATGATCTCGATTTTCGAGATGGCATTGATATAGCTGGCGAAGCCGCCCGGTACGCCGGAAAGCTTCGGCACGCGGTTAAGGGTGAACGCGACGTCTTCCGCCGTGAACGGCTTGCCGTCATGCCAGCGCACATTCGGGCGCAGCTTGAATTCCCAGACCGTATCGGAAAGCAACTGCCAGGATTCCGCGAGGCCGCCGTTCGTCGGCTTGGAATGCTGGTCGCGTTCGACCAGCTTCTCGAACACGTGCGATGCGTAATCGATGTTGGGCTGATTGTTCGCGTAGTGGGGATCGGCGGATGTCGCGGCGGAACGGGTCCCTATGATCAGGGTGTCTTTTCTAGACTGGGCGAATACCGGCCGGGAAGCACCCAGCCCGGCGAGCGTGCCCGCGGTTCCCAGCAGAAAATCGCGTCTTTTCATGCGCATGGTCGTTTCCCCTTGTTTTCATGAGTGGTTCCGCGGAACGCTTTCGACCCAGCTTTTCTGGAAATGAACCCTGTCATCGATGCGGATCGATACCTGAACGGCATGGGTGAACTCCGATCCGGTGCTGGTTGTCTGGCAGCTCGATTCGACATCGATTGCCATGTTCGGATGTGGAGCCCGATAGCGGAC
This sequence comes from Bordetella sp., assembly GCA_035493915.1. GTDB lineage: Bacteria > Pseudomonadota > Gammaproteobacteria > Burkholderiales > Burkholderiaceae_B > Bordetella_C. The sequence goes on from DATJHN010000283.1 coordinate 1,119, forward strand.
TTCGGAGATGATCGATGCCTGGGCCGGGTCCCTGTTGGATACCGTGTAGTCGGAACGCCGGCTGCCGCCGTCGCCCGATGCGCCAAGGGTGCACACCACGCTATCGGAGACGAGATCGTGCGCAAGGGTATAGGTGGCCTTGGGAATTTCGGCTTCGGATGGCAAGGCAAAAGGCGACGGCTCGAAAGCCGGGGGCTCTTGGCGATCCCCTGTGGCCTGCATGATCGGCAACTCGATCCGTGATGGATGCGCGGCACCGCAGTGTATGGTGTTCCGCGCCGGCATCCCGGTCGGCCACGCATTCTGGAAATCGGCGCTGGAAACGGCGATGCGCAGCCGGTGGCCAGGCGCGATCTCGTACGCCAGGTCTCGCAGTTTCAGGCGCAGTTCATAGATCTTGCCGGGTTCGAGCGGCGTCGGCCGATCATGGGTTTGGCGATGGGTAGCCAGGCGGCCGCCGTGGCTAAGGAGCCGCGAAGTGCCGTCGGAGGCGACGTCGCAGATCCTGACGTGGAAGTACGCGACTTCGGCGGACGATGATACATAAAGCACCGCTTCCGGTTGCCCCAGCAGCGCCATCGCGCCATCCAGCGGTGGGGTGGTGAAGCAGGCGGAGAACGCATCGTCGATACGCTGATCGGTAGGCATGCCCCAGGGCGAGGTACTGCCGAGTCCCACCCGGCCGCTCGCCATGCCGACCGTCGGCCGGTAGTCGTAGCTGACCGTACCGTCGGTTGGCGCCTGGCGGGAGAGGCTCTCGACGGTGTGATCGAAGTAAAGCGTTTCGGTGCTGGACGCGGCCGGCGGCCAGTTCGTATCCGCATGCCAGTGCCCCGGCTCGGTCAGGGCCAGCAGCGAGGGCTGCTGCCATTTGCGGACGAACACGGTAACCGGTGGTTCGTCCATGATGCCGTTGTCGATACCCTTGAGCCAATGATCGAACCATCTCAGATATTCGACACGGGTATCGATGCGCGGGCCGGGAAATGCGAACTTCTCTTCCGGGTAGTAGTGGCCCCAGGGACCGATCACGACTTTCTTGGCGCCGTTCAGCTGCCTGAACGCATCCAGTTCGGCATTTGCATACCAGTCCGCCCATCCTTCGATCAAGTACACGGCGCAGCCGACATTCTCGAAGTTGCCGTTGATGCTTTTACCGCGCCAATACTCGCCATCGGTGTCATGGCGGAATATGTTCAGGCTCCATGGCTGGCTGCCATCGAGGCGCTCATTCCATATGCGCGACCAGTCCGGGCCGGTCAGATGCGGATCCGGCGGGGCAAAGTTGTACGCGTTCATGTTCGGCGCGAAAAACTCGAAGCGCCATGGCCGCCGGCAACCGCCCGGGTAGGCGGTGTCTTCGTACATATCGTTGCTGCCGGATCGGATAATGATGGCCTTCAAGTGCGGAGGCGCCTTGCCGGCCACTTGCCATTGCACGGTCGCGCCATAGGACTTGCCGATCATGCCCACGGCCCCGGTGCACCAGGGCTGGCGCGCGGCCCATTCCACCATGTCGTAGCCGTCCTGCTGCTCGTCATCGGAATAGGCATCCAGGCTGGCGCCGGACGAGCTTCCCGTGCCCCGCACGTCGAACTGAACCACCGCATAACCGCGCTCGGCCAGATATGCGACCGCCGGCGGGAAGCTCGGGTTCACGTGGTCCAGGCGGCGATAAGGGTTGTATTCCAGCACGGCGGGGAAGCGTCCTTCTGTCGCCGGCCGTGTGATCCGGACATTCAACTCGACGCCATCGCGCATCCGGACGCGCAGTCCCTTGATTACGTTGACGGGATACTTTTCGACGTCGCGGCTAGTCATCGATCGCATTCTCCAGGGCCGTTGAAGCTATCCATTCCCACGTTGCCGCCCGAATTTATAGGAATTTCCGGCGCGTCACCCACATCTGGCGTTTATATCTCCATAAACTCCATCTATGGTGCATGTTGCCCGGCGCAGACCGTCACGCTGCGTCGATGACGTCGCGCAGTACCGAGAACGATGGCTCGATACGGGCCTGCGGCACGCAGGCATAACCCAGGATCAGACCGCCACGCGCCGCGCGGCGGGACGCGTAATAGCCGCTGAGCGCGCGCACCATGATGCCGGCGGCTTCGGCGCGCCGCGCCACATCGGTATCGTCGGCAGTATCGGGCAGGCCAAGCACCAGGTGCAGGCCGGCGTCACCGCCCAGGACCGGAAGCCGGTCCTCGTAGGTGTCTTGAATTGCCTGGAGGAGGGCATCGCGGCGTTGCTGGTACAAGGTCCGCATGCGGCGGATATGCGATGCCAGGTGGCCCCCGTCGATAAATTCGCCCAGGGTGGCCTGCGCCATCATCTGGCCTTCCCGGTATAGCTCCGCGATACCCTTGGCGCACAGGTCCGCGATGGCCTCGGGAACGACCATGTACCCGACACGCATGCCAGGAAAGAGCACCTTGCTGAAGCTGCTGACGTAGATCACTTGTCCGTCCTGGTCCAGCCCTTGCAAGGGGGCCAGCGGACCGACGCCGTAGCGGAACTCGCTGTCGTAGTCGTCTTCGATGATCCAGGCACCATGCGCGCGGGCGTACTCCAGCAACATCCGGCGGCGCTGCAGGCTCATGACACAGCCAAGCGGGTACTGGTGTGACGGTGTACAGATGATCAGGCGTGGCGGACGCGACAACTGGCGGGGTGACGGGTTCATGCCTTCCGCATCGACGGCGATCGGCACCGGGTTCAATCCCGACGACAGCAGCAGATTGCGCACGCCCCAGTAGCAGGGGTCTTCCACCCAGACCTCGTCGCCGACGTCGCACAGCAGGCGGATCGCCAGGTCGATGGACTGGTGGATGCCGGTGGTGACTATGATCTGTTCAGGTGCGCACGTCGTGCCTCGGGATACCCGCAGGTAGTTGGCGATCGCCCGTCGCAGCGGAGGATATCCGCCACCAGGCGCGTACGTCATGAGTTCGTGCCGCCCGTGGCGCCAGATCCGGTTCTGCAGCCTGGTCCATACATGGCTGGGAAACTCAGTGACATCCGGTACGCCGGGCATGAAGGCGCCCCATTGTGTCCGGGCCACGCCGGCCAGTTCGATGGTACGGCGGCCCCGTTCCGACAGCCGGTGCATGCCGCCGGCCGGGCGGCGTGCCGGCGCCAAAGCCGTGGGCAAGCGTTTCGCGGGCCGGGTGTCGGCCACGTAGGTCCCGCTGCCGGTTCGCGCTTCGACGTAGCCTTCCGCCTGTAATTGCTCATAGACCTGGATGGCGGTATTGCGGGCGATGCCCAGATCGGCGGCAAGTGCGCGGGACGCCGGCAGCCTGAAGCCCGGTGCCAGGCGGCCTTCCAGTATGGACGTTTGCAGCAAGCGCACCAGCCTGCGATAGGTCGGATCGTCCGACGGTTCCGCCAAGTGCGCTTTCAGCCATTCCGCCAGGACCGAATTCAAGCGAGCGCTCCTTCGTTTCGACACGGCATCCGGCCGGTGCGGCGAGCGCCATCATGAATTGGTTCCATGTTAATCAATGAAATGGGTCTATGGGGGCAAACCAATCCAGATGATACTGCTTGCCATCGACGCCGGTCGTGCCGCGATTCCATTCGGCATGGTCTGTGGCACCAATTAGCCTCCATGGGAAAGAGATGAAGAACGAATCGCTGCAACAGCGCCGGCTGGCCGCGTCCCCACGCGGCATAGGTGTGACTTGTCCCTTCTATGCCGACAAGGCCCTTAACGCCGAACTCTGGGACGTGGAAGGGCACCGCTATATCGACTTCGCGGCGGGCATCGCCGTGCTGAACACCGGACATCGTCATCCGCGCGTGATTCAGGCCATCGCCGGCCAACTCGAACGGTTCACGCATACGGCCTATCAAGTCGTGCCGTACGAATCGTACGTCGCGCTGGCTGAACGCATCAACGCCGCCAGCCCAGGTACCGGAGCCAAGAAAACCGCGTTTTTCACGACGGGCGCGGAGGCCGTGGAAAATGCCGTCAAAATCGCGCGCGCCGCGACGGGCCGACCTGCCTTGATCGCTTTCGGCGGCGCCTTCCATGGCCGCACCTTGCTGACCATGGCGCTTACAGGCAAGGTCGCGCCCTACAAGCTCGGCTTTGGTCCGTTTCCCGCGGATGTCTACCACGTGCCGTTTCCCAACACCTTGCAGGGCGTCACGCACCAGGATTCGCTTCAAGCGCTCGAGCGCCTGTTCAAGGCCGACGTTGATCCTGGCCGCGTGGCTGCCATCATTGTCGAGCCGGTACAGGGCGAGGGCGGGTTCAATCCAGCGCCGCCGCCTCTTATGCGGGCGCTGCGCACCATCTGTGACCAGCATGGCATCCTGCTGATCGCCGATGAAGTCCAGACGGGTTTCGCCCGCACCGGCAAGCTGTTCGCCATGGAGCATTTCGACGTCGTCCCCGACATCATGGCCTTCGCGAAGAGTCTAGCCGGCGGCATGCCGCTGTCTGGCGTCTGCGGCCGCGCCGAGATCATGGATGCGCCGGCGCCGGGCGGCCTGGGTGGTACCTATGCGGGCAACCCGCTGGCGGTGGCGGCCGCGCATGCCGTGCTGGACGTCATAGACGAAGAAAACCTGACCCAGCGCGCGCGGGTATTGGGAGACCGGCTTACGGCGCGGCTGCGGGCCTTGCGTCCTCAGGTGCCGCAAATTGCCGAAGTGCGCGGACTGGGTGCGATGGTGGCCGTTGAATTCAACGACGCGGCAGGTGCTCCGGACGCCGGCTTCGCCAACGCGGTGCAGCAGCGGGCCTTGGCCAAGGGCCTGCTGCTGCTGACCTGCGGCGTCCACGGCAACGTCATACGTTTCCTGTTCCCCCTGACCATCCAGGATGCGGTGTTCGAAGAGGCGCTGGACATCCTGCAGGCCAGCCTGTCTGCCTGAGCACCGGGCCGTTATTCCTTCAATCACGTAAAGCGCGAAGCGCAGTGCCGCGTCGCGACCAGGAGTCCTTTGATGTTGAAACTGAAAAATCCCGATTTGCTGCGCCAACAGGCCTATATCGACGGCCGTTGGTGTGACGCGGACAATGGAGAAACCTTCGCGGTCCACAATCCGGCCGATGGTGAAACCATCGCGCATGTGCCGGCCATGGGCCAGGCCGAGACGCGCCGCGCCATCGAGGCGGCCGACAAGGCCTGGCACGCGTGGCGCCAGCGCACGGCTCACGAGCGCGGTGCGATACTGCGCCGATGGAACGACCTGACGCTGGCCAATGCCGATGACCTGGCAGCCATCATGACGGCCGAACAAGGCAAGCCCTTGGCCGAAGCGAAAGGCGAGATCGGATACGCGGCGTCCTTTCTGGAATGGTTCGCCGAAGAAGGCAAACGGGTGCGCGGCGATACGCTGCCTTCGCCCATGGCGGACAAGCGCTTTATCGTCTGCAAGGAACCCATCGGCGTGTGTGCGGCCATTACGCCATGGAATTTTCCCGCGGCCATGATCACCCGCAAGGCCGGTCCCGCGCTGGCGGCGGGTTGCCCCATGGTGGTCAAGCCCGCCGAGGCCACGCCTCTTTCGGCCCTGGCGCTGGCGGTACTGGCGGAAGCGGCCGGCGTGCCGCCGGGCGTGTTCAGCGTCGTGACCGGCGATCCCGCCGCGATCGGTGGCGAAATGACCGGCAACCCTATCGTGCGCAAACTCAGCTTTACCGGTTCCACCGCGGTCGGGCGGCTGCTGTTCAGCCAGAGCGCATCGACGATCAAGAAGCTGTCGTTGGAACTTGGCGGTAACGCACCTTTCATCGTGTTCGACGATGCCGACGTGGATGCGGCCGTGGCAGGCGCCATCCAGTCGAAATTCCGCAATAGCGGCCAGACCTGCGTCTCGGCCAACCGGATCTATGTGCAGGACGCCGTGTACGACGAGTTCGCCGCCAAACTGGCCAAGGCCGTGGGCGGGTTGCGCGTGGGCAAGGGGGTGGAGCCGGACGTCCAAGTGGGGCCGCTCATCAACCGGGCTGCCGTCGGCAAGGTCACGGCGCACATCGAGGACGCCGTCGCCAACGGGGCCACGGTACTGACCGGCGGAGTGCCTCATGCCTTGGGTGGCAACTTTTTTGAACCGACCGTGCTGGCGAACGCCACCGCGCGGATGCGCGTGGCCAGCGAAGAAACGTTCGGCCCGCTCGCGCCGCTGTTCCGCTTCCACACCGACGATGAAGTCATCGACTTGGCCAATGCCACGGAGTTCGGCCTGGCGACGTATTTCTACAGCCAGAACATCCACCGCATCTGGCACGTGGCCGAGCGGCTGGAAACAGGCATGGTGGGAATCAACACCGGGATCCTGTCCAACGTGGTGGCGCCTTTCGGGGGTGTGAAGCAATCCGGCCTGGGCAGGGAAGGGTCGCACTACGGCATCGACGAATATCTGGTGATCAAGTATTTGTGCCTGGGCGGGATGCTGCCCTGAAGGCGGATACGCCCATGCATGGGCGTGTCCAGACAATCCGGGACTTCTTGATACGCATGAATCGGGCGACCGCGGCGTTCGCGGCCGCCCCGCGAGCCTGGCTTAGTTCGGGGCGACGTCCGCGTCCTTCATCAGCCGCCCGGTAACGGGAATGTCCGTCTTCATGCGCGTGGTGAAGGCGGCCGGACCGGCGCCTTCGGGCGGCAGCTCGGCGCCGACCTGGTCCAAGGTGGCCTTGAACTCCGGCATGGCCATTACCTTCGCCATGGCCTTGCGCAGCTTTTCCAGCACCGGCGCCGGCGTGCCTTGCGGCGCCACCAAGCCATACCAGGGCGCCAGGTCGAAGCCGGGATAGCCTTGCTCGGCGATCGTCGGCACATCGGGCAAAAGGGGCGTGCGGTGCGCGGTGGTGATCCCCAACGCACGTACCTTGCCGCTTTGTATATACGGCAGACTGCTGATGATGGTGTCCACGTAGAGCTGCACGTGTCCGCCCATCACGGCCGGCAGCGCCTCGGACGCGCCCTTGTACGGCACATGCGACATGCTGGTGCCGGCGCTGCGGTTAAGCATTGCCATGGCCAGGTGCGACATGGTGCCGGTGCCGTAAGAGGCGTAGCTCAGCGTGTCGGGATGCGCCTTGGCGTAGGAAATCAGTTGGCTTACATCACGCGCGGGCAGGTCTGTATTGGACACCAGGACCAGCGGGGTGATGCATAGCAGCGAGATCGGTTCAAAGCTGTCGGGGTCGTAGTCCAGCTTCTTGTACATATAGCGATTGGCTACCATGGACGACGACGTCGCCAATAACAGTGTGTAGCCATCGGCGGGCGCGCGCGCCGCCACTTGCGAGCCGATCATCGATGCGGCGCCGGGTCGATTGTCGATAATGAACGCTTCGCCCAATTCACGCGACAGTCGTTCGCCCAAGGCGCGGGCGATGAAATCGGTCGCGCCGCCGGGCGGAAAAGGAACCACCACGTGTACCGGGCGCTCGGGCCAGGCATTCTGCTGGGCCTGCGCGGGCAGCAGATGGGCGCATAGTCCCAATACGACCGCTTGGAATAGACCGAGGAATCGACGTTTCATGATTTTCCCTTGAATGCGCGCCGCTTGTTTTGGTGCGTGGCGCGTCGTTGTTGAAAAACGGCCGGAAAAAAAGCGCCCCTGGGATCAGGGGCGCCTGCTTAGCGGGACTGCGTGCGCAGCCACTCGCTCGTGTCGTCCATTGCCGCGCGGACGCCGTCGAACAATTCATCGATTTGCGCGTCGTTGATGATCAGCGGCGGGCAGAAATTCACTGTGTCACCCAGCGCGCGCGTGATCACTCCGTGTCGCAAGGCATATTCGCCTACCCGTGCCGCCACGCCCATTTCGGGCGGGAACGGTGTCTTGTCGCGCTTGTCGGCGACGAGCTCGGCAGCACCGATCAATCCGCCGCCGCGTGCCTCGCCCACCAGAGGGTGGTCGCCGAGTTCGGCCAGCCGGCGCTGAAAATGCGGCACGATGCGACGGACGTGGTCGAGAATGCGGTCCTCTTCGTAGATGCGCAGCGTTTCCAGCGCCACGGCGGCTGCCACCGGGTGGCCGCTGTAGGTAAAGCCGTGGCTGAAAGAGCCGATCTTGCGGCTTTCGCTGACCATCGCCTGGTAGATGTCGTCGGTGACCAGCAGGGCGGAGATCGGCAGGTAGCCAGCCGACAATTGCTTGGCCAGAGAGATCATGTCGG
>DATJHN010000284.1:0-16182 GCA_035493915.1 Bordetella sp.
GGCCAGCGCCTGGATGGCCTCGTGTATGACGTAGTTCGCTTCGTAGTAGTCGTCGACGCGCCCCGCGGCGGCATGTCCCTGCAGGGTTTCATGCAGCGCGGCCAGGTGGCGGATATCCTGGGGACCGGCCTTGCGGGCCGCCTCGAAGGCGCAGCGGCCTTCCAGCATGGCCATCAAGGGAAAGATGTCGTCCAGGTCGCGCATGGACAGCTCATTGACGAAGCAGCCGCGGCGCGGCTCCAGGCGCACCAGCCCTTCGCTGGCCAGCAGCTTGAGCGCCTCGCGCAGTGGGGTACGGGAAATGCCCAGTTGGGCGGCGACGCGAAGTTCGTCAACCCATTCCCCCGCGATCAGTGTGCGCGACCGGATCATTTCCCGCAGGCGCTCGGCGGCTTCCAGATATAGCGCCTGGCGCACGATGCGCTGGGGCGATTCGACGGCGGTGGCGAGGTTCATGAGGGCCTGTCCGGGACAGAAAATAGGGCCATAATTCATAATTATGGTGCTTCCATATTACACCCGGCAAACGATCCCGCAACCCTCATTTGGATGAGACGAAGCGGCTATTTATCCAGCCGCGCAGCCCGCGGCAAATCGGCTGGCATGGACGCCCGGCGCGCTCATCAATAGACCAGGCGGCCCGCGGTCGCCTGCCCGATCAGCGCGCGCGCCCAGCGGCGCGCCGGCAGGCCGTAGACCGCTTCCACCGTCGCCGCACGGTCCAGCAGGGCGTCCACCGGAATATCGATGGGCGGCCCCGAAAACGCCAGGACGATGCGGTTGCCGGCGTCGATTTCCGGCAGCATGGCCAGGCGGCCGTCGAACGCCGCGGACAGGTTGTCGATATTGCGCGGGAAACTCTCGTGTTCGCCGAAGAGGTTGACCGCCACCACGCCGGTATCGCCCAGCACGCGGCGGCAATCGCGATAGAAGCGCACGGAATCGCGTACCGGGCCGCGTGCCTGCGCATCGTACAAATCCACCATCAGGATGGGACAGCGGCCGGCATTGGCCGGTTCGCCCACCCAGGTGCCCGCGTCGCCTTCGTCGACCACCAGGCGCGGCGGCCCCGGCAGACGGAAGAAGGCATGGCAGATCGCGGTAACGCGGGGATTCCATTCCACCGCGACAACGCCGGCGCGGGTGCGCTTTACGCAGAAGCGCGCCAGCGAACCGGCGCCCAGCCCCAGCAGGCCGATGGCGCCGTCCTTGGGCGGTTCCATGAACAGCAGCCAGGCCATCATCTGGGCCGTGTACTCCAGCACCAGTTCCGCCGGATCCGCAATGCGCATGGCACCCTGGATCCAGGGGCTGTCGAAATGCAGATAGCGGACGCCATCCGATTCAGAAAGTGTGGGAATGTCCTGAACGGACGGCGTGGCGCGTGGCGGCATAAAGGTATGGTCAGATTCGCTCGAAGATCGCGGCGATACCTTGCCCGCCGCCGATGCACATGGTGACCAGCGCGTAGCGGCCCTTGGTGCGTTGCAGTTCGTACAAGGCCTTGACGGTAATGATGGCGCCCGTCGCTCCGATGGGATGGCCCAGCGAAATCCCGCTGCCGTTGGGATTAACCTTGGCGGGATCGAGCCCCAGTTGCCGCGTGACCGCGCAGGCCTGCGCGGCGAAGGCTTCGTTGGCTTCGATAACGTCCAACTGGTCGATGCTGAGCCCCGCCCGCTTCAGCGCAGCCTGCGTGGCCGGCACCGGACCGATGCCCATATAGGCAGGATCGACACCCGCGTGGCCGTAGGCGACCAGACGCGCCAGCGGCTGTACGCCGCGCTTGCCGGCTTCGTCCGCGCTCATCAGCACGACCGCGGCGGCACCGTCGTTGATACCGCTGGCGTTGCCCGCCGTGACGGTGCCGTTGTCCTTCTGGAACACGGGCTTGAGCTTGGCCATCGCGGCGGCATCGACGTCGCGGCGCACGTGCTCATCGACATCGAAGCGCACTTCGCCCTTGCGGGTCTTGATGACCACGGGAACGATCTGGTCCTTGAAATACCCCGCGTCGATGGCCGCGGCCGCGCGCCGGTGCGACTCGAGCGCCAGCGCATCCTGGTCGGCCCGGGTGACCTCGTACTTGGCGGCGACATTTTCGGCGGTAACGCCCATGTGGAAGCGTTCAAAGGGATCGGTCAGCGCGCCGACCATCATGTCGGACAGCGTCGTATCGCCCATGCGCGCGCCCCAGCGCTGGGCCGGCGAAATATAGGGTCCGCGGCTCATGTTCTCCGCGCCCGCCCCCACCGCGATCTCGGCGTCGCCCAGCATGATGGACTGCGCCGCCGACACGATGGCCTGCAAGCCGGAACCGCACAGGCGATTGACGTTGAAGGCGGGGGTTTCCTTGCCGACGCCCGCATTCAGCGCCGCCACCCGCGACAGGTACATATCGCGCGTCTCGGTATTGATGACATGACCGACGGCGACGTGGCCGACTTCCGCGCCGTCGACACCGGCGCGCGCCAGCGCTTCACGGATCGCCGTACTGCCCAGGTCGATGGGCGGCACGTCCTTGAGCGCGCCGCCGAAGGTGCCTACCGCGGTTCGCGCGCCGGCGGCAATGATGACTTCTTTCATGATGGCTCTCCTGTAAAGGCCGGCCCGCGGGCGCGGCGGCCATGGCCGGGTGATGCTGCGACGTGGGCCCGTGCGAAGCGGCTTCCGGTATGGAAAGCCTTAGCGCCCGGTCGCCTTGGCGCTAAGGCCGTTGGCCATGCCCATATCGGTATTCGGTATGTCGTCCAGCAGGACGCGGACGTCATCGCCCGATACTCCCAGCGCCGCGCAGGCGGCGCCGTTCAATGCCTTGTACAAGGCGCTCTTCTGCGCCTCTGTGCGGCCGACAATCAAATGCACATGGAACACCACCGACTGCTTGCCGATCTCGCCGCCCACGATGATGTGCTCAGGTGCGATTTCATGCAGCATCACTCGCACGCTGCGCAGCGGCGCGCCCAGGCTTTCGACGACAGCCTGCGTTGTGCCTTTCAGCAGGGATGTCTTCTTGTCGGCGGACCATCCGGACAAGACATGAACATGAAGACTGGGCATGGAGATTCCGGTAGCAAGGTTAAGGAAGAAAGAACGCCGCCCCGGGGGCGGCGTTCCGCAAATATCGGACGCACTAACGGTATGGTAATACGGTTGTCGCGCGTCCCGCCTGATCCATATCAGACGGACGTACCGGCGTAGATGTAATCCCGCCGCCACGGATAGGCCAGGTCAGCCGGATGGTCGAGTTCATCGACACGGCCGGTGGCCAGCCCTTGGCCCAGCACCTGATGCAGAGCGATCCAGCCGTGCTCGAAAGCCATGGCGCAACCGGACAGATACAGGCGGTAAGCACGCAGCGACTTGGCGCCCTGTTCGCCGGTCAGTATCTTCGCGGCGGCATCCAATTGCGCTTCCAGGCTGTCGCTCCAGGCCCATAGCGTACGGGCATAGTGCGGGCGCAGGTTTTCGATATCCGTCGCTTCCAGGCCGCCATCGGCCATCGCCGCCAGCACGTGGCTGATATGCGTGAGCTCGCCGCCAGGGAAGATGTACTTTTCGATGAATTCGCCCATGCCATTGCCGAGCTGCGCGTTATGTACGCCGCCCGCGGTGATGCCATGATTCATGACCAGGCCGCCCGGGCGCAGCAGGCGCTTCAGCTTGGCGAAATAGGCGGGCAACTGGGCACGGCCGACGTGCTCGAACATGCCGACCGAGGAAATTTTGTCGTAGGGCTTGCTTTCATCAAGATTGCGGTAGTCCAGCAGCTCCATGCGCACACGGCCCTGCAGCCCTTTTTCCTGGATGAGGCGGTTCACATGGGCGTGCTGGTTGCGCGACAGGGTAATGCCGGTGGCGTCGACACCGTAGTTTTCTGCGGCCCACAGCAGCAGCCCGCCCCAGCCGGCGCCCACGTCCAGATAGCGTTCGCCGGGCGCCAGCCGCAGCTTGCGGCAAATGTGATCCAGCTTGGCTTCCTGTGCCTGCGCCAGCGTCATATCCGGCGTGCGGTAATACGCGCAGGAGTAGACGCGGCGCGGATCGAGCCACAGTTGGTAAAAATCGTCGGAAAGGTCGTAGTGGAACTCGATTTGCTTGGCGTCGCGTTCCACGGAATGTCGTTGGATCGACACCATGCGGCGCATGACCGCCTGCAGCCAACTGCCCTGTTCTCCATCCACCGGCGAACTGGGCAGCAGTTCCGCGGCCGCGCGCATGACGTCATGCATATTGCCCTGTATGTCGACCAGACCTTCGACATAATCCTGGGCCAGGACGCCGACGTCGCCGGCCGCCAAATGCGCCAGCGCGGTCTTGCCGCGGGCGACGAATTTGACCTTGGGATTTGGAGATCCTACTTTGGTTCCATCCGGCATTTCCAGTTGGACCGGGATCGAAACGGACTCCAGTTTGCGTTCCACCGCAGACAACACAGGATTCACGACAGTCAACCTCGCAAGAAATAACGTGGGGACTTTATCGGAATTTGTTTCCGATTTGAACCGCTCCTCCACATGTTACATTTTGAGCGGGAATATCCCTTCCGCGTCTCCGCCATTCAGGCAAACGTAAACCCAATGCCCCTTTCGCTACCGACCCGAGGCCTGCCCGGTTGGCTCATTTTGATGGGCGCGCTGACGGCAATCGGGCCGTTCTCCATAGACCTGTATTTGCCGGCATTTCCGGCCATCGCCGCGGGCCTGGGCGTGGGCCAGGGCGACGTCGAGCGGACCATGGCTGCGTATCTGGTCGGTTTGTCCGCCGCCCAGATCTTCTATGGTCCGCTGGCGGACCGCTATGGACGCAAGCCGCCGCTCCTGGTCGGACTGTCGCTGTATGTCGTGGCGTCGCTCGGCTGTGCGCTGGCGGTCGATATCCAGAGCCTGACCGCATGGCGCGCCGTGCAGGCGCTGGGCGGCGCGGCCGGCATCGTGATCCCGCGCGCCGTGATACGCGATCACTACGAAACCCAGGAAGCCGCACGCGCGATGTCGCTGCTGCTGCTGATCATGGGCCTGGCGCCCATACTCGCGCCGCTGATCGGCGGCCAGCTGCTGCTGATCACCGGCTGGCGAGGCGTTTTCGGCCTGATGCTGGCGTGCGGCCTGGCATTGATGACGGCCATGCTTTTCATCATGAAGGAATCGCTGCCGCCAGAACGCGTCATACACCTGCGCTGGAGCACGATCCTGCGCAATTATGGGGAACTGCTGCGCCACCGCGGATTCATGGCACACAGCATGGCGGGAGGCTTCGGCCAGGCAGGCATGTTCGCGTACATCGTCGGATCGCCGCGGGTGTTCATCGAGCTTTACGGCGTCGATCCCCAGCACTATGGCCTGCTGTTCGGCTTGAACGCCGCCGGGCTGATCATAGGATCGCAGGTCAGCGCGCGGCTGCTGCGGCGCCTTACCCCGCAGATACTGCAACGGCGAGCGCTGACCAGCCTGGCGCTGGCCAGCCTGGCGGCCGTGCTGTTGACGCTGGCAGGCTGGATGACACTGCCGCTGCTGATGGTGTGCCTGATCGGCTACATGAGCAGCCAGGGTTTCGTGAGTCCGAATTCCGCGGCGCTTGCCTTGTCCGAACAAGGCAAGCGGCTGGGCGCGGCGTCTGCCCTGCTGGGTACGCTGCAGCTCTCCTGCGGCGCGCTGGCCGGCTTGTGCGTCAGCCTGTGGCAGGGCGACACCGCCCTTCCGCTGACCGGGATTCTGGCCACGTGCGCCTGCCTGTCGTGGCTGTTCGGACGGATCGCCCGGGCGGCGACCTGATTCGCTGGCCGCCCCGGTTATCCTGGTCGTAGTTGTTACGGCGACCCCGCCTTGCGAGCAGGTACCGGCACACTTGCCTTCTGGACTTTTTTCATAGTAGAATCGCAGGCTTACGAATTTACCCGTGCCAGCTACTATGCTTTGTAGCCGGGCACTTCCACCCCGCCGATGCGTTGGAGGGGGCGGCGGGCACAAGCACACGGATCAGTTGGTAGATCAGAAATAGATCAAATACCGGCTCCCGGCATCCTTTTACGGGATGGCCAGCACCCTGCTGGCGGCCAAGCTCCCGTCTTCCAAGCCATACGCGGCAAGCAATGAATTTCTGAGGTGCAAATATGGCACGCGTATGCCAAGTTACGGGCAAGCGCCCGATGGTGGGCAACAACGTTTCCCACGCCAACAACAAGACCAAGCGTCGCTTCCTGCCCAATCTGCAATCGCGCCGCTTCTTCGTCGAAAGCGAAAACCGCTGGATCACGCTGCGCGTCAGCACCAAGGCCCTGCGTACGATCGACAAGAAGGGCATCGATGCCGTTCTGGCCGAACTGCGCGCGCGCGGCGAATCGATCTAAGCCATCCCCGCCCATAGACTATCCAGGAGTACGACATGGCAGCCAAAGGCACCCGCGAAAAGATCAAGCTCGAGTCGACCGCCGGCACGGGACATTTCTACACCACGACCAAGAACAAGCGCACGACGCCGGAAAAAATGCTGATCAAGAAATTTGATCCGGTCGCGCGCAAGCACGTGGATTACAAGGAAACCAAGCTCAAGTAATTGAGCGCACCCGGACCATCGTGCAGATGCGCCCTGCCGCTATGCGGACAATCAGCGAGCACACCGCGATGGACCTCGGTTTCCGAGAGAAAGAACCGACAGCAATGTCGGTTTTTTTTCATCTTGCCGTCTGGCTTGCCGCGCTGCCAGTTTCTTTTGGCCCCGCCGTCTGGCGCACCGTGAGTCGAATGATCGCGTGCGCGCTGCTGGTGCCCTGTGCGATCCTGATCCAGGCAACTCCGGCATGCGCCGCTGGCCATGCCAAGGCGGCGCATCCTGCACCGCCGCCATCTGCTCCGCCGCCGCTGCGCATCGGCGAAATCAACACCTATAAGGCCCTGCCCAGCTTCTCCGAACCGTACCGGCGCGGCTGGATGCTGGCGCTGGAACAGATCAACGCGGAAGGCGGAGTGCTGGGGCGCAAGCTGGAAGTCCGTTCGCGCGACGACCGCGGCAATCCCGATGACGCGGTGAAGGCTGCCCAGGCACTGGTGGAAAAAGACGATGCGGTCGCGCTGTTCGGCGGCTATTCGTCCGAAGTCGCGCTGGCGCTGTCCAGCTACGCCGACACTAACAAGGTGTTGTACCTGGCGGTCGCGCCGCTGAGCCAGCGCCTGACGTGGCAGGAAGGCAACCGCTACACGTTCCGGCTGCGTCCAGGCGCCTGGATGCAGGCCGCCGCTATCGCGCCCAAGGCCTTGGGGCTGCGCAAATTGCGCTGGGCCCTGATCTATCAGGACACCGAATCCGATCGCGCCACGGTGGATGCATTCAAGGGCTTGTTCAAGACCTTTCAAGCGAAGACCGAATTCGTCGCCGAGCAGGCCGTGACAGCTGGCAAGTTCGATGCGAAGAGCACGGTGGCCATCCTGGCGGCGGCCAAGCCCGACGCGATATTCAACATGCTGACGGGAAAGGAATTGGTGGACTTTGTGCGCGCCGGCGTGACGGAGCATCTATTCGATGGCGTGGGCGTGGTCTCCCTGTTCACCGGCGATCCGGAAAATCTGGCGGCGCTGGACACGGCGACGCTGGTCACCACGGACCCGGCGGCACAGACCACGGCGAAGCCGAATGCGTTGCAGCCGAACGGCACGATGCCGAAGGCCGATAAGCCGAGCGCCGTGACGCCGAATGCCTCGACGTCGAACGCCTTGCCGTCGAACGCCGTGATGCCGAATGCCACGATGCCGAACACCGCGACGCAGGACCCTGTCACCCTGGACGCCGCGATTCCGGACGGCTGGATCATTACGGGCTATCCGCGCGATGCGATCGATACGCCGGAAAACCAGGCTTTTGTGCAGGCCTATCGGGAACACTATGGCGACGCACCCGACACAGCGGCCGTCCTGGGTTATGCGGCCCTGCGTTCCATCGCCGAAGGGCTGAAACGCGCCGGCACAGCGGACCGCGAAACGGTGGCGATGGCCTTTCCCAAGCTGCAGGTGCCGACTCCGTTCGGCACCATCGAATACCGGAACCTCGATCACCAGTCCACGCTGGGTATCTATCTGGGCTACACCGGGCATGCCGATGGGCGCCTGGCCATGGAGCGCTTCGTCTATGCCACCGGCGCGCGCCTGCAGCCTCTCGATGACCAGATTCGCCGGCTGCGCGCGCAGACTGCCCGCGCCAATGCGGGCAACGCGAGCGACGTACCGGCGGGCACTACACCGGCAAACACCGGGACGACACGCGTCGCACCCTCACGCCCCGCACCGGACACAGCGCACCCCGTGACAGGGGCAAGCCGGCCGATGGCTCGACCTGATACGGAACTGAGCGCTCGCCTACGGGCGGCACGCCCTGGTAGCGCTCCAGCCGCCGGCACGCCAACACCGGCACCTGCATCGACGCCTGTACCTGCATCAGTGCCGGGCACCCATCCGCCAGGAACCCAGGTTCCAATCCAGACGACGCGGCCGGGGGTAAGCTCCGCGACCCCCGCGATGGGGAACTGGCCCGACCAGGTCGGCCAGCCCGGCACGGCACACTGACAAGGGATTTTTACGACCCGGATGTCGAACGGCAGCGCGGGACATCCCCGAAGGTATGCCCGCGTGCGGTCGTCGGGATGCCCGCACCGCCGCGGCTTGCGCCGCGAGCGGCCTGATTACGGCAGCAGGCGCTTGCCGTCTTCCAGGCGCGGCAGGCGCGCCACGCTTTCCGGACGCAGCGATTCGGGCAGCAGTTGCGCCGGCAGGGCCTGATAGCTGACCGGGCGCAGGAAGCGCTTGATGGCCAGCGTGCCGACCGACGTGAAGCGGCTGTCGGACGTCGCGGGGAACGGACCGCCGTGCACCATGGCATGCGCCACTTCCACGCCGGTGGGCCAGCCATTGGCCAGGATGCGGCCGGCCTTGCGTTCCAGCACGGGCACCAGGCCGCGCGCCAGTTCGTAGTCCGCTTCGTCCAGATGCAGCGTCACGGTCAACTGGCCTTCGATACGCTCGGCGGCGTTGCGCATGTCGTCGATCGACTTGCAGCGCACCACCATGCTGGACGCACCGAAGACTTCGTGCTGCAAGGCATCGTGCGTAAGGAAGTTGCCGATGGTGGTGGAGAACACCGCGGCGCGGCCACGGTTCGGGCCTTCGCCGGCCTTGCTTCGAGCGCATACCTGCACGCCGTCGGCCTTCTCCAGCGCCTGTACGCCTTTTTCGTAGGCGCCATGGATGCCGGGCGTGAGCATGGCACTGGGCGAGTGCGCGGACAATGCCTCGTCCGCCGCCTTCAGGAAACGGTCCAGATCCGGGCTTTCCAAAGCGATGATGATGCCGGGGTTCGTGCAGAACTGGCCCGCGCCCATCGTCAGGGAGCCCACGAATGCCTTGCCCAGGTCTTCGGCGCGTGCGGCCAGCGCGGCCGGGAACAGGAAAACCGGGTTGATGCTGCTCATTTCGGCGAAGACGGGGATAGGCTCGCGCCGCTTGGAGGCGATATCCACCAGGGCCAGGCCACCGACGCGCGAACCGGTGAAACCCACCGACTTGATGCGTTCGTCCTGGACCAGCGCGACGCCGGTCTCGATGCCGCCCAGCAGCAAGGAAAACACGCCTTCGGGCATGCCGCATTCGCGGGCGGCGGCCTGGATCGCGCGGCCCACGAGTTCACCCGTGCCGGGATGGGCGGGATGGCCCTTGACCACCACCGGGCAACCGGCCGCCAGCGCGGACGCCGTATCGCCACCCGCTACCGAGAAAGCCAGGGGGAAATTGCTGGCGCCGAACACGGCCACCGGGCCCAGCGCGATATTGCGCAGACGCAGGTCGGGGCGCGGCAGCGGCTGGCGCTCCGGCATGGCCGGATCCACCCGCACATCCAGGAATTCGCCGGCGCGCACGACTTGCGCGAACAAGCGCAGTTGACCCACCGTGCGGGCACGCTCGCCTTCGATGCGGCCAGCCGGCAGCCCGGTTTCCGCGACCGCGCGATCGACCAGCGGCTGGCCCAATTGCATGATCTGGTCGCCGATGGCTTCCAGGAAGCGGGCGCGGCTTTCCAGCGAGGTTTCGCGATATGCGTCGAAAGCCGCCCAGGCCAGGGCGCAGGCCTGATCGACCTCGGCGGCGCCGGCTTGCGCGAAGCCGGGCAACAAGGTTTCGCCGGTGGCGGGATTGATCGCCTTCAACGTGCGCTGGCCGTTGTCGATAGCGCGCTGACCAATGAGAATTTCGCCGGTTATGGTGGTGCTCACACTCTCTCTCCTATGATTCCTTGAACGATCGCTCACCTGATTCCGCGCCATGCCGGCGGGTCGCGCGAACGATGCGTCGCGAATCAACCATGATAACGCTAACGTACGTCACCACCGCGACGTTTCCCAGGCACTCAAGGGCAACGCGCAGAGCGTCTTGGGCGTCGATGCGGGACTGGATGCAAACATTGGAACCGGGGCATCAATGTAGTGGCCCGCGTTGGCGCATGAATCGGGCAGATGCGGCTTTGGCGCGCCATGTGGTGCTCAACGAGCATCCAGGTCTCCAGCCCCGCCCGGTTTGTTGTACATATTTATGTATGCAAAAATATATAAAAACCGATTCTCGTTTTTCACGGCCTCCGATGCGCGCATCCGATCGCGTCCGGGGCAAAAAATAATCAACCCATCCTGACTATTCGCGGCCGCCGGCGTGCGGCCTTCCGAAGGAGACACTTAATGAAGCCATTTCCCTGGGCCAGGCGCCAATTCCTCGCGGCCGCGCTGTGCGCCACCGCCACCTTGGGCCTGCATGCCGGCGCGCAAGCCGCCTACCCGGACAAGACCGTGCGCATCATCGTGCCGTACGCCCCGGGCGGATCGGGCGACGTCTTCGCGCGCCTGATCGCGGAAAAATTGACGACCCGGCTGGGCCAGACCTTCATCGTCGAAAACCGTCCAGGCGCCAGCGGTGCCATCGGCGCGCGCTACGTCTCCGACGCCCCGCGCGATGGCAGCATCCTGTTGCTGGGGCAGACCGGTGAAATCATCGTCACCCCGCTGCTGTCCACCACCCTGAACTACAAGCCGGAAAACCTGCTGCCCGTCGTGCTGGTGGGCGATTCGCCCCTGGTGCTGTCGGCCCATCCATCGGCACCGTTCAACACGGTGCAGGAAATGGTGGCCCAGAGCAAAGCGCGGCCGCAGGGCTTCAATTACGCGTCATCCGGAACCGGCACGCCCGGGCACCTGGCCGCCGCCGCGCTGGCCTTCAAGGCCGGCGCCAAGCTGACCCACGTACCGTACAAGGGCGGCGGCGCCGCGCTGAGCGACCTGCTGGGCAATCACGTCGATATGTTCTTTTCCGGCGCGCCTGGCGTGCTGCCGCACTTCAAGAGCGGCACGCTGAAGCCGATCGCGGTGTCCACGCTGGAACGCTCGCCCGCGCTGCCCAAGGTGCCCACCGTGGCCGAATCCGGCCTGCCCGGATTTTCGTTCAGCCTGTGGGGCGGAGTATTCGCGCCCAAGGGCACGCCGCCGGAGATCATCCAGAAGCTGAACACCGAGATCAACGCGATCATCGCCGACCCGCAAACCAAGGAGCGCCTGGAAGCCGAAGGCGCCGTGGTCAAACCGAACACCGTCGAACAGTTCACGCAATTCCTGGCCGCCGAACGCGGCCGCTACCAGGAAATCATCAAGGAAACCGGCGTCAAGCTGGATTGATGTCCCGCCGGACCCACTCCGACTCAACCCGGCGCGGCCCGCGAACCGCGCCTTCTCCATCACGGAGGCCTGCCGCATGACGCCCCCCGCCCTTCCCGCCTGGGATTGCCATACCCACGTTTTCGACGACGCGACGCGCCGTCCGCTGGCGCCCGGATCCCACTACACCCCGCCGGTGCGTACCTGGCAGGATATGTCGAACGTCGGCGCTCCTCACGGCATCGAACGCTTCGTCCTGATCCAGCCCAGCGTCTATGGCATGGACAACAGCCTGCTGCTGGACAGCTTGCGCGAATCGAAGGGACGCGCGCGCGGCGTGATGGTCGTGCCCGACGAAACGACGGAAGCCGAAATGCTGGCGTGGCGCGATCAGGGCGCGCGCGGCATGCGCTTCAATGCAGTTTCCGGCAGCGGCAACGGCATGGCCGGCTATACGCAGTTGGCCCCGCGCCTGCGCGCGGCCGGCTGGCATGCGCAGTTCTTCGTATCGCCGCAGGCATTGCAAGGTGTATACGAAGCGATCCGCGGCGGCGATGGTCCCAAAGTGGTGATCGACCACTTGGGCGGCGCCGCCAGCGGCCCGGAATATGCCGCCATCCGCGAGGCGGTATTCCGCCTTCTGGATACGGGCCGGGTGTGGCTGAAGGCGTCCGGCTTTTATCGCTACGGCTATCCGGTGGCGACCTGGGCCGAACATTTCGGCGATCTGCTGCGCGAGCTGGCAAGCCGCTATCCGGAACGCATCGTGTGGGCATCGGATTGGCCTCACACCTGGTTCTTCGATCCCGCGCACGGACAGCCCATGCCTTATGGGGATCTGGTGAATCTGCTGCGCGATGCCGTCGACGATGCCGCCTTCCAGCGCATCCTGCGCGAGAATCCGCGGGCGTTGTACGAGTGATGCGGTACGACTGAAAGAGCCAGGCTAGTTCCGGGATAGGCGGGTTTCAGGTTTCCGGCGCCTGCGTGGCGCGCAGGATCTTCAGGCGTTCGAGCAGCGCGTTGCGTATATGTTCGCGCGCCACCTGTTCCGCCCGCACGGGGTCGCCGTCGCGGATGGCTTCATAAATAGCCTGGTGTTCGCCGTACGCGACATCCGGCCGCCCCTTCGTCTCCAGCGTGCTGCGTCCCAGCAAATACGTGGAATCGGTCAGCGACCGCAAGGCGCGGATCAGGAATTTGTTGTGCGCCGCGCCGTAGATGGATTGGTGGAAGGCAAGGTTGGCCGCCACCGGATCGCCGCCCTGCCGGCCTTCCTCCAGGATATGCGCCATGTTGTCGATCTCCGCCTCGCTGGCATGCTTGGCGGCGAAGCGCGCGGCGCCGCCTTCCAGCAACTCGCGCATGGCATAGAGTTCGGTGACCGATTGCTGGTCCAGCGAAGTCACCACCAGGCCGCGGCGTGGCTCGTACATGGCCAGGCCTTCGTCTTCCAGGCGCTTAAGCGCTTCGCGAACCGGGGTACGCCCCATATTCAACAGTTCGGCGACTTCGATTTCGCGCAGGCGGTCGCTGGCGCCGAAAAAGCCCATGAGAATGCGCTTTTTCAGCTCATGGTACGCCAGGTTGGCCTGCGTGTTCTGCTTGGCTATGGGCATGTCGATTCCTGCAAGGCCGCGCGCAGGGCATCCAGCCGTTTGATCATGGCGCCCGCATCGGCGGCGCTGCATCCGGCCGCGGCCCCGACCCCGGGAGGAACGGCACGCGCCTTGGTTTTCAATTGCCGCCCATGCTCCGTCAGCGAAACGATGACCTGCCGCTCATCGCGCGTGGCGCGGGCGCGCTCAACCAGGCCTGCCGCTTCCAGCCGCTTCAACAGGGGAGTCAGGGTCGCCGAATCCAGGAACAGGCGTTCGCCGATCGCCGATACCGTCAGGCCGTCCTGTTCCCACAACACCAGCATGACCAGGTATTGCGGATAGGTCAGGTCCAGGTCGGCGAGCAGTTTGCGGTAAACCTTGCTCATTGCCAGGCTGGTGGAATACAGCGCGAAGCAAAGCTGGTTTTCCAGCAGCAAGGCGGCATCGCCGCGTGGAGAGGATGGATGTGACATGATGGACATATTAAATCGTGCGCGATCCATATGCCAATGGCGGGTGCGGCCGCTCGATATCGAACGGCCGCGGCCCGCGGCTACTTACCTGGCGACAGCTTGCACCGCGACAGCTTGCACCGGGGGGATCGCGTCGCGCCCGGGCCGCCGTCGCGGCGGCTACCGCCTTGACCCGGCTTAGACCACGGTCAAGGTCACATCGATATTGCCGCGCGTCGCGTTGGAATACGGGCAAACGATATGGGCCTTGTCGACCAGTTGACGGGCCTGGGTCTGATCCAGGCCAGGGATCGAGATGCGCAGCTCGACCTCGATACCGAAGCCCGTCGGGATGGCACCGATGCCTACCGAACCCGTCACGGTCGTTTCCGCCGGCAGCGCGACCTTTTCCTTGCCCGCGACAAACTTCAGGGCACCCAGGAAGCAGGCGGAATAGCCCGCCGCGAACAATTGTTCGGGATTGGTACCGGGGCCGCCGGCGCCGCCCAGTTCGCGCGGCGTGCTGAGCTGGATATCCAGCACGTTGTCGGAGGAAACGGCACGGCCGTCACGGCCGCCGTTGGCGGTAGCTTGGGCACGGTAAAGCACTTTTTCGATAGACATGGCTAGCTCCTTGAAGGCATTTGGGCCGAGCCTGATGGCCGCGGGCCGGGGGGTTGAATTCGTGGGCGTGTTCAGCGCCTGGAACGAATATTAGATCGCACACAATTTAATTGCAAGCGATTTATTTATCGAGCCAATGCTCCCAGTGGAGACGGCCGCGCCGGCATGCAATACCCGCCATGGGTACGGCGGTTGCCGCAAAAATGCATCGCCCGTTCGCCGGGCACCTTGCGCCACACGCCATGGAACATTGGAAAACCAGCGAAATCACCTTGATCGCCCGGGATCCCGGGCAGGCCGAACGCCGCGCGGAAGTCGCCTGCGAGTCGGTGGCATGGCAGTCGCCCAGCGACATCCCGCCGTCTCGCGACGACGGAACGGCACCGGGCTACCTGCTGGTAAGCGGCGTCGACGCCGCTCCCCTGGCCGACTTTTCGTGGACGCCGACGCATGTCCGCTTTCAGGCCCAGGGCTACATGGAAGCGCGCGAATTCGCCGTGAGCGGTTTCGAGGCCGATCCCGGCGCGCGCACACTGAAACTGCCTATTCCTTGAATCGCGTCGCTACGGCGCCTGTCAACAGGCCCTAGCGATCCTTGCCCGGCTCGGCTGTCGCCACTGCCGTGGGCTCCGATGAACCGCCCTGTAGTGCCTGGCGGGCCGCATGCCGCTTCGTAGCGGCCGCGCGTGCTTCCTGTGAAGTGAAGCGGTGCGCCTTGCCTAGCCGATGGGCGGCCCTGCCGCCCTGGGCGGCGATCTCACGCTGGAATTCCGGCCCCATCGCGGCGAAACCGCGCGGCTTGCGCCGCTCTTTCTGATCCTGGTTGTCGGTCATATCGAACCCCCTTGTGGGTGGTGGTGGACTCAGGAGCCGGTCTGGGCACAATGCGCATGCCCGTTACGGGAAAAGCGGGCGCGGCACGGCGCCGCAAGGATCAGCAGCGCTTACCGCGTGTTGTAGAAGGACGACCGCCACTTTGTAGAAAGTACGTCCGCGAGCCGCGTCCCCGACGTGACATCATCGGGCGCCACGGCGCATTCCACCTCGCAGTCCCACTGGCGGCAGCCATCGTTCCACCGATATCAGCCGCCACCGGCCGGGCCCCGGCAGCAACTATTACGCCCGGATGCCGAGCACGGGGGCCACCCATCGCGCCCAGTTGCCGTGAAGCCTCGGGCCATCGGACCCAATGCCGCCAAGGCCCGGCCGCCTTTTCACTGCCTTCGCTGCCCTTGCCACGCGGCGCTGGCGGCACCAGTCCAGCACGCGATACCCGGGTTCCGCCGACACGCCCGGTGCGTGAAAACACCCGCGCGCCTATAGCCGCATGGCTGAACCTATAATCAAGGGTTTTGACCGTCCCCCCTGCCGCTGGCGGGCCGGCCCTTATTCGCTTATTCGTCATCGATCCTATCCAGCCCATGCAGGAACGCTACAACCCCAATGCCGTCGAAGCCGCCGCCCAGGATGTCTGGCGCAGCAATGACGTCTATCGCGTCAGCGAACACGCCCTTAACGCCAGCGGCGCCGAAAAGCCGAAGTTCTACGCGTGTTCCATGCTGCCCTACCCCAGCGGCAAGCTGCACATGGGCCATGTCCGCAACTACACCATCAACGACATGATGGCGCGGCAACTGCGCATGCGCGGCTACAACGTGCTGATGCCCATGGGCTGGGATGCCTTCGGCATGCCGGCGGAAAACGCCGCCATCAAGTCCAAGGTGCCGCCGGCCAAGTGGACCTACGACAACATCGCCTACATGAAGAAGCAGATGCAGGCGATGGGGCTGGCGATCGACTGGTCGCGCGAGATGAGCGCCTGCGA
>DATJHN010000285.1:0-9801 GCA_035493915.1 Bordetella sp.
GAGCAGTACTTGAAATAGATCTGCGTGGCGCCTTGTGCGCGCAGCCATTCGAGAGCGCGCAGAGATTCGGCGATCGCATCCGCCGGCGGCGTGGTGCGGGATTTCAGGGCGACCACGATCGCGTCCGCGTCGTATTGCGCCTGGCCGTCGGCCGACCCGTTGTTCGATCCTTCCTCAGGCCCGCCGTTCGGCCTGTTGTTCGACCCATCGTTCGGTCCGTCATTCGGCACGCCGAAGGTTTGCACCGTGCGCATGCCGGCGCGCACCAGGTTGTTGGCCAGATCGGTGGCGCCGGTAAAGTCATCGGCGATGCAGCCCAGGCGGATCATGGCTGGTCTCCTGGCAGCTTGATGCCGGGGAATATCTTGATAACGGCGCTGTCGTCTTCGGCCGCGTGGCCGGACGTCGATGCCTGCATGAACATCTGATGGGCCGTGGCGGACAGCGGCAGCGGAAACTTGCTGGCGCGCGCCATGTCCAGTACCAGGCCCAGGTCCTTGACGAAAATATCGACCGACGACAGCGGCGTGTAGTCCGCCGCCAGCACGTGGGCCATGCGGTTCTCGAACATCCAGCTGTTGCCGGCGCTGTGGGTGATGACCTCGTACAGGGCCTGCGGGTCGACGCCTTCGCGCAGGCCCAGCGCCATGGCTTCGGCGGCCGCGGCGATGTGCACGCCGGCCAGCAATTGATTGATTATCTTGACCTTGCTGCCGGCGCCGGCGCTGTCGCCCAGCTTGTAGACGCGCGCCGCCATGGCATCGAACAGGGCTTCGCACTTGGCGTAGGCTTCGGGGCGCGCCGCGGTCATCATGGTGATCTCGCCGCTGGCCGCGCGCGCCGCGCCGCCGGAAATAGGTGCGTCGACGTAGAGCAGGCCCATGTCCGCCAGCCGCGCTTCCATGGCCACGGACCAGCCAGGGTCTACCGTGGAGCACATGACGAATACCGCGCCGGGCGCCATGGCGGCAGCGCAGCCCTGGTCGCCGAACAGCACCGATTCCGTCTGCGCCGCGTTGACGACCACTGAAATCACGACGTCGCAGTGGCGCGCCAGGGCCGCCGCGCTTTCATGCGCCTGCCCGCCTTCGTCCGCGAACGCCGCCGCGACCTGTGGCCGCGCGTCGTGGACATGGACGTCGTGGCCCGCGCGGCGCAGCGAGCGCGCCATGCCGCCGCCCATCGCGCCCAGGCCAATTACGCCGACGGACTGTTTACTCATCACGGTCTCCTAGTTTTGTTGTCGTTGAGGGGCTTGGCGGGGCGTCGGCGGGGGTCCGAACTCGCCGCGACGCCCGCTGCCGCGCTCAAACGTAACACGGACCTTCGATCAGCGGATGCGCCTTCAGGAAAGCCTCGTCGATCTCCAGGCCGATGCTGGCGTCTTCGTACGGCCGCACGCAGCCGTCCGCATCCAGCTCATAGGGCGCGCGGCCGCCCAGCTCGTCGCGGAAGGGATTCAGTTCCGTCACGTCGGCCTCGAAATAGCCGGGATATTCCACCGCGCACATGACGTGGATCGTCACCGCCATATTCGGCGCCGTGGTCGAGGTGTGCGGATTGAACGACAGCTTGCGCGCCGACCCCATGGCGGCGATACGCAGGCCTTCCGTGATGCCGCCGGTCTTCGACATGTCGGGCTGCAGGAAGCGCACGTTGCCGTCTTCCAGCAGATTATTGAAGTCGAAGCGGGTGAAGTGGTTTTCGCCGGCGGCAAAGGGCACCTTGCCCAGCGCCGCGCCCTGCGCATAGGAATGCCGGTCGTGCGGCGGGAAGGGTTCTTCCAGCCAGCCGGCCTGGATTTCCTCGAAGGCCGGCATAACCTTGCGCAGCTGTTCCACGGTGTAACCGGTGTTGGCGTCGAGCAGGATGTCGATGTCGTCGCCGACCGCCCTGCGCACGGCGCGCACACGGGCGATGTCATTGGCCGGCACGTCGCCCATGCGCAGCTTCATGGCGCGGTAGCCCTGCGCGACCAGGCGGAGCGCTTCGTCGGCCAGGGACTCGGGCGCCTGCCAGCCAAGCGAAATGCCGCCGGCATAGGCCTTGATGGCGCGGTTGGCACCGCCCAGCAGGCGGTACAACGGCCATCCCGCCTCCTTGGCGCGGATGTCCCACAGGGCGCAGTCCAGGCCGCTGAGCGCCATGGAGGCAGCAGCGCCCACGCCATGGCTGGCCAGCTGCTTGTCGTAGACGTATTTCCACAGACCCACCACGTCCATGGCGTCGCGGCCCACGGCCAGTTCGCGCAGCGTGGTGTCGACCACGCGGCTGACGGCGCCGGGGCAGCGCCCGTGATGCGCCTCGCCCCAGCCGACGTGGCCGTCGTCGGTTTCGACGCGCACGATGACGGCGTCGCGCTTGACGGTGCGGCCGATGCTCAGGGTGACCGATTTATCGGCCGGTACGGGAAACGAGATGGGATAGGAACGGATATCCGCGATACGCATGACTTCTGCCTTATTTGGAGGTATTGAAGATCTGGGTGCCCATCTTGTCGAAGGACGTCTGCATGTCGGCGATTTCCTTCTGCAGCTTAGTGCCGGTGGAGTCTTCGACGAAGAAGCCGTTCTGGCGGGCGAAGCTCTGGAATTCATCGCTCTGGATGATCTTGCGGAACTCGGCGACCAGCTTCTGCCGGATCGGTTCGGGAATGCCGGCGGGCGTCACGACATAGCTGGCCTGCGTGACCTGCCCATAGGGAAAGACGTCGTAGCCTTTCTCCTTGAAGGTCGGCACGTCGGGCATGAAGGACAGCCGTTCCTCCGCGTATACGGCCAGCGGCTTGATGATGCCGGCATCCATCTGCGCCTTGCTTTCCGACGGCTTGAGAATGCCGGCCGTGATCTGGTGCCCGCCCAGGTCGGTAACGACGCGGGAACCGCCGGTATAGGGCACGTGGATGAACGGTACTTGCGCGGCGCGGCTGGTCATGACGGCGAACAGATGGCTGATGTTGTTCGCGCCGGAGGTGCCGATGGATACCTTGCCCGGGTTCTTCTTCATGTTGTCGAGGAAAGCCTCGACTGTTGCCGGCCCGTCCTTGGGCACGACCAGCACCATTGGGTCGATGGATGCCGACGCGATGGTGGTGAACTGGTCGGGACGCAGGTCGGTGATGCCCTGCGTATGCAGGACCAGCGTGGACGTCGTGCCCAGGCCCAGGGTGTAGCCGTCGGCCGGCGAGCGGGCGACCTTGGCCAGGCCGATGGAGCCGCTGGCGCCAGCCAGGTTTTCCACGACGAGCGTGTAGCCGTCCTTGGCGGCCAGGTGCTGCAAGGCGCGGCCGACGATGTCGGTGGAACCGCCCGGTGCCCAGGGGACGATGAAGCGGATTTCATGCGCCGGATAGCTGGCGTCGGCCGCGGCGGCGGTGGCCGACAATGCGCCGCACAGGGCGATGGCGCCCAGGCGGATCCAGGGATTGATGGCTGGCAATGTCATTTCGTCTCTCTCCGTTTTGAATACGTAACCATTACTAGTTAAAAAAACTTCCGCAGAGCTTTATATTGCACTGCGGAATGAATGGTTTCGTATTCATTCTAATACAGCCGAAGCGATCCGCCAAGGTAGCCTTGGGACCTGCTCACACCAGAAATAGGCCTCAGGCCGAAGTTGGCGCGCCGAAATGGTTGTAAAGGGTCTTCTTGCGCAAGTAGCCCTCGATACCGTGACGGCCGTCTTCTCCGCCTATGCCGCTGAGTTTGTACCCGGCATGGAAAGCATGCACGCTTTCCCCCGCGCCGCGGTTGACGAAGATTTCGCCGAACTCCAGCTCCGCCACGCAACGCATGATGTTGCGAT
Source organism: Bordetella sp. (assembly GCA_035493915.1). Lineage (GTDB taxonomy): Bacteria > Pseudomonadota > Gammaproteobacteria > Burkholderiales > Burkholderiaceae_B > Bordetella_C. The sequence continues at coordinate 3,805 of DATJHN010000285.1, forward strand.
TGCTTTCGGTGAAGAGATACGCCGACAGGCCGTAGTCGCATTGATTGGCCAGGTACAAGGCCTGATCGAAGGAATCCACTTTCATTACCGGCACGATGGGGCCAAAGGTCTCTTCGCGCATGATGGCGAGGTCGTTGGAGGGCACCGCCAGCACCGCCGGAAAGAACCAATTGCCACGCGCATGCGGATCGCCATGAGCGGCACCGTTCATGTCCACCAGCGTTTGCGCGCCCTGGTCGCGCGCCTTTGCCAATATGTCGCGCAGCTTGGCGACTTCCGGGCTGCTTACGCGCGGACCGATGTCCACGCCTTGGAAGGGGTTGCCTACGCGCAGCGCGCGAACCTTGGCCAGGAAGCGGTCCATGAAGGCATCGTGGATATCCCGTTCGATATACATGCGGTCATTGGCCGTGCACACCTGGCCGCCATTGACGAACTTGGCGGCGACCGCCGCATCCACCGCTCGATCCAGATTGGCGTCGCGCAGCACGATGAACGGAGCCTTGCCGCCCAACTCCAGCCGGATGGACTTGATGTCGCGGCTACCCGCCGCGTAGATTTCGCGGCCGGCACGCACGCTGCCCGTCATGGAGACCAGATTCGTGCGCGGGCTGCTGACCAGGTGATGCCCGGCCTCGCGCCCGCGGCCCGTGACCACGTTCAGCACCCCGGGCGGCACGCCGGCCTGCACCGACAAGGCGGCCAATGCCAGCGATGTCAGCGGTGTGACCTCGTGCGGCTTGATGACGATGGCATTGCCGGTGACCAGCGCCGGACCCGCCTTGCGGGTGAACAGCGCGACCGGGAAATTCCATGCCGTCATTGCGGCGACAACCCCATACGGCACACGCTGTATCCAGATCTGTTCGTGTGGTACGTCGCCGGGCAGTATCTCGCCCTGCAGCCGGCGCGCGGATTCGGCGGCATGAATGAGAAAATCGGCGGCGAACGCGACTTCGCCTCGGGCTTCGGCGATCGGCTTGCCCTGCTCCAGGGTCAGCAAGCTGGCCAGGTCGTCCGCATGCCGGCGTATCAGGGCTGCATAGTCGTACAGGATAGCGGCGCGCGCGGCGGCCGGCCGTTCCGCCCAGGCAGCCCAGGAGTCGCCGGCCGCGGCCAGCGCACGGTCCATGTCCGCGGCATTGCCAAGGGCGACCGAGCCGATCACGCTGTCATCCATGGGATTGAGCACATCGTCGGTTTCCTTGGAAGCGGACGGTACCCACTTACCTTCGATGAACAGGTGGTTTTCGGGAATTCCGAGTCGAGCCAGAAAGGGATGCATGGCGTCCTCCTTGAAGGATTACTTGCCCTGGAACACAGGTTTGCGTTTCTGCTGGAAGGCCAGTCGTCCTTCGATGCGGTCCTCGCTGTCGCGCAGCAGGCCAAAGGCCATGGTCTCGTGGGACATCGCCTGCGCAAGCGGCATGTCCGTGCCTTCCTGTACCAGGCGCTTGATGGCGCCCACCGCCAGCGGCGCATTGCCGGCGATACGCGCTGCGATGCGGCGCGCTTCATCCAGGAGCGCGCCGGCATCGGTCACCTTGCTGACCAGGCCCACGCGCAGCGCTTCCTGGGCGTCGACGATGTCACCGGTCAGCAGCAGCAGCATGGCGTTGGACAGGCCGATCGCGCGCGGCAGCCGCTGCGTCCCGCCGCCACCGGGCAGGCTGCCGATGCAGACTTCGGGCAAGCCGACGCGGGCGTTGCCGGAAGCGATACGGATATCGCAGGCCAACGCCAATTCCAGGCCGCCACCCACGGCATAGCCATTGATGGCACAGATGATGGGAACCTTTACCTTATCCATGTTCTCCAGCAGGTGCGGCGTGGCGGCCGCGCCAAAGGTCAGCTGGGCCACGCCCTCTTTGGGAGGCATGGTTTTCTTCAAGTCCGATCCGGTACAGAAGGCACGTTCGCCCGCCGCGGTCAGGATCACGCAGCGCACCGTGGCGTCACCCGCGATGCGCAGCCAGATGGCGCGCAGTTCGGCCGCGGTCTCGGGATCGATCGCATTCATCGCTTCCGGGCGGTTCAGGCGGACCACCGCGATATTGTCCTGGACTTCGTAAATCACGCTCATGCTGTTTCTCCTTGTCGCGGGCGTCAGGCGGCGGCCTGCGTGAACACCACGCCGTCGTCGCACAGGGCCTGGATTTCCTCCGGCGCGATATGCAGTTCGTTCAGGATGTCCCGCGTGTGCTGGCCGCAGGCGGGCGGCAGGGTATGCGGTTCCGCGTTTTCCTGCGCGCTGTTCAGCGGAAAGCCGATGGTGGAAATGCCGCCGTGCAGCGGATGATCGAATTGCGTGAACATGCGGTTGCGCAAAGCTTGTGGATGCTGCGCCAGGTCCGCATAGTCGGAGACCTTGGCGCACAAGATGTCGGCCCGCGTCAGCGTATCCAGCCACTGCGCCGTCGGCCTGGTAACGAAGACCCGGGTCAGGACTTCGCGCATGGCCTCGCGGTTCTCCACTCGCGCCCAGGATGTCGCGAAGCGTGCATCGCCCGCCACGTCCGGCAGGCCCATCACATCGCACAGGTCCTGCCAGCGCGTGCCGCTATAAGCCGCCACCATGATCCAGCCGTCCGCCGTCTGGAAGGCCTCGTTGGGCGCCGAATACGGCGCCGCGCTTCCCATTCTTTCCGGAATGGCGCGCTCGCTTAGATAGTTGGTCAGCGAAGTCTGCTGCAAGGTCAGCGCCGAGTTCATCAGGTTGGCGTCGATATAGCCGCCATTGCCCTGCCGGCACAGGTCCAGCAGTTTCGCGACGATGCCCAGCGCGGCCAGGCAGCCCGTGGTGACATCGACCACGGGCGCCTGTACCTTGCAGGGTTCGACGCTGTCGCGGCTGCCTATGATGCTCATCAGGCCGCTGTCCGCCTGCAGGATGCCGTCCACGCCGGAACGGTCGGCGTAAGGCCCTTCCTGCCCATAAGCCGAGATCGAGCAGTAGATGACCTTCTCGTGCGTGCGGCGGACGCTTTCGTAATCAAGCCCCAGGCGCTTCATCGCGCCCGGCCGCAAGCTTTCCACCACCACGTCCGCGGTCTGGATCAGCTTCAGCGCCAGCTGCCGCCCCTGTTCCCGCTTCAGATCGATGCTGATCGACCGCTTGTTGCGATTGAAACCGTAGTACGCCGTGCAGTCCTCGCCGATCCAGCCAGGGCCCAGCTTGCGACCCAGTTCGCCGCGCGGCGGTTCGACCTTGATGACGTTGGCGCCCATATCGCCCAGCAGCATGGTGCACATCGGCCCCGCGCCCAGATGAGTGAAATCGACGACGGTGATGTCCGTAAGGATGTTCCTGAACATGCTGCCTTCCATTCCTTCAATGATTGACGCTGAGATGGTTTTCTTTGGCCACCCGCGTCCACTGGTCCAGGTCGCGCGCGACGATCTGGCGCAGCTGGTCCGGTGTGCTGGTGGAGATCTCGAAGCCCTGGCTGGCCAGCTGCTTTTTCACATCGGGATATTCCAGCGATTTGTTCAGCGCGGTGTTCAGTTTGTCGACGATGGCCTGCGGCGTGCCGCGCGGTGCCATGAGCGAAAACCACAGCGAGGCGTTGTAATCCTGCAGGCCCAGGGACGGGCTATCGCTGAACGCCGGCACCGACGGCAACAGGGACGTGCGGTGGTTGCGGGCCACGCCAAGCGGCCGCATGCTGCCGTTGTTGATGTATTGCAATACCGCACCGAGGTCGCCGAAAGTGGCCTGTACCTGGCCGCTGAGAACGTCCGCCAGGGCCGGCGATGTCCCCTGGTACGGGACATGCACCAGCTTGATGTTCGCCATATCGTTCAGCAGTTCGCCCGCCAGATGCTGCGGCACGCCGATGCCTGGGCTGCTGAAATTGATCTGTCCGGGATGCGCCTTGGCATAGGCGACGAATTCGTCCAGCGTCTTGTAGGGCAGCTTGGGATTCACCACCAGGATCATCGGCACCTCGGCCACCATGCCGATGGGTGTCAGATCTTTCTGCACGTCGAAGGGAACCGGTATGCCCATGGCGGGATTGGTCGCGATCTGGCTGCCGGCGATGCCTATCGTATTGCCGTCCGGCTTGGCATGCGCGACGAAACCCAGGCCGATGTTGCCGGATGCGCCGGGCTTGTTTTCGACTACCACGTTCCGATGCAATTCCTGCGACAGGTGCGGTGCCAGGATGCGCGCCAGGATGTCGTTGCCGCCGCCCGGCGTGAAAGGCACGATAAACGTCAGGGGCGTGGTCTGATCCTGCGCCGCGGCAGGCGTGCCGGGCAGCAGCGTGGCCGCGATAAGGGCGAGCGCCGCCCCGCCGAGTTTCAGCGTACTTTTGACTTGCATGGGTTGTCTCCGGTTTTTTGTGTGGTGCCGTGCAGGCCCCTGGTCTATCAGGGGCTGGATTTATCGAGCCATTGCTTGCCCGCCGTCAGGTGGTCCTTGAAGTGATGGAGCACACCTTGCCGGTCCCCGGCCACCAACATGTCGAGGACCGCCTGGTGTTCCTGGAAAATCAATTCAAACCGCCGGATGTTCATCTGATCCTGGAATCCGAACGGATACTTCGCCCATAGCACGCGGACGAATTGCAGCGTCAGCGGGCGCCGGGCCGCTTCGTACAGCTTGAAATGAAACTTGACGTTGGCAATGCGCATGCCGAAGTAATCCTGCTTGCGCAGGCAGGCCTGGAACTGCTGCTGGATCAGGCCCAGGTCCTGTAGATCCGCCTGTTCCAGGTTGTCCAGCGCCTTGCTGACCAGATCCATTTCCATGCTTAGCCGCAGATCGAAGATCTCCTGGATATCGGTCTGCGAGTACTGCGGGATATAGATGCCCCGGTTGGGATAGCTCTTGACGTAGCCTTCCATTTCCAGCGCCTTCAGCGCTTCGCGGACCGGCGTTACGGAGACCCCCAGCTTCAGGGCGATGTCGGCCTGCTTGAGCCGTTCGCCTCGTTCGAATTCACCGGCGATGATCTGTTCGCGGATTTGCTCGACCACCTGGTCTTGCTTGGTCAGTATCGGTTTCGGAAAGTCCATGTCAGGGTACGCTGCGCCTATCGATCTCAAAACGGGGCAGGACGAAGCTGTCCGCCATCTGGGCGTAGCGTAGCCTGACTTTGCAGCCGATCCACGTTCCCTGGGGCGGATCGCCTTCCAGGTTGGACACGATCACGGGGCCTTCCTTCAAGCGAACCGCGATGACGTTGTAGGGCGCCGGGTAGGCTTCCAGATACTGCCGGTGATAGACGACCCACGACAGGATCTCGCCTTCCCCCGAAATCGGTGACCAATCCAGCTCGTCGGACAGGCAGGCCTGGCACACGGGCGCGGGCGGATACTGGAAGGTGCCGCAGGCTCGGCAGCATTGCAGCTTCATGCCCCGGGCACGGATGGTTTCCCACATGGGAACGTCGTACATGCCGAGGACCGGGGTGGGCGTCTTGGCGGGTGTATTGGTTGCGGCGCTCATGTTCATTTTCCGTAGATGATCGACACGGCCTTGCCCGCCACGTCCGACGTATAGTGGACCCGCTCGCAATCGGCCACTTGGCGCGCGCCGCATTCGCCGCGCAGTTGCCGCACCGATTCGATCTGATGCGCCCAGCCCTGCATATAGCTTTCCGACAGATGGCCGCCGCTGGTGTTGATGGGCAGCTTGCCGCCGGGCCCCATGCCGGATTCGCGCAGGAATTTGCCGGCATCGCCGACCGCGCAATAGCCGTAGCCTTCCAGGGCCAGCGGGATGTGGACGGAGAAGCTGTCGTACACCTGCAGGACGTCGATGTCGGCGGGACCGACACCGGCCATATCGAAAGCCTGGCGGGCGCAATCCTGCTGCGCGGGATGGTAGAAATCGGTCAAGCGCGGTTCCAGGCTGGTGGCGTGGCCGTTCAGGTCGCGGCGGCCGATGCCCTGGATATAGACCGGCGGCTTGCCCTTCATGCGTTTCGCGCGGTCGGCGGTGGTGACGATCAGCGCCACGCCGCCGTCATTGATCATGCAGTAGTCGTA
>DATJHN010000286.1:0-13375 GCA_035493915.1 Bordetella sp.
GCGCGCCGTCCCGCGCTGCTGTCCAAATAATCCTGCTTAGAGAGCCGCGCCAGCCGCACGCCATCCGCGACGATATGCACACCACACCGGCCGCCCGGCCGGTTTCGGTCGACGCGGACGGCAGGCGCCTCGCATACCCACCGTCTAGGAGTATTCGTGCTGCTTTCCACCTGGCTGACTTTCATGCTGGCATCGTGGGCGATTTCGTTTTCGCCGGGAGCGGGCGCGCTTTCCGCCATGACGTCCGGCCTGCGCCATGGTTTCGCGCGAGGCTACTGGAACACCGCTGGCCTGATCCTGGGCATCATGTTCCAGCTGGCGGTGGTCGGCATCGGACTAGGAACCTTGCTTGCCACGTCCGAAACGGCATTCAACGTAGTCAAGTACCTGGGTGTGGGCTACCTGATCTACCTGGGTTGGCGCCAGTTCCGCGCGCAGGCAGCTCCGGTAACGCTGGAAGGCAGCCAGCCGGCACGCGAATCGCGACGCGCCCTGATCATGCGCGGTTTCCTGGTCAACGCCAGCAATCCCAAGGGCACGGTCTTTTTGCTGGCGGTCGTGCCGCAATTCATCGACGCCGCGCAGCCGCTTACGGCGCAATACCTGGCCATCGCCGGCACCATGGCGATGACCGACACGGTCGCCATGGCTTTCTATACGCTGCTGGCCGCAAAGGTATTGCGGCTGATGCGCAGTCCCGGCCACATCAAGTGGATGAACCGTGCCTTCGGCACGCTGTTCATGGCGGCCGGCCTGTTGCTGGCGTGCTTTCGGCGCGCGCACTAGGGCCTGCTCATCCCGCGAGGCCCGGCGCCCGCCTGTAAAATTTCCCGCTTATGAATATCCCTCACGAAGTCGCGCGGCGACGCACCTTTGCCATCATCTCGCACCCGGACGCGGGCAAGACCACGCTGACCGAAAAGCTGCTGCTGTTCGCGGGCGCCATCCAGATCGCCGGCAGCGTGAAGGCGCGCAAGGCCAGCCGGCACGCGTCCTCCGACTGGATGGAAATCGAAAAGCAGCGTGGCATCTCGGTCGCGTCATCGGTCATGCAGATGGAATACCGCGACAGCGTTATCAATCTGCTGGACACGCCGGGCCACCAGGACTTCTCCGAAGACACCTACCGCGTGCTGACCGCCGTCGATGCCGCGCTGATGGTGATTGACGCGGCGAACGGGGTGGAACCTCAGACCAAGCGTCTGCTGCAGGTCTGCCGCGCGCGCAATACGCCCATCATTACCTTCATCAACAAGATGGACCGCGAGGTTCGCGAACCCCTGGACCTGCTGGCCGAAATCGAGTCGCACCTGGGCATGGACGCGGTGCCGTTTTCGTGGCCCGTGGGCATGGGCAAAACCTTCGGCGGCGTGTTCGACATCCGCCAGGACCGCATGCGCATTTTCCGCGCGGGCCAGGAACGCCGTAGCGACGATAACGAATTCATCCAGGGCCTGGACAATCCGGAAATCGCCAACCGTTTCGGCAACGCCTTCGACCAGGCGCACGGCGAAATCGGCCTGATCAACGAGGCCGCGCCAGCCTTCGATGCGCAGGCATTCCTGGACGGCAAGCAAACTCCGGTGTTTTTCGGGTCGGCGATCAACAACTTCGGCGTGCAGGAAGTCCTGGATGCACTGGTCGAACTCGCGCCCCGCCCGGGTCCGCGTCCCGCCTTGCAACGCGTCGTGCAACCCGATGAACCGCGCTTTACCGGCGTGGTGTTCAAGGTGCAGGCCAATATGGATCCCGCGCACCGCGACCGCGTGGCCTTTGTGCGCGTCAGCTCGGGCCGCTTCGAACGCGGCATGCGCCTGAAGGTATGCCGCACGAACAAGGAAATGCGGCCCAACAATGTCGTGTCCTTTTTGTCCCAGCGCCGCGAACTGCTGGACGAAGCCTATGCCGGCGACGTGATCGGCATTCCCAACCACGGCGTGCTGCAACTCGGCGACGTGTTGACCGAAGGTGAAATACTACAGTTCACCGGATTGCCTTTTTTCGCACCGGAATTATTCCAGGCCGTGGAGGTCAAGGATCCCCTGCGCACCAAGCAACTGCGCACCGGCCTTGGCCAGCTCGGCGAAGAAGGCGCCATCCAGGTGTTCCGGCCGGTGGCGGCGGGCGGCGCGATGTTGCTCGGCGCGGTCGGCCAGCTGCAGTTCGAAGTCGTGCAGCATCGCCTGAAAGCCGAGTATGGCGTCGATGCCAGGCTGATGCCCTCGCGTTACACCATGGCACGATGGATTACGTCGGAAGATCCCCGTGCGCTGCGCAAGTTCATGGATGCTAACGCTGCCCATATCGCCTATGATGTGGTGGACGCGGCCGCGTTTTTGATCGGCTCGCCGGCACAGTTGCGTGTCGCCGAAGAACTGTATCCAGATGTGAAGTTCCACGCGATGCGCGAGCACGGCGGACGGGTATTCAGCGACAAGGCCCAGGCTTAAGAGGTTCAGGAATGTCTTGGCGAGTATTGTTCGCGACACTGCTGGTGGCGTTGGCCGCTTCCGCGTGGGGCGGCATCCAATTCGGCGATTGGCTGGTGGCGCATGCGCCGGCGGCGACACGCACGCCCAACGAAACCGATGCGAACCAGGAACCGATACTGGACGCCGACGGCCGGCCTTACACCGCGCAGCCGCCGCAGCCGCGCATCGACGGCACGCTGGGTGTGCCCGACCGCCCCGCCAGCACCAACTGGACAGTTGCCACGGCATCGCTGTTCGACACCGTGAAAGATCCTGCCGTGATGATTTCGCGCGACACCATTTCGATGGACCAGGCGCGCCAGATTGCCGCGGCCACGCAATCGGCCCTGCCGGCCGGCCCCAACGATGTATCGACGCTGGACCTGGCCACCCAGCAGGCCCAGACCGCGCAATCCGCGCAGCAGTATGGGCAGATCCAGGCTTCGCGCAACGTCAGCCAGCAGCCGATCATTCAATCCGTCGATATGCCCGCGCCCCAGCAGCAGGCCTCGGCGGGTGCCGGCCAGAAAGGCTGGCAGGATTCCTTGCGGCGCGAACTCGCGCAATGCGCGAATACCGGGTTCTTTGAACGTCCCACTTGCGCGTGGAATGCGCGCAATAAATACTGCGCGCCCAATCAGGCGTGGGGCACCATCGCTGAATGCCCGCATCGCCCCTGAACGTTCCGAACGTTTATTCCGACACTTCCATCTGGCTTTGCAGATAGTTCTGCAGGCCCACCTGGTCGACCAGGCCAATCTGCGTTTCCAGGTAATCGATGTGTTCCTCGGTATCGTCCAGGATGTCCTGGAATAGATCACGCGACACATAATCACGTACGGATTCGCAATGCGCGATGGCATCCTTCAATGTCACCTGCGCGGCTTGTTCCAGCTTCAGGTCACAGGACAGGATCTCCGGCACGTCTTCGCCGATCAACAGCTTGTGCAGGTCCTGCAAGTTCGGCAGACCATCCAGCATGAATATGCGCTCGATGAGACGATCGGCGTGCTTCATTTCGCCGATGGACTCTTCGTATTCATGTTTGCCCAGTTTGTTCAGCCCCCAATGGCGCAGCATGCGCGCATGCAGGAAGTACTGGTTGATGGCCGTCAACTCATTGGTCAATTGCTTGTTCAAAAACTGGATGACGGTTTTGTCGCCTTGCATGATGGACTCCTTGCTGAATCCCGGCAGACTACCATCCGACGACGCGCCAGCATACCCCTGGCATGCATTTGGTAAATCGCTTTGCGAGCCTTATCCGAAAGCGTAAGCAGCAACGCAATGAGAATGAGTCGACGTACAAGCACATGCGTCGTGCCCCACGCATGCAGCGTGCGGCATGCATGGCGCGGATCACATCAAGCAAGCCGCGGCGGGCGCGTGGCCATCCAGATTCCCAAGGCGATCGGCACGATACCGACCAGATCCATGGCAGCGACGGGCTCGGCCAGGACGGCCCATCCGAAGAGCAGACCCAGCGGCGGCATAAGGAAATGCAGCGCGCTCGCCGCGGTGGCGCTGGACCGTGCCAGGATCATGAACCAGAGACCAAAGCCGCCGATCGAAACGGCGACGATCATATAGGCCATGCTCCAGAAAAGCGGGGCGGTAAAGTGCACGGGCAGATGCGCTTCGTAAATCCATGCGAAAGGCGACAGGGCAAGGCCGCCCGCAAGAGATTGCACCCCGGTGGCCAGCCATATGTTGGTGTCGGGAGCGTGGCGTTTGTACAGCAGAGTGCCCGCCGCCAGCGCGCCAAGCCCAGCCACGACCAGCAGGGTGCCGTGCACGTCCTCCTGTCCGCCGGTCAGGCGCGAACGCAGTACCAGCGCCACGCCGGCAAGTCCCAGGCACAGTCCGGCCACCTTTTGCCAGCTCACGCGTTCGCCCAGGAGCGGCCCGGCCAGCGCGCCGATCAGTAGCGGATTCGTGCTGACGATGACCGCGGCGAACGCCGACGAAACGGTCATCATGCCGGTCCAGCTCAAGCCCAGATACACCGCGTTGTTCAACACCCCCAGGGCGCCAAGCATGGCCCACTGGCCCAGGCGCAAACGCCGCGGACCACCGGTCATACAGGCAAGTCCGAACATCAGCACGGCAGCGATGAAAAATCGAACCGTCAGCAAGGTCAGCGGCGGACAATCCCGCAGCGCGATCTTGGCGGCGACAAAGGAGGAACTCCACAAGAGGCAGAAAAGGGCGATGGGCCCCCACGCCACGGGCGGCGTGGGAGCGGAGGGAGCGGCGCAGGCCGCGTGTAGCGTTTTCATTTTGTATCCGTGGCAGGCCGGTCTTGTTTTTGGAACGGCTGAAGCGATTGTGTTGCCGCCCCAATCCATTGACAAATTCTTTATTTGCGTCAAAAGTATTTGAAAAACCGATGGGAAAACTCCGATGCCGGATCTCGATCTCCTGCGCAGCTTTGTTTCGGTGGTGGATGCCGGCGGCTTTACGCGTGCCGGCGAACGTGTCCATCGCACCCAGTCCACGGTCAGCCAGCAGATCCGCAAGCTGGAAGAAAAACTCGGTTGCGCGCTATTCCGGCGGGAAGGACGCCGGGCAGTGCTGACGGAAGACGGCGAACGCCTGATGGGTTACGCGCGCCGCATACTGGCGCTATCCAGCGAGTTGCACGACACGGTGGGCAAGGCGGCCCGGATGGAAGTTGTGCGACTGGGATTACCTGACGATTTCGCGGTCCCCGCGCTGACCGAAATCATCAGCAGTTTCGCGCGGTCGCGGCCGGAGGTCCGGCTATCCGTTTGCTGCGACTTGAGCTGCCGGCTGAGCACCGCACTGGCCCAGGCGGACCTGGACGTTGTCCTGCTGAAGCGGGAACCGGGCGCCGGGCCATGCATTGCCTCCTGGCCGGAGCGCCTGCACTGGACGGGGGCACGGGAAGCCCTGCCAGCCGGCGACGAAGCAGTGCGCCTGGTGGTGCGTCCGGTGGGGTGCCTGTACCGCGAACGGGCGATCCATGCCCTGGAACGCGCCGGACGGCGCTGGCGCATCGTCTATGAAAGTCCGAACCTGCCCGGCATCCAGGCGGCACTGCGCGGCGGACTGGGCGTCGCGCTGCTGGACGAACAGGGGTTGGAGGAAAGCTCCGCCGTGCTGGACGACGCCTTTCCGGCGATCGTACCGACGGAGTTGGCACTGATTGCACGTCCCGGGGCGCCGGCGGGCGCGCAGGAAATGGCCGCCCTGCTGCAAGGATTCTGCGACCGGGACCGGCCGCGCGCCATCGCGGCGCGTCAGGCGGCGGCGACGATGGGAATAGGGAAGCCGTTGGCGGCCGAACCGCTCTGATCCGCGATGGGCACCGCGGCGGCGTGCGTCATCGCCCGCGCCTCGCAGACGCTGGAGCAGCGCCCGCCCGGCAGGTATTCGACGGCCGTCTTGGCGCACGTTCCGCAGCACGTGGCGACGCCCAGCTCGAATTGCAGATCATCGAGCGTGGCGGCGCCCCCGTCCACGGCGGCGCGGACCTGGCGTTCGGTAATGGCGTTGCAGACACAAACGTACATGAGAATAATTATCGAAAATTATTCGCATTCAGGCAACTGGAAAAAGCGGGGACGCTAACGGAGCGCCGCCTGAGCCTTGCGAACGGAGGCCGGCGCGATGCGCATCGACTCGCGGTATTTGGCCACGGTACGGCGCGCGATGACGATCCCCTGTTCGGCCAGTTTCAGCATGAGCTGATTGTCCGAAAGCGGCTTGGCGCGGTTTTCCTCGGCGACCAGCCGCTTGATGAAGGCCTGCACGGCCGTGGCGGACGCGGCGTCGCCGCTATCGGTGGCGACGCCCGCGCCGAAGAAGTCCTTGAGCTCCATGGTACCGAACGGAGTGAGCATGTACTTCTGCGTTGTAGCCCGGGAAATCGTCGATTCATGCAGGCCAAGTTCACCGGCGATGTCCTTCAGGATCAACGGCCGCATGGCCGATGGCCCCTGGCTGAAAAAAGCGGACTGGTGATCAACGATGGCCTGCGCCACCCGCAGGATGGTGTCGAAGCGCTGTTCGACGTTGCGGATCATCCACCGCGCCTGTTGCAGTTGGGCGTGCAGCGCGGAATGGCTGCCTTCGCGCTGGTTGCCCAGCATCTGCGCATAGACACCGTTGATGCGCAGGCGCGGCATGACGGCGCTGTTCAGTACCACGTGCCATCCCTTGCGTGTCTTGCGGACGATCACATCCGGAATGGCGTAATCGGCGGCCGGCACTGTCCAGCGGCGGCCGGGCCGCGGGTCCAGCTTCAGGATCAGGGCGCGCGCGGCTCGCACCATGACGTCGTCGCACAGCAAGGCTTCGCGCAGGCGCGCCAGATTGCTGCCCGCCAGCAACTGCAGATGTTCGGCGCAGATCCTGCGCGCGCAAGCCAGTACGGCGGGGTCGGCGGCTTCGGGCAAGGCGCCGGTATCCAGCCCGCGCAACTGCAGGATCAGGCACTCCGCCATATCGCGGGCACCTATGCCGGGCGGATCGAAGGATTGCAGCAGGCACAAGGCGGCGCGCAGTTCATCGATGTCCGCTTCGATTTCCGCCGGTAGCCAACTCAGGATTTCCTCTAGCGGCGACCCCAGATAGCCATTGTCGTCCAGTTCGTCGATCAACAGCGCGACCAGCGCGGCATCGCGGTGGCCGGCCCGGGTAAGCGCCAACTGCGCCAGCAGGTGTTCGCGCAGCGTTTCGCCGCGCGCGGCTTCGGGCATGTCGCCGTCGTCGTCCGTATGAACACCCTTGGAACCGGGCATTTCGTCCAACGCGGTTTCACGTTCCGGCGCGGGATCGTCATCGTGCGCCGATTCCTCGCGGTTGGAATCGATTTCTTCGGCCGCCGGTTCCTCGTCGCGCTCCAGCAGGGGATTTTCGTCCAGCGCCTGGGAGATCTCCGCCTCCAGGGCAAGCGTCGACAGCTGCAACATCCGGATGGATTGTTGCAGTTGCGGGGTTAGGGCCAAATGTTGCCCTGGCCGGAGTTCTAAAGCGTGGCGAGTCATAGGTACAATATTTTGCATGATGAATCCGACTTCGCCCGAACGCGCACGACAGGACAGCCGTCTGATCCGCCAGACCCTGCTGAAACTGTCGTCTCCCCGCCTTGTCGTCCGGGCGATCGTCATTGTCGTGGCCGCGGTGATCTGGCTGCTGGTGGCCCAGCGCATCCTGACCTTCGGCGACACCATCGACTACCAGTTCCTGCACCCCTTGGGGCAGGCCACGATCGACCTCCTGGGCCGCATCAATCCCTATCTGTGGTGGGCCGTGGCGGCCATATGGTCGCTGATCGTGTTCTACGCCGTGCGCGGATGGCTGCGCGGCAATATGGATGCCGCGCGGCTGCGGACGGTGCCGGCGGATACCTTTGCCGACCTGGCCGCCGAACTCGGCGAGGACGCCCTCGCGGTAATGCGCTGGAGCTGGGGTAGCCGCGATGAGCCGTTCACCGTTGGTGATTTGCAACGTACCTTGTGGGAAATCCGCCACGGACGCGTCGAAAAGATCGCCATGGTACGCGACCAGGAGGCTTTACTGGGCATTCCGCCGCAGGTGCCCGGCCGCATTGACCGGGGCGATCGGCTGGAACGGGGCGACCGACCCGAGCGTGGCGTGCCACCCGGCCGCGAGCTGCCCGGTGAACGCCGCCGCGCCGTGCGGGCGGGCGTGGAGCCTGACCGTGCCCCTGTAGAACCGCGCATCGGACCGATCAAGTAAACGGCCCGGAAACGAGCCGCGACCCGTAACAAATTCAACGGCACCATTTGCATCGTCCACTGAAATGTGGTTGACTTATGGCTTGCTCATCATCCTACCCCATGGCCGCTAACCGCACCTTTCTCGCGATGACCACCGGACGCCTCGGCGCGCCGATGGCAGGCCTGCGTCTCGCGCAAGGCGGGGATGCAGGGGTGCAAGCGCGTGCCGCCACGGCCCGCGCCGCGTTGGGCTTTGCCGGATCCGCCGCCGACTTCAACGCCGCGGCCGCTGCGCTATCGCTATCGCTACAACTACCGATCGGTTGCCGGACCTAGTGTCCCGTGGCAGTTCGGCAGCCGTTGCGCCACAACGTCTTATCCCTTTAAAACACGAATCCCCCGCTGGCCCGGCCAGGCAAGACCTATCCGAGTTCATTGCCGCCTACATCCGCGGCGACGCGCCGGCAGGAAAGGTGAATCAGCGGCATCGCACATAAGCGCCGCACACCGGGGTTCGTGGTCCATGCTTCGAGGTAAATCTGATGATGCTCGCCAACCCCGCACAAAAATACCGTCCCTTCGCTCCGTTCAAACAGGACTACGCCGAACGCACCTGGCCCAGCCGGCGCATTACCCAGCCGCCGATCTGGATGAGCACGGATCTGCGCGATGGCAATCAGTCGCTGATCGAACCGATGAGCATCGAGCGCAAGCTGCGCTTTTTTGAAGAGCTGGTAAAGATCGGCTTCAAGGAAATCGAAGTCGGTTTCCCGTCGGCATCGCAGACGGACTTCGATTTCGTGCGCAAGCTGATCGACGAAAAGCGCATTCCCGACGACGTGGTCATCATCGTGCTGACGCAGTCGCGCGAAGACCTGATCGTGCGCACGGCGGAAGCGGCGGCGGGTGCCCGCCACGCCATCATCCACCTGTACAACGCGGTTGCGCCGGCCTTCCGCAAGGTCGTGTTCAACATGAGCAAGGACCAGATCAAGAACATCGCCACCACGGGTACCGAACTGGTAAAAGCCGCCATCGCGCGCTATCCCGAAACCAAGTGGGGCTACCAGTATTCGCCAGAGGTCTTCAGCACCACGGAACCGGAATTCGCGCTTGAAGTCGTCAATGCGGTATCCGCCGTATGGCAGCCCTCGCCCACGGACAAGATGATCGTCAACCTGCCGGCCACGATCGAGGCGACCACGCCCAACCTGTACGCCGACCAGATCGAATGGATGCACCGCAACCTGGCACGCCGCGACAGCATCGTGTTGAGCGTGCACCCGCACAACGATCGCGGCACGGCCGTGGCCGCCGCCGAATTCGCCGTCATGGCCGGCGCGGACCGCATCGAAGGCTGCCTGTTCGGCAGCGGCGAACGCACCGGCAATGTCGACCTGGTTACGCTGGCGCTGAATCTGTACACGCAGGGCGTGCATCCCGGCCTGGATTTTTCGGATATCGACGAAGTGCGCCGCTGCGCGGAATACTGCAACCAGTTGCCCGTGCATCCGCGCCATCCATACGCGGGCGACCTGGTGTTCACGGCGTTCTCCGGTTCGCACCAGGACGCCATCAAGAAGGGCTTCGCGAAGCAGCAGGCCGATGCGATCTGGGAAGTGCCTTACCTGCCCATCGACCCGGCCGACCTGGGCCGCAGCTACGACGCCGTGATCCGCGTCAACAGCCAGTCGGGCAAGGGCGGCGTGTCGTATCTGCTTGAACAGGAACATGGCCTGGTGCTGCCGCGCCGCCTGCAGATCGAATTCAGCCGCGCGATCCAGCGCGTGACCGACGAGACCGGCCGCGAAGTGACCGCCACGGATGTCTATGACATCTTCAAGCAGGAATACCTGGACCAGCAGGCACCCTGGAGGCTGATCGGCCATCGCATCATCGGCGATCCGGCGGCGGCGGAAGCCAAGCATTTCCGCGTGGAAGCGGATGTCGAGATCGACGGCCAGCGCCGCACGATCACCGGCGAGGGCAACGGCGCCCTGTCGGCCTTCGTGGCAGCGCTGGGCATGCCGGCGCGCGTCATGGATTACCACGAACATTCCATCGGCGCGGGCTCCGATACGCGCGCGGCCAGCTATATCGAAGTGCGCGTGGGGGATTCCTCGACGGGCTTCGGCGTCGGCGTGGACCGCGATATCGTGACCGCGTCGTTCCAGGCCGTGCTGTGCGCGGTGAACCGGTACGTGAAGACGGGTGCCGCCGAACAGGAAGCTTCGGTCAAAGAAGCAGTGGCCGTGTAGTTGCGGCGTAGTGGCGATGTAGTGGCGGTTGCAGCACTAGCGGAAAAGGTGGCCCCAACAAGGGTCACCTTTTTTTTCGCATCGACTACAAGACGGCGATTTATCGGCGGGCGAAGGCACCAGTTACGGGACGAGACGGCCAAGCCTTAGCGAATACCGGCGCGCAGGAAGGACTGAACGAACTGCCGCTGGAACAGCAGGAAGGCGATCAGCAAGGGCGCGGCGGACAGCAGCGTCGCCGCTGTGATGACGGACCAGTCTATGCCCTGGTCGCTGGAGGAAAACACCTGCAGGCCCACGGTCAGCGGACGGGTGTTGACGGAATTAGTGATGATCAGCGGCCACAGGAAATTGTTCCAGTGGTAGCTGACCGATACCAGGCCATAGGCAATATAGGTGGGCCGGGCCAGTGGCACATAGACCTTCATCAGGATCTGCCAACCGTTGGCGCCCTCGACGCGAGCTGCCTCTTCCAGTTCGCGCGGAATGGTCTTGAAGGTCTGCCGCAGCAGGAAGATACCGAAGGCCGACGCAAAGTACGGCAGGCCGATGGCGAACACGGTATCACGCACACCCAGCCAACTCATGGTGCGATAGTTTTCGACGATCAGCACGTCGGGCATGACCATCAGCTGCAGCAGCACCAGCATGAACACGAAATCGCGGCCGCGGAATTCGTAGCGCGCGAAGGCATAGCCGGCCATGGTCGACAGCACCAGCTGCGCGGCAAGCACCATGGTGACCAGAAAGAAGGTGTTCAGGAAATAGCGCGGAAACGGCGCGGCATCCCAGGCGCGCGCGAAGTTCTCCAGCGTCAGCGGCGCGAACAGGTCGAAGCGCGTGGCATAGGCGGGCGGATGTATCGCGGCCCAGACCGCGTAGAGCAGCGGCAGTATCCACAGAATGCCCAGCAGCCAGGCACCGATCGTATCCAGCA
This sequence comes from Bordetella sp., assembly GCA_035493915.1. Taxonomy (GTDB): domain Bacteria; phylum Pseudomonadota; class Gammaproteobacteria; order Burkholderiales; family Burkholderiaceae_B; genus Bordetella_C. The sequence continues at coordinate 11,375 of DATJHN010000286.1, forward strand.
TGGCGCCGGTACGCGCCTGCGCCATCCCCGTTCGCGCCATGGCGCGGGATTCGGCCGGGCCCTGATGCTCCGGTCCGGCGGATGCCTGTTCACTGCGATGGGCCGAGGCGCGCTTCATTGATAGTGCGTCCTCTTGTCCAACCAGCGGAACTTCAGCAGGGCCGCGAGGCCCAGCACCGCCAGCAACACCACGGTCAGGGTCGCCGCATAGGCGGTATCCCAGAAACTGAAGCCGACCTGGAAGATATAGAAAAGCAGCAGCGTGCTGGCGTTGTCGGGCCCGCCGCGCGTCATCACCACGACATGGTCGATCAGGCGAAACGCGTTGATCAATGCGTTGATCAGTACGAACAGCGTGGTCGGCATCAACAAGGGCCACAGCACGCGCCGGAAGTACTGCCAGCGCGACGCGCCTTCCAGCATGGCCGCTTCGCGCAGCGATGGCGACACGCCTTGCAGCGCCGCCAGATAGAAGATCATGAAGAAGCCGGCTTCCTTCCACACCGACACCAGCATCAACGCGGGCAAGGCCGTTTCGCGCGAGCCAAGCCAGTTGACGCCCGGCAGACCGAAAATCCCCAAGACCTGGGCAATCAGGCCGTATTGCGGTGTATAGAAGAACAACCAGATATTGGCCACGGCGACCATGGGCAGCACCGTGGGGGTGAAATAGGACAGCCGCAAAAAGCCGCGGCCGGGCAGATTGCGGTTGACCCATAGCGCCATTACCAGCGCCAGCGCGACCGAGGTGGGAATGGTGCCCAGCGCGAACCACAAGTTGTTCCACAAGGCCCGCCAGAACACCGGGTCGTCGCGCATCGTCTGGTAGTTGTCGAGGCCGACGAATACGGCCGGGCGGCGGCCCTTGGGCGTGGAGAAAAAGCTGTGCCACAGCGTCGCGATGGCGGGATAGTGGGTGAACGCCGCCAGCAGTAGCAGCGCCGGCAGCAACAGCAGCCAGCCGTAGACGGCCTTCATCGCGCGCGCGGCCGAAGCGGGCGATGCCGGGGCGCGCGGCATCGCGGCGCCGGCGTCCTTGTCGCTCATCTTCATGTTTCGCGCCATGGTGGCCTCTTCACCCAGGACCGGTCGATCCCGGCAGGAGCATTGCGGCGATCAGCGATAGGGCCGCAGAATGCGGTCCGATTCGTGCTGCGCGTCGGTCATCGCCTGCTGTGCCGGCTTCGCCCCGGTCAGGATGGCCTGCAGCGCGTCGTTCAGCACCTTGGTGACGCGCTGGTTCTCATGCGTGGAAAATTCAGCCACGCTCACCGCCAGTTGGTCGCGCGCCACCGCCGCGGCGGGCACTTCCTGCGCGTATTTCTTCATCTTGGGCGTTTCCCAGGCCGCCGGCGTGACCGCCACATAGCCCGTCGCGATGCTCCAGTCGGCGGCGCGTTCCGGCGAGGTCGCCCATTGCGCGAACTTCAGCGCGGCCTTCTGCTGTGCGGGGGTGCCGCTCTTGAAGATGTAGAAGTTGCCGCCACCCGTCGGGCTGCCGCCACGCACCTTCTTGGGCATCATGGCCACGCCGAAGGGAAAATCGGCATTGGCGCGGATGTTGGTCAGGTTGCCCGTCGTGGTCCACACGATGGCGGCCTTCTTTTCCAGGAAGTCCTTGGGCGTGGTGCCCCAATCGATGGTGCCCGATGGCATGGCGCCATGTTTTACGGACAGATCGCGCCAGAACTGCGCGGCTTCGACCACCGCTGGCTTGTCCAGCATGACCTGGTTGCCGGCCTCGTTCATCAGGATCGCGTTGTTGGGCGTGGTCAGTGCCTGGAACAGCCAGTATGCGAAGGCGCCACCGGACGGAATCTCCAGGCCCCATTGCGTGACGTTGCCGGACGCATCTTTCTTCGTGAGCTTGACCGACGCATCGACCAGTTCCTGCCAGGTAGCCGGCGGATGCTCGGGATCCAGGCCCGCCGCCTTGAACAGGTTCTTGTTGTAGTACATGACGATGGTCGAGCGCTGGAACGGCACGCCCCACACATGGCC
>DATJHN010000287.1:0-8128 GCA_035493915.1 Bordetella sp.
CAGGATCGCGAACGCCAGATCAACGAAGGCGAAGCCTATGCCAACCAGGTCGTGCCACTGGCGGCCGGCCAGGCATCGCGCATGACCGAGGAAGCCGAAGGCTACAAGGCCAAGGTCATCGGCGACGCGACGGGTAACACCGCGCGCTTCAACAGTATCGTCAGCGAATACCGCAAGTCGCCCGCCGTCATGCGCGAGCGCATGTACCTGGAAACCATGGAGGAAATCTTCTCCCGCGCCAGCAAGGTCATGATCGATACGCGGGCCGGCAACAATGTCGTCTACCTGCCCATCGACAAGATCATGCAGCAGGCCGCGCAGGATGCCGGCAAGCAGCCGTCCTCGCCGGGCTCGTTGAGCCTGCCTGGCGCCAGCCAGCCGACCATTCCGCCAACGCCTCGTCCCATTCCTGGGCAAACATCCGGCAACCCCGGCAGCGGCAACACGCTGTCCCGCGATCGCCTGTCGCGCTAACCGGAGGAGCCCTCAACATGCAACGTCTACTGCCCATTCTGGTTGGCCTGCTCATCATCCTGGCCGCACTTTCGTCCTGCGTATTCATCGTTCGCGAACGCGATTACGCGCTGGTGTTTTCGCTGGGTGAGGTGCGCAAGGTCATCAGCGAACCCGGCCTTTACTTCAAGGCGCCGCCGCCGTTCCAGAACGTCGTCACGCTGGATAAGCGCATCCTGACGATCGAATCGACCGATGCCGAACGCATCCAGACAGCGGAAAAGAAAAACCTGCTGATCGATTCCTACGTGAAATGGCAAATCGCCGATCCGCGCCTGTATTACGTCACCTTCGGCGGCAACGAGCGTGCCGCGCAGGAACGCCTGCAGGCTCAGATCCGCGATGCCCTGAACGCGGCGGTCAACGTTCGCACCGTCAAGGACGTGGTCTCCGCCGAACGCGAAAAAGTCATGGCGGAAATCCTGTCCAACGTCGCCAAGCGCGCCGCTCCCCTGGGCGTGAAGATCGTCGACGTGCGACTGCGCCGTATCGAATTCGCGCCGGAAATCTCCGAATCGGTTTATCGCCGCATGGAAGCCGAACGCAAGCGCGTGGCCAACGAACTGCGTTCCATCGGCGCGGCCGAAGGCGAAAAGATCCGGGCGGAAGCCGATCGCCGCCGCGAGGAAATCCTGGCCGCGGCCTATGCCAAGGCGCAGGCCGTGATGGGCGAAGGTGACGCCAGGGCAAGCAGCATCTATGCCGAATCCTATGGCAAGGATCCTGTCTTCTATACCTTCTACAAGAGCCTGGAAGCCTATCGTTCGTCGTTCTCGAAGCTGGGCGATCTGCTGGTGGTCGACCCGACCTCGGAATTCTTCCAGTTCTTCAAGTCGTCCGTCGGCGTACCGGGGGCCCCCAGCGGCACCCTGGGCGGTATCCCGGGCAGCACCATGCCGGCCATCCCGCCGGACGCCAGGAAATAGGGTAGGGACGGGGTTGGTGCACAGGCTGGCGGGATTGCCTGAACCATGTACAATACCCCGTAAGCTTTAAAACATTCCGCAGCGGCTGAGCGGGCTTACGCCCCTCAGCCGCTTTTTCGTTTGGATGCCGTCAATTCGGCGTCGTCGGGCGCGGCCCGCGTCTTTCGTTTAGGCATGATCAGGTAAAAACATGGGCAACTGGTTGCTCCCCGAGCGTCTGGCGGACATTCTGCCCGCCGAGGCCCGGCGCATCGAGGAACTGCGCCGCGAACTGCTCGATCTCTACCGTACTTACGGTTTCGAGCTGGTAGCGCCACCTCTGGTGGAATACATCGATTCACTGCTGTCCGGTACAGGCACCGATCTGGACCTGCGCACCAGCAAGCTGGTCGACCAACTCTCGGGTCGCACGCTGGGTGTACGCGCGGACATGACCCCACAGGTCTCGCGCATCGATGCGCATTTGTTGAATCGCGCGGGCGTGACCCGGCTGTGCTATTGCGGTACGGTCCTGCATGCCCGTCCGGCGGACCTGCTGTCGAATCGCGAACTGCTGCAGATCGGCGCCGAGATTTATGGCCATGCGGGCGTCGAAGCCGATATCGAAATCCTGCGCCTGGTGCTCGATACCGTCACGATTGCCGGTGTGCGCCAGCCGCGCCTGGATCTTTGCCACCCGGGCGTGGTGCGGGCGATCATCGATGCCGATCCCGCGGCACCGGCCCATGCCACGCAGATCCACAGCCTGCTGCGCGACAAAGATGTCCCGGGCCTGCTGGAACTGGGTAGCCGTTCCGACGGACCAGGGCCGCAGACCATCCAGACGCTGCGTACGCTCACAGGGTTGTACGGCGATGTCGGTACGCTCGCCCGCGCGCGCGCGGAATTGCCGCCGCTACCCGGCATCGCCAAGGCGCTGGATGCACTGGAAGAGCTGCTGCGGGCCTTGCCGGAATTGCGGGCCAGTATCGATCTGGCCGACGTGCGTGGTTACGGTTATCACTCCGGCGTGACGTTCTCACTGTACGCCGAAGGCTGGCACGACGCGCTGGTCAGCGGCGGGCGGTATGACGACGTCAGCCGCGTGTTCGGTCGTGCCCGCCCGGCTACCGGCTTCAGCCTGGACCTGCGCAAGCTGGCGGCGGGCCTGCCGCCGGCCGAACGCTCCCGTGCCGTGCGGGCGCCCTGGGGACAGGACGCCGCACTGGTGGCCGCGGTACGCGGCTTGCGCCAGGCCGGGGAAATCGTCGTGCAGGTCCTGCCGGGCCACGAGCACGACCAGGACGAATTCATCTGCGACCGCGAACTGACGCTACAGGGCGGCGCTTGGCAGGTACGCAACCTTTGACTCATCCCCTCTTTTCAGAGGGGTTCCAACGGAATCCGCGGCTTCCCGCGAAACTCGATATTCAATTTCGATCATGAGCAAGAACGTAGTCATCATCGGCACCCAGTGGGGTGACGAAGGCAAGGGAAAAATCGTCGACTGGCTGGCGGAGTCCGTCCACGGTGTCGTGCGTTTCCAGGGCGGCCACAATGCGGGCCATACCCTGTGGATCAACGGCAAGAAGACCATCCTGCGCCTTATCCCCTCGGGCATCATGCATCCGGGCGTTACCTGCTACATCGGCAACGGCGTCGTGCTGTCCCCGGAAGCGCTGCTCAAGGAAATCGAAGAGCTGGAAGCCGCGGGCCTGGATGTCCGCTCGCGGCTGCAGATTTCCGAAATCTGTCCGCTGATCCTGCCGTACCACGTCGCTATCGACCAGGCCCGTGAAAAGCGCAAGGGCGAAGGCAAGATCGGTACGACGGGTCGCGGCATCGGTCCTGCCTACGAGGACAAGATCGCCCGCCGCGCGCTGCGCGTGCAGGATCTCTTCGATCCCGAACTCTTCGATCAGAAGCTGGCCGAACTGCTGGACTATCACAACTTTGTGCTGACCAAGTACCTGGGGGCGGACCCCGTGTCGGCCAGCGAGGTTCGCGACCAGGCCATGGCGCTGGCGCCGGCGATCGCGCCCATGGTGCGCGATGTGTCCAGCAACCTGTTTGCCGCACAAAAAGCCGGTCAACGCCTGCTGTTCGAAGGCGCGCAGGGCGCCTTGCTCGACGTCGATCATGGCACCTATCCCTACGTCACCAGCAGCAACTGCATCGCCGGCGCAGCCTCGGCGGGCGCCGGTGTGGGTCCGCAATCGCTGGATTACGTGCTGGGCATCACCAAGGCTTACACGACCCGCGTCGGTTCAGGCCCGTTCCCGACGGAACTGCTGGACGAAATCGGCGCGCGCCTGGCCAATATCGGCAAGGAATTCGGTTCCGTCACGGGCCGTCCGCGCCGCTGTGGCTGGTTCGACGGCGCCGCGCTCAAGCGTTCGGTGCGCCTGAACGGCATTACCGGCCTGTGCATTACCAAGCTGGACGTGCTGGACGGCCTGGAAACGATCCGTCTGGGTGTGGGCTATCGCGTCAACGGCGAATTCCGCGACGTGCTGCCGTATGGCGCGGTAGAAGTGGCCAAGGCCGAGCCCGTGTTCGAGGAACTGCCTGGCTGGTCTGAATCAACTGTCGGAATCACCGAATACGAAAAGCTGCCCGCCGCGGCGCGTGCCTACCTGGAACGCGTGGCGCAGGTCTGCGAAGTACCGATCGATCTGGTTTCCACGGGTCCGGACCGCACCGAAACGATCGTGCTGCGTCATCCGCTCAAGGGTTAGGAGCGGCACGCCATGGCTCTACCGCCCAGTACCGACAAAGATCTCTGGGTCAGTTGGGATGACTACAACCGCCTGATCGAACAGCTGGCTCTGAATGTTTACCGCTCAGACTGGCAGTTCGATCAGATCCTGTGCCTGGCGCGGGGTGGCGTGCGGGTCGGCGACGTGCTGTCCCGCATTTTCGACGTCCCGCTGGGTATCCTGGCCACCAGCAGCTATCGCGAAGCTGCCGGCACCCGGCAGGGCACCCTGGATATTGCCCAGTTCATTACCATTACCCGCGGCACCCTGGCCGGGCGAGTGTTGCTGGTGGACGACATGGTCGATACCGGCCTGACGTTCAACCGCGTGCTGGATCATCTGCGCCAGCAATTTCCCGCGATCACTGAATTGCGTAGCGCCGTCCTCTGGTGGAAAGGCCACGCCAAGGCTGTCCCTGATTATTATGTGGACAAGCTGATAACCAATCCCTGGATCCATCAGCCGTTCGAGGATTACGACACCCTGCGGCCGCACCAGCTGGAAGCCTGGACCAGGAAGGGCTCGACGTCCTGACTTTCAGCATGCTAGAATCTCCTGTTACCAAGTCGAATTTCCTGCTCACACACATATGCCTATTGTTCGCCTGAAGGAAAACGAACCGTTTGAAGCCGCTCTGCGTCGCTTCAAGCGCACCATCGAAAAAACGGGTCTCTTGACCGAACTGCGTTCGCGCGAGTTCTACGAGAAGCCCACCGCCGAGCGCAAGCGCAAGCATGCCGCCGCGGTAAAGCGCCACTACAAGCGCATTCGTAGCCAGCAACTGCCCCCGCGCCTGTATTGATATCCGGGTCGTTCTGGATCCGTCCGTGTCTCAGCTGGGTCTCAGCTGTATCTTTTTCTGCGATACGAATTGATTGATTCCAGAATCCTTCATACAGGAACTACTTGCCCGAGTCGACGTCGTCGATATAGTTGGGCGGTACGTGCAGTTGCGCAAGGGCGGGGCCAATCTACTTGGCCTGTGTCCCTTTCATAACGAAAAAAGCCCTTCCTTCACGGTAAGTCCTACCAAGCAGTTTTATCACTGCTTCGGTTGCGGTGCGCATGGCAGCGCCATTACCTTCCTGATGGAACATACGGGCGCCAGCTTTCCGGAAGCAGTGCGTTCGCTGGCGGGCTCCGCCGGCATGTCCGTGCCGGAAGAAGACCGCAGCCCGCGCCAGCGCGCCGAATCCGCGCGCCGCAAAGAAGAAGTTTCGCGTCACACGCAAGTGCTGGAAGCGGCGCAGGCTTTCTACCTGAAGCAGTTACGGGCGTCCGCGCCCGCAATCCGCTATCTAAAGCAGCGTGGCTTGACGGGAGAAATCGCCCGGCATTTCGGCCTTGGCTGGTCCGGCACCGATCGCCAGGGTCTGGCGCAGGTCTTCAGCCGCTACGACGATCCCGTATTGGTAGAGGCGGGCCTGATCGTCGAGGCCGAGGACGGCCGTCGTTACGACCGTTTTCGCGAGCGCGTCATGTTCCCGATACGGAATGCGCGCGGCGTACTGGTCGGCTTTGGCGGACGCATCATCGGCAAGGGCGAGCCCAAGTACCTGAATTCGCCCGAAACCCCGATTTTCTCCAAGGGCCAGGAACTCTACGGCTTGTGGGAATCGCGGCAAGCGATACGCACCGAGGGCCAGGTCATTGTGGTCGAAGGCTATATGGATGTGGTCGGTCTGGCCCAGCTCGGCCTGGGCAATGCGGTGGCCACGCTGGGTACATCGACGACGCCGGACCATGTCAAGAAGCTGCTGCGCGCCAGTGACCGCGTGGTATTCAGCTTCGATGGCGACAAGGCCGGACGCCGCGCTGCCTGGCGCGCGCTGCAGGCCTGCCTGCCCGTCCTGCGCGACGACATCAATTTGCGCTTTCTGTTCCTGCCCGCGGAGCACGACCCGGATTCCTATGTGCGTGAATTCGGCGCGGAGGCTTTCCGCGCGACCCTGGGTGAGGCGGCCGCGTTGTCGCGTTTCCTGCTGGACGAACTGGCATCCCGTCACAATCTGGCAGAAGCGGAGGGGCGGGCGGCCTGCATGCACGAAGCACGGCCGTTGCTGGCCGCTGTTCCGGCCTGCGGCCTGAAAACGCAGATCGAACGCGAATTGGGCAAGCTGGTGCAGTTGACGCCCGAAGAGGTTGCGCAGGCGCTGGCCCAGCCAGTGGGACCTGCCGGTATGCAGTCGGCGGCTTCGCATGGTGCGGTCGCGGGTGCGGCCAGGCCGGAGTCCGAAGCGCCTTTCGATATGGGCCCCGATGGCTATTCGCCGCCGCCCGATTTCTCGTACGAACCTATTCCGGATGGGGTGGGCGAACCCGCGTGGAGTGGGGGTGGCAGGGAAAAAAAGGGCCGGTTCAACCAGGGGGGCTTCAAGGGGAAGCAGGGCGGCAAATGGTCGCGGGACGATAGGGATAAAGTCGGCGGCGTCATCGAGCCGCGCCGGCCGGTCCCGACCCTGGCCCGCCGCCTGCTGCGCCTGTTGCTTTCACACCCGGAACTGGTCGACACCATGGGGGATCAGCAGCTTGAAGTATTGGACCATGGGCCCCATCTTGGTATGGTGCGGGATCTTGTGGTCTTGGCACAGCGCAGTGGGGCGCGTCACCTTGGTGCTCTGCTGGAAGCCGCCGAGCCGGAATCGGATATTGAGTTGGTGCTGCGCAGCATGAGTGCCGACCTGCTGGGCGAAGAGGAACTGCCGGATCCGCAGGCTGAATGGGACGATGCTTTGCATCGCATTGAATTTGCGGCCATCCGGGCGGAAATTGATGAACTGGCGCGCTCAGGTTTGAAGGAACAGCAGGATCGCGACCGTTATCAGGAACTTTCAAGGCGTTTAGCAGCAATTAAGCATGCTGGAAACGACTCTATAGGGTAAAATCAAGGGTTTTCCTGACAGCCATAGTGGCCCGACGTGTTACCCATTGGGTTTCCGAGGGGCTGTATGTGTTGTTGGTTATGTTGTCAGTTGTGCTGTTAGTGGGTTGGCCGAGGGGTTGGCCGAGGGGTTGGCCGAGGCGTTTGCCAAGACGTTTGCCAAGACACTGTCGATACTCTGCACAAGGCTCTGCGTCCCTGATACGGAACCGTTTATGCAAAAACGTTATGCAGAACCGTTATGTAGAACTACAGCGTTTCGTCCCGGTCTAACGACCAAGAGCGGATACAGGACGGACAAGGACGGGCCGCGGCGACCACGACGTTATCGTCGGCGATGCCGTCGGTATGGCGGCATGGAGCACACGTTACCGGTATGGTGCCGGTCGCCGATGTCCCGCTCATGTCAGGTAAAACACGCTCTTCGGCAAGGTGTTCGATGATGCCATCCATTCTACCGAAGGCATCCTAACAAAGCATTGACTCAAGATTACCCAAGGTACCAGAAATCAGGAAGAGCAGGGCCCAATAGGCTGGTTGGCGCAAGACAGAAAATACGCGATCTTGCGTGGCTGGCCGGTGGTTGGAAGGAAGTCGCGGCACATGTGCCGGAACATTGCAAGACAACGTGCTGCACCACGCCACTATACGGCCAGCAGCCTCGCCCATCAGGGGCTCTCTGCAATGTTCGCGCATGCGGTGTGACGAACCAGCCCAACACCAGGCACTGTTTAGTTTTAAAAGTACGCGTCTTGACCCGGCTTGGACTTGTCCCGGCCGTCGATAGCGGTGCGGCGGGCGAGGCCCGCAACGACCACGGAAGCGACTATGACGAAATCCATCGGCAAAACCTCCTCAGAAGTTGAAATGGCCGAAGAAGCCAAAACGGCCAAGCGCGCTGCCAGCAAGGCGGCGGAAAAGACACCGGCCAAAGCGGCCGTCAAGGTTGCGCCCAAGTCCGCTGCTGTGAAGACCACCGCCGCGAAGAAAACCGCCAAGGCGGACACCACCGAAAAGGCCGCCAAGGCGAAGAAGGCCGAAGACAAGCTGGCCGAATTGGTCGGTCGCCC
>DATJHN010000288.1:0-10587 GCA_035493915.1 Bordetella sp.
GGGGCATCCGCTGCGAGCGCATCCGCAGATTACGCTGCAGCAGCTCCTGGCCTATCCGCTGGCGCTGCCGGAAGACGACAATACGGTGCGTCAGCTTTTCGAGCTGGCATGCAGCCAGCAGCAGCTTCTGGTCGAACCCGCGCTGACCAGCAATTACATCGAAACCGTGCATAACTACCTGCGCGAAACCGACGCGGTGTCACTGTCGGCGGAAGTGTCGGTGCGGCGGCGCCTGACGGAGGGCAGCATGATCGCCATCCCGATCCGCGACCGGATATTGCAAAAACGCAATACCGAACTCCAGACCCTGGTGGGCCGTACCCTGCCCCGGGCGGTGACGGTGTTTCTGGAACACGTAAAACAGTGCCTGAAGCTCGCCAGCCGACCAGCCTGAATCGCGTAACAAAACAAGTTGCATACCCCGCTACAATTTCCGGCCACGCCGCGCAAAGATCAGCCAACGGATCCCCTTCCATGTCCCGCACCAGCAAAGCCCACAAGCCGGTTACCGTGGATGCCGCATCGGCCGCGGCATCGGTGCCCGTCACGCGCGCGCGCATCCAGAGCCTGCTGCCCACGATGGGGCCGGTAGCGCACCGCATCGCCGAGTTCGTCGTCGACCATTCCGAAGAAGTCGTGCATATGTCGGTCAGCGAAGTGGCCGAGCGCACGGGGTCCAGCGAAGGCAGCGTGGTCGGGTTCTGCAAGATGCTGGGCGCCAAGGGCTTCCAGCAGCTGAAGATCCTGCTAGCGCAGGAAATCGTGCAACCGGTGCAATACATCCACGAAGACCTGTCGCCGCGCGACGACGCGACGACGGTCATCGGCAAGATCTTCAACAGCAATATCCAGACCCTGCAGGCGACGGCGTCGGTGCTTAGTGCAGAAGACCTGAACCGCGCGGTCAAGCTGATCAAGCGCGCCAAGCGCATCGAAATCTACGGCATCGGCAGCTCGGCCACCATCGCCGAGGATGTCTACTACCGCATGCTGCGCATCGGCCTGAACGCGGTGGCCGTCACCGACTCGCATATCCAGGCCATCAGCGCCTCGCGCACCGGTCCGGACGTCGCGACGCTGACGATATCCCACTCGGGCAGCACCTACGAAACCGTGCTGGCCACGCGGCTGGCCAAGGAAGCCGGCGCGCATACGATCTGCGTGACCAACTACGGCAAATCGCCCATCCAGTCTTTTTCCGACGTGCTGCTCTACACCATGGCCCAGGAAACGCGCTTTCGCACAGAGGCCATGACCAGCCGGCTGGCGCAGCTGGCCATTGTCGATACGCTGATCGCCTGCCTTGCGTTGGCCGATTACGAGACGTCCGTGTCCACGCTCAAGAGCACCTTCGATGTGTTGTCCTTGAAGCGCTACTGACGGGGTATTCCGGCATCGCGGTGTGTGCGGGACTCGCGCAGCGCATCAAGTCGGCCAAGGTCAAAGCATCGGCGTATTCCCCATCCCCCACCAGCAGATAGCGCAGGCCCGCGCGCACCGCGCCCAGTGCATCGGTGTCGGGGTTATCGCCGATCACAACGACTTCCTCACGTGGCCGTCCCAAGCGACGCAGCCCTTCCTCGAACATGGCCGGACCGGGCTTGCCCACCACGTGCGCCGGCTCGCATCCGGAACTCGTCATCACGGCCTGCATCAACGCACCCGTCTCAGGAACGACCCAGCCATCGGGCCCCGGATGACTGGCGTCGGCATTGCTGGCGATGAACTGCGCACCGCGCGTGAGTTCTCGCGTGATGCGTTCCAGCACGACATAGCTGAAGCGCTTATCCAGTGCGAGCACCACGATATCGGCATTCTCGTTCACCAGATGGCAGCCGCTTTGCTGCGCGTAACGCCTCAGGCCGACCGACGCGTATAGCATCACGCGCGCATCCGGATGCCGGGCGCGCAGATATTGAATGGTCATCTCACCAGCCAGCACCAATCGATCGGGCAAAACCGTCAAGCCCGCCAATCGCAATCGGCGGGCCATCTGCGCGGCCGTGTGCGTGGAGTTGTTCGACACCACGACATAGCGGTCTTCGTAGGTACGCAGCAGGTCCGCGGCGCCTTCGACGACTTCGCGCTCGCGCATCAATGTGCCGTCCAGGTCCAGGATCAGCGCGCGACATGTCGCGGTCCAAGGCAACGCCGAGGCGTTCGCCGCATCGGACGTAAGGCCAGAAAGCCGGGGGCGGAAAGCAGAAACGGTCATGGGGCGTACATCGCTCGCAAGGCAGGTAGTCGGAAGTCTCGGGCGCGGTCAATGGCGCACGGACAGGCTCCATTCTATTTGAGAAATGTTCAATGTCACAAATCTTTTCATTGAGCTATTTTCATTTGGTTGTCACTTTGAAGAACCAAACTGGCCCGCGACTCCCAACCGGCGAGCGCGCCAGGCGGGCAGCGGACTTACCCCCCACAAACAACCATCTGAAGGCCATGACCAAGCTCAATCGACGCACATTCCTGACCGGCACGGCGAAGTCAGCCGGTGCCGCCCTGGCGCTGAACATGCTGCCCCCCAGCATTGCCCGCGCGCTTTCCATCAACGCCAAGGTAGAGACCGGCACCATCAAGGACATTAAGCACATCGTCATCCTGATGCTGGAAAACCGTGGCTTCGACCACTATTTCGGCACCTTGCGCGGCGTGCGCGGATTCGGCGATCGCTTCCCGACACCGCTGCCCAGCGGCAAGGACGTCTGGTTCCAACAAGACGCCACCGGCCTGGAAATCCCGCCGTATCACATGGACAGCACCAAGGTGAAGGCGCTGCAATCGCCCAGCACGCCGCACAGCTTCTCCGACATGCAGGCCGCCTGGGGCCAGGGCCGTTCGGGCTACTGGCCGCAATTCAAGACCAAGTACACGATGGGCTACCTGGGCCGCGCCGACGTTCCGTTCCACTTCGCGCTGGCCGAAGCGTTCACCATCTGTGACGGCTATCACTGTTCGGTGACCAGCGGCACGGACCCCAACCGCGTCGTGTTCTTCTCGGGTTCGGGCTTCGATCCCAAGCTGGCCCGCGCCGGCATCAACAGCGACGACCGCACCTCCGAGCCGAACAACGACCGTTGCTGGATCACGGGCACCATGCCCACGCCCGGCTACACCTATCCCGACAATGCGCTGACCTGGGATTCGCTGCCCAAGGTGCTGGAAGATGCCGGCATCGACTGGAAGATCTACCAGGATCCCAACGACAACTGGACCGGCGCCATGCACGGCGGCCTGGCCTTCGCCGACTTCCGTAACGCCAAGCCCGGCGATCCGCTGTACGAAAAGGGCCTGAAGCTGTACACGGTCGCCGACCTGAAGAAGGACGTGGAAGACAACAACCTGCCGCAGGTGTCCTGGCTGTTGTGCACGGCGGCCAACTCGGAACACTCCGGCAACAGCAATCCCGCCATCGGCGCCAACTACACGGCCGAAGTGCTGGACGCGTTGACGGCCAATCCGGAAGTCTGGGCCAAGACCGCATTCTTCCTGACCTACGACGAAAACGACGGCTTGTTCGACCATCTGCCCGCCCCCGCGCCCCCGTCGTACAACGTCGACGGCACGCTGGCCGGCAACGCGACCTTCCCGCTGGATGGCGAATACTTCTCGGATCCGACCGGCGCCTACCGCAACAAGCTCGACACGCTGAGCGGCAGCCTGCGTCCGTGGGGCCTGAGCGCGCGCGTGCCGATGTACGTGGTCTCGCCGTGGAGCAAGGGCGGCTGGGTGAATTCGCAAGTGTTCGACCACACCTCGATCAGCCTGTTCCTGGAAAAGCGCTTCAACATCAAGGTCGATGCCGTCAGTCCCTGGCATCGCGCCGTGTGCGGCGACCTGACCAGCTGTTTCGATTTCGAATCGCCCAACGATCGGACCTTCCCGACGCTGCCGGATACCAGCAACTACCAGGCCGTACTGGCCGCGCAAGCCAAGCTGCCGACCGCCAATCCGCCCGCCACGCCGGATGCGCTGTATCAGGAAAAGGGCGTGCGTCCCTCGCGCGCGCTGCCGTATGAACTGAATGCCTACGCCCGCGTGCAAGAAGACGGCCGCACGATCAAGCTGATCTTCGAAAACACCGGCACCCAGGCCGCCGTGTTCCACGTCTACGACCGCAACCACCTGGACCGCATTCCGCGCCGCTACACCGTGGAAGCGGGCAAGTCGCTGCACGACGAATGGGACACCATCTTCGACAGCGGCAAGTACAACCTGTGGGTCTACAGCACCAACGGTTTCGTGCGTACCTTCGCGGGCGATGCCGGCGCGTACCAGGATTCCAAGTTCCAGCCCGAAGTCATCAAGTTCAACTACCAGCCGAAGGCCGGCCGCGTGACCATGAAGCTGAAGAACATGGCCAGCCCCGGCGGCAAGGGCAAGAAGAACAAGGAAGACTACACGGTCACGGTGCAGGCCAATGCCTACCGCACCGACGGTCCCTGGGTTGTCAAGATGAAGGAAGAGGGCACCCTGGATTGGGACCTGGCTTCCAGCGGCAATTGGTATGACTTCACCGTTACCGGCGAAGACGGCTTCGAACGCCGCTTCTCGGGTCGCATGGAAACGGGCCGCGACAGCGTCTCCGATCCGGCAATGGCTGCGCATCTGTAAAAGCATCAAACGGCAGGCACGGCGCGCGGGCAGCGTGGTATCGGATTCCCCCCGATACCCGCGGCCCGCGCGCCGCTTCGCGGAGCAATCAATGAACCGGGATGAAACCTGGCGACGTCAGCGGGGGTATGACGGGCGCCCCCACCTGGATGCTTTGTCCGGCCTGCTCCAGCACCACGCCGGTGCGTTCGACCTTGGACAGGGTGACGCCGTCGGCGATGGATTGGCCCACGCGGTAAGCGCGCGGCTCGCCGCCGTCTATCGCCAGGATCGCGGCGCCATGCACGCCCGCCGAGATCAGGCCCAGCACGCTGACCTTGACCGGCGCCGCCGAGGTGCCGAACCAGGCCGCCAGCGCCGCGGTGTCGCCGCCGGCCGGACGCGCGGCGCCCAGCATGGGCGGCAATGCGTGCGACCGGGGAGCCATCAGGGCCGCGCCCCAAATGCCCACGCCCGTGGCCAGGGCAAGGACTGCGGCGGTGCGCGCGAGTCGCGCGGGGTCGAAGCGTTGCGGCATGTAACGATAAGCAGACGGGTGGATTTTCGACATATCACTGTCATTCGAACCCTTGATGATAGAGCCCGCATATGACAGAAGACCGAACTTGTTGTGACAGCGAAACGCAAGGCGCCCAGCGCCTCGGCCAGCCCGCAACTTGACTGGTACCGAGGATGAATCACATGAAACGTTGCGCCATTGAACAGTGCGCCCGGCGCCCGCGCCGCACAGCCCGCCAGCATGGCTTTTCCCTGATCGAGATCATGGTGGTGGTCGTGATCATGGGCATTATGGCCGGCCTGGTCGTGCCGAACCTGCTGCGGCGTCCGGATCAGGCGCGTGTCGTCGCCGCGCGGCAGGATATCTCGAGCATCTTCCAGGCGCTCAAGCTATACCGGCTGGACAACGGACACTACCCCAGCGCCACCCAAGGCCTGCAAGCGTTGGTGCAGCAGCCCGGCGACGAAAAAATGCCCGCCTGGCACAGTTATCTGGACCGCCTGCCGACCGATCCCTGGGGTCACCCCTATCAGTACCTGAATCCCGGCGTAAAAGGCGAAATCGATGTGTTTTCCCTGGGCGCGGACAACAAACCCGGCGGGGAAGACAGCGATGCGGACATCGGCTCCTGGAACCTGTAGGCCCGCCGCGCGCCGGCGGGCCGGGCAGCAGTCCGGCTTCAGTCTCATCGAGATGATGGTGGTGGTGGCGATCATCGCGATCGTCACCACCGCCGTCGGCCTGTCCTTCCCCAAGCGGGACGACCAGCCGCTGGCGCACGACGCGCAGCGCCTGTCGTTGCTGTTCGCGCAGGCGCAGACCGAGGCGCGCGCGGGCGGACGCGCCATTACCTGGCAGGCCGACGCGAAAGGTTATCGCTTCACGCGCAATGCGCTCTGGAATCCGGGCGATGCGCGGACCGCCGTCACCGAAACTCCCCGGCCGGATGATTTCGGCAACGACGAAAGCCTGCGGCCGCGCCACTGGGAAGCCGGCAACGTGCACGTACAAATGGACCCGGCGCAGGCCGGCGTCTTCATGCCGGAATGGATCGCCCCACCCATGCGCATCGAACTCAGCGACGATTTCCAGCGCATCGCGATCGTGCGCGATGCGGCCGGACGCTATGCGCTGCAGCCATGAATCCACGCACGAACCAGGCGGGGTTTTCGCTGCTGGAAATTCTCGTGGCGCTGGCGATCATCGCCATCGCTCTGGCCGCCTGCGTGCGGGCGGCGGGCCAGATCGCCACCGGCCAGGCACAGCTGCGCGATCGCGCGCTGGCGCTGATATCGGCGGAAAACACGCTGGCCGACCTGCGGGCGCAGCGCATCTTCCCCCCGCTGGGAAGTTCAAGCACGCCGTGTCCCCAGGGACCGCTGGCGCTGGCCTGCGAACTTCTCGTGGGAAATACCGACGATCGCGATTTGCGCCAGGTGACGGTAAGCGTCACGGCCGGCAATGGGCCGCGGCTGGCGCAACTGCACGGCCTGGTGAGTTCGCGGCCATGACCCGGCGCCCTTCCACGCCGCGCGGCATCCATGCCGCGGGCCGCGCCCCCCAGCGCGGGTTCACGCTGATCGAAGTACTGGTCGCGGTGGCGCTGATGGCGATCGTCAGCGTGCTGGCATGGCGCGGGCTGGACAGCGTGGTCCGCACGCGCGATCACGTCCAGCGCGATGCCGATCGCGACGACGCCCTGTTGCGCGTATTGGGTCAATTGCAGCAGGACACGCAGATGCGCGCTCCCGATACGGTCCTGGACGGTGGCGCGACGGATGTGGTCATCAAAAGAACGCTGCCCGCCGCGTTGCGCGTGAACAACGCGCACGACGGCGCGGAAGTGGACATCGTGCGCGGTCCCGCTCCGGCTGGCGGCTGGCAGATCGTGCGCTGGTGGCGCGATGGCAACGCCCTGCGGCGCGCGGCCGCGCCGGGAAGCAGCGCATTTCCCCTGCCGCAACCCGGCGCCGGCGCGGACGTGCTGGACGGAGTGGTCGGTTTCAGCGTGGAAGCCTGGGTTCCCGGACACGGCTGGACGCCCCTGCCAGACGACGGCGACGGCACCACGGCGACCGGGCTTGCTTTCGTGCTCAGGCTGGCGGCGACCGGCGCCGGTCCGGCACAGGTCTACCGCCGCGTGGTGGCGCTGCGATGACGCGCATATGGCCCTGCTGTCGCTGCGCGACGCCTCCCCAGGGTAGGGCAGCGCACCCTTCGGGCGGCCGGGCGGGTACGCCGCAACGCCAACAAGGCATGGCCGTGATCGCGGCCTTGCTGGTCGTTGCCGCCGTCGCCATCATCGCCAGCACCATGCTGCGCGGACAAAGCGAGCGCGCGCAACTGGTGCAAAGCGAACGGTCGCGGGTGCAGGCCCGCTGGCTGATGCTGGGCGGCATCGACTGGGCCCGGCAGATATTGCGCAATAGCGCGCGCCACAGCCCGATCACCAGCGCCGACCAGCCCTGGGCCATCCCTATCGTCGATCTGCGCGTCGATCAGCCCGGCGAAGCCGAACCCGCATTGCTGTCGGGCCGCATCGACGACGAGCAGGGCAAGTTCAATCTGCAGAACCTTGCCCTTGAAGGCCACGTCGATCCGCGCCAGCTGATCGCGTTCGAACGCCTGCTGACGGCGCTGGACCTGCGCCCTTCCGTCGCGCCGGACATCGCCCGCCGCGTCGCCGCCGCGCAACCGCTGCCCACCGGCAAGGACAGCGGGGACAAGGACAGCACGTCCGCCGGCGCGACGCTGCCGCCGCGCGCGCCCGGCCTGCAGTCGCTGGCCGACCTGCGCGGCATCGCCAACCTGGACGACCAGGCACTGCAACGGCTGCGCTGCTGCGCCACCATCCTGCCCGATCAGACCGCGGTCAACGTCAATACCGCGCCGCCCGAAGTCCTGTACGCCATCGTCGACCAGTTGCCGCTGGGCCAGGCGGTGGCGCTGGTGTCGGAACGCGAACGCGGCCGCTACTTCAATGACGCGGCGGATTTCGCCAACAGCCTGGCGAACCCTGAAATCAAGCTCGACAAAGACAGCGTATCCACCAACAGCCAATGGTTCGGCATGGCTGGCGTGGTGCGCCTGGGCCATGCCACGGTCGCCATGCGCGCGCTGCTGGAACGCGACGACGATCAATCCACCAGCGTAGTCTGGACGAAGGAAGTGAATTGAAGACCGCCCTGCGCCTGGCGCTGCCGCCGCTGCGCGCGCTGACCCGCGACTCGGATATACCGTTCGCCTTGCTGGATCGCGAATACCGCATCCTGCGTACCAGCCAGCTGCCGCTGCGGGATCTGGCGTCCGCCGTCCCCGCCGGCCGTATCGAAGCCGTCCTGCATCCGCAGGACACGGTCGGCACACACATTGCCCTGCCGCCGCTGCGAGGCGAACGCCTGCAGGCCGCCGCGATCGCCTCGATCGAACCGCTTACGCTTTCCGCCACGGATGATCTTGCCATCGCATATGGTCCGCGCGACGCCGAGGGCCAGGCCCCGGTGGCGTGGACCGACCGCGCCGCGCTGGTGCGCGGATGGACGACGCTTGCCGAAGCCGGCCTGAACATCGCGGCCATCTATCCCACCAGCGCCGTACTGCCCAGCCAGGACGGCGCCCCGGACGACCCGCTGTCCCTGCCCGCCGATGCGCGCTGGCGCCAGCCAGGCCCGTCCTGGTCGCTGGCGCTTGCCGAGCTGCGGCCCGCCGCGCAGGGCCAGTCGCGCTGGCGCGCGCCATTGATCTGGTCGGCGGCCGCGTTGGCCGTCTGGATCGCCGGATTGAATATCCAGGCCGCGCAACTGGCGGCCGAAGGCCAGGCGCTGCAGCAATCCATCCACGACCGCGTGGCCAATGCCTTTCCGGAACTGCCGCTGATCATGGACCCGGTCAAACAGGCACAGCAGCGCGTCGATGCGCTGCGTGCCGGCCGCAGCGTGGCGAGCGACAGCGATTTCATGCCGCTGGCTCAGGCCGCCGCGCAAATACTGCCGTCCGGGACCTTCGAACTATCCGCGCTGACCTACCAGGACGGCATACTGACCATCGATAGAGGCGATGCGGCACGCGGTACGTCGCCGCGCGACGACGGCGCGCAGCGCCAGGCCGGCACGCGGGGCCTGATACTGGAGCCCACCGACAGCGGCTGGAAGGTCGCTCCGGCGCGTCTGGCCGATCGCGTCAAGGCGCCCGATCGCGCACGCATCACGGCGGAGGCGCGGCCATGAAATCACGCGCTTATCGCCTGCCCCGTCCCGTCCTGCCGCCCGCCTGGCTGGCCAACTGGCAAAAGCACAACGACCAGGCCGCGCAGTACTGGAAACAGCTCAGCCCACGCGAACGCCGCCTGGTGCGCATGATGGGAGGCTTCCTGCTCGCGGCGGCGCTGTTCGCGATCGCGCTGCGTCCCGCCTGGCGCGATATCGAACGTTGGCGTGACGACCTGCCGCACCTGCGCGCCCAGGCTGCCACCATCGATGCCCTGGTCCAGGAAGCCCAGGCGCTGAAGCGCGAACAAGGACACCGCATCGCGGCCAAGGACATGGAAGACGCCTTGCGCGGCAGCCTGTCGCACGCCGCGCTGGGCGGGACGCAGCACATCGACAAGCTGGACGACGGCAAGGGTTGGCAAGTCGCTTTCGACGACGCCGCGCCGGCGGCATTGCTGGACTGGCTGGCGCATGCACCGGCCTTCCTGCATCTGCGCCTGGTCCAGGCGCACATCACGCGGCCCCGCGATTCGCTGGGTCGCCCCATTCCGGCACGCGCCTCCGGTACGCTGCAATTGCGAGACGCCAGCGACGCCGCCAACGGAGGCCGCTCATGAAGACACGTCGCTGGCTGCTGCCCGCGGCGGCCGTCCTGTTGGCGCTGGCCGCGGCCGTGGCCACGCTGCCGGCGCGCTGGCTGCTGCTCGCCATTCCCGCCGACGCTCCGGTGATCCCGGTCGATGCCTCGGGCACGATCTGGAACGGCCAGGCGCAATTGGCCGTCGGCCCACCGGGCATGCGCCGTACCCTGCCGGACGCCGTTGCCTGGAGCTGGCACTGGGTCCAGGGCATCGGCCCCGCCGCCCACGTCGTCCATCCGTGGCTGGCGGCCCCCGTGGAAATCGCTCCCGGCCTGGGCGGCGCACGCCTGGGCCAAGGCAAGCTGACCTTGCCGGCCGGTGCGCTGACCGCCGCCGGCGCACCGCTGAACACGATAGACCCCGGCGGCCAATTGGCCGTGGCCTGGCCCGCCCTGGACCTGGGCGACCTGCCGTCCAAGGGCCCCCTGCTGCAGCTGACCTGGTCGAACGCCTCATCCGCGCTCGTGCGGGTGCAGCCACTGGGCGATTACCAGGCGGCACTGGCCGCCGACGGCGCCGGCGGCATGGATCTGCGCGTCCAGACCCTGCGCGGCGCGCTGCGGGTCGAAGGCCATGGCCAGGGCCGCAACGGCAACTGGCATTTCGATGGCCAGGCCCGGCCCGC
>DATJHN010000289.1:0-4972 GCA_035493915.1 Bordetella sp.
CCAGTCCCAGGGCTTTGACATAGCCTTGAGCGAGATCACGATTACCGACGAACGCAAGAAGGCGGTGAACTTCACCGACCCGTACTTCGATTCCGACCAGGGCATCCTGGTCAAGGCTGGCGCCAAGGTCACCGCGGAAAATATCAAGAACATGCGGCTGGGCGTGAAGCAGGGCACCACCATACTTCAATACCTGCAGGACAAGGTCAAGCCGGTCGAGTCGGTGAAGGTCTATCCCGAGGTAGCGGCCATGTATGCCGCCCTGGCGGCCGGCCAGGTTGATGCGGTGCTTTACGACACGCCGAACGTGCTGGCACAGGCCAAACAGTCCAATGGCCGCTTCGAGGTAGTAGGACGCTATGACACGGGCGAGAGGTGGGGCGGATTGGTCAACCGTGATTCGCCGAACCTGGCGGTCTTCAACAAGCTCATCAAAGAAATGAAGGACGACGGCACGTTCGACCGCCTGGCCGCCCAGTATCTGGCGCCCAGTCTGGGCGCGGACCCCACCAAGGTGCCGATCTTCAAGCCTTGAGAGTAACGGGTCCATGAGCAATCCCATCGATCGGATACCCGGCGCGGCGGGCTCGGCGCGCGGTGAGCGCCGGCTGGACATCGGCGGCATGCCCTCCGCGCCGACGGCGCTGTTTCTTTGCGCCCTTGTGGCGGTCGCCATCACCATCGCCTCCAGTTGGTACACCATCGGCGTGCTGCGGGAAGTAGCGCTCAGGAACAAGTTCGATGGGTGGTGGGTGCCGGCCGGGGTGGCGCTGCTGGGCCTGGCCTCGGCCTGCATCGCGCTGCCCTTGTACCGGGCCTTCAAGCGGTGCAGGGAGGTGCGCGCCGCCGCCGCAAGGCGGGACATCGTGGCGGCGCGCGTGGCGCGATCGCAGGCTCGCGTGCAGAGCTGGATAGCCCTGGGCTATACGCTTACCCAGTTCATCGTCGTGCTGTTCCTGCAGTTCCTGCTGGCGAATGACCAGGCGGTGGCCAAGACGTTCTTTCTTGTGCCGCTTATCGTCAGAACCTTTCCGCTGGTGCTGCAGGCATTCTGGATCAACGTAAAGATCTTCATGATCGCCGAGGTCTTCGTCCTGGTCTGGGGCCTGATCGTGGCCCTGGCCATGCTCGCGCCCGGGCCGGCCGGCAAGCCCTTGCGCTATCTTGCCACCGCCTATGTCGACATATTCCGGGCCATGCCGGCGGTGCTGGTGATCTATCTTGTCGGGTTCGGCTTGCCTTTGACGGGCGCTCCGATCCTGAAGGACCTGTCGTTGACGACCTATGTCGTCATTGCGCTGACGCTGACTGTCGGGGCGTACGTGGCGGAGATCTACCGTGCCGGCATCCAGGGTATCCACTGGAGCCAGACGGCGGCTGCCCGTTCGCTGGGCCTGTCCCATATGCAGACACTGCGATTCGTCGTCCTACCCCAGGGAATCCGGCAGATCATCCCGCCATTGCTGAATGCCTTTATCGCCCTGCAGAAAGATACGGCGCTGGTCAATGTGGTGGGGGTGGTCGATTCCTTCAGCCAATCCATGGTGCTTGCGTCGAACTACTACAACCTGTCCGCCGCCACGACTGTCGCGCTGCTGTTCATCGTCATTTCCGTCCCGCAGGTGCGCCTGGTCGAGCGCATGGCAAAACGCGATCGCGCCCGCATGCGCGCGAGCGTCGCCTAAGGAGCAATGGCGTGTCCTTCATCGAGATTCGCGATATCTCCAAGTCGTACGGGCAGTTGCCAGTCATCAATAGCCTATGCATGACGGTGGAGAAACACCAGGTGGTGTGCCTTATCGGTCCCTCCGGATCCGGCAAGTCCACCCTGTTGCGATGCATTAACGGCCTGGAGTCCATCGATGACGGCGAGATCCTGGTGCATGGGGACCGCATCACCGGGCCGGGCGTCGACGTGGACGCCTTGCGGCGCGATATCGGTATCGTGTTCCAGGGCTACAACCTCTTTCCCCACATGACCGTGCTGGAGAACGTGACCCTGGCGCCGGTTCAAGTGCTGAAGCAGCCGCGCAAGCAGGCTGAAGAGCAGGCCATGGCCCTGCTCGCGCGCTTCGGCCTGGCGCATAAGGCGAAGGAATATCCGGATCGCATGTCGGGCGGGCAGCAGCAGCGGGTCGCCATCGTCCGTGCGCTGGCGATGGATCCCATGGTGCTGCTGCTGGACGAGATCACTTCCGCGCTGGATCCTGAGCTCGTATCCGAGGTATTGAATATCGTGCGCGATCTCGCGAATGAGGGCATGACGATGTTGCTGGCGACGCATGAAATGGGGTTTGCCTCTGAAGTGGCATCCAAGGTGTGCTTCCTGTGCGACGGCGTTGTCTGCGAAGAGGGGCCGCCGGAGCAGATTTTCCGCGAGCCGCAACGCGACCGGACCCGCGCATTCCTGCGCAGTATTCGCGAAGCGGGGCGCATCTAGCCATGAATGAACCTACCGCTGAGGCTCTCGCCATGGCCGATCCCCGCTTGAAACGTGGTCCCACCGCGGTGAAGCCGTCAGCCGCCGGCATACAGGGCGGCGCGGCGACGACGCTGCACGAACGGATCAAGGCTTATGTGACGCGAGGCATCGTCGAGGGCACCTGGGCGCCGGGGGCGCGCCTGCCTTCCGAACACGAATTGGTGTCCCAGTTGGGTGTGTCGCGCATGACCGTCAACAAGGCGCTGCGCGAACTCGCCAGCGCCGGCCGGATCGTGCGCATTCCGGGTGTGGGTACTTTCGTGGCGGAGGCAAAGCCGCAGTCGACCTTGCTGCAGATCGCCAATATCGCCAATGAGATCCGCTCGCGCGGGCATGACCACCAGTGGCGCTGCCTTTCCCGTGAACGGGTTGCCGCGGCGCCGGACGTCGCGGTCTGGCTGGGCATGCTGCCGGGGCAATCGGTCTTTCACATGGTCAGCGTGCATCTGGAGAATGGCGTACCCATCCAGCTGGAAGACCGCTACGTCAATCCCAAAATGGTCCCTGACTTCATGGACCAGGATTTCGATCGCATCACACCGGGCGAGTACCTGCTTGCATCGGTACCGGCCGATCTGGTCGAGCACGTTGTCGATGCCGTCATGCCCACGCCCAAGCAGGCGCGCATCCTGGACATGAAGGTCACGGATCCTTGCCTGCAGTTGACGCGCCGCACGTGGTTCGAAGGGGTGCCGGTCACGTGGGTGCGTTGCTTGAATCCGGCCTCGCGGTACAGCCTGGGCAGCCGATTCAAGCCCGGTCCCGATCAGTGAGATAGGCCTTACACATAACAAACGATGGCGCGCGGCATACGCCTTGATTCCAACCTGTATATACATGACTAGAGCTCACTATGGCAAAAGCTACTATCGTGCGACTCACGGCCCAGCCCATGACGCTGGCCGATCTTCGGCGCATCCATGCCGGCGAGGTGCGGCTGGCGCTGGCTGAGGAAATCGTTCCGGTACTGACGCGGTCCTATGAGACCGTGCGCGATATCGTTGCGGGCGGACAGGTTGTCTACGGCATCAACACCGGCTTCGGCAAGCTGGCCAATACACGTATAGACCGGGATCGCCTGGCGGATCTGCAACGCAATCTGGTGCTGTCCCATAGCGTGGGCACTGGGGACATCCTGCCGGCCCCAGTGGTGCGCCTGATCCTGGCCACCAAGGCGATGAGCCTGGCGCGCGGGTTCTCGGGCGTCAGGCCCGACATCGTGCATGCCCTGGTCACGCTGTTCAACGCCGGTGTGACGCCGTGCATTCCGTGCAAGGGCTCCGTGGGCGCATCGGGCGACCTCGCGCCGCTGGCGCACCTGGCGTGCGTGCTTATCGGGGAAGGTGAAGCGCTGCTGGCGGACGGGAAAAAAGTGACCGGCGAACAGGCCATGCATGCCGTGGGCCTGCACCCGTTCGTGCTGGGTCCCAAGGAAGGCCTGGCGCTGCTGAACGGCACCCAGGTGTCGACCGCGCTGGCGCTGGCCGGCCTGTTCGGGGCCGAGCACGTGTTTGCCGCCGCGCTGCTGGCGGGCGCGCTTACCCTGGAAGCGATACAGGGTTCGGTCAAACCGCTGGATCCGCGCATCCACGAGGCCCGTGGACAACCCGGGCAGATCGCGGTGGCGAAGGCATTGAGCGCGTTGCTGGCGGATAGCCAGATCGTGCCCTCGCACGCGAACTGCGGCCGGGTCCAGGATCCGTATTCGATCCGGTGCGTGCCCCAGGTGATGGGCGCCTGCCTGGATAATCTGTCCCATGCGGCCGGTGTGCTCGTCAGGGAGGCCAACGCGGCGTCGGACAACCCGCTGGTGTTCGCCGACACCGGCGAAGTGATATCGGGCGGCAACTTCCATGCGGAACCGGTGGCTTTCGCGGCCGACATCATTGCCTTGGCGGTCAGCGAAATCGGCGCGATCTCCGAACGGCGCACTTCGCTGTTGCTCGATACGGGCCTATCGGACCTGCCGCCCTTTCTGGTCCGCGACGGCGGGCTCAATTCGGGATTCATGATCGCCCAGGTCACCGCCGCGGCGCTGGCGTCCGAGAACAAGTCGCTCGCCCACCCCGCAAGCGTCGACAGCCTGCCGACGTCGGCGAATCAGGAGGACCATGTGTCCATGGCGACCTTCGCGGCGCGGCGCCTTGGCGACATGGTGTCCAATACCGCGGTGGTCGTCGGTGTCGAGGCGATGGCTGCCGCACAGGGCATCGATCTGAAGCGCACACCGGACAGTCCGCGCAGTTCTCCGGCGGTGGAAGGCGTGCTGGCGGAGATCCGCCGGGATGTGGCCTTCCTGGAACAGGACCGCTATATGGCCGGAGATGTCGAGCTCATGCGAAGATGGGCCATGCACGCCGATCGCATCCAGGCATTCCCGGAAATCATTCCCAGTTTGCGAGACGCGGATTGAGACGTATCCAATAAGGAACATGCGATGCTCCAACGCCTTCAGATTGCCTCCATGGGGAGTGCCCCGTGACTGACTCC
>DATJHN010000290.1:0-18956 GCA_035493915.1 Bordetella sp.
AAACCGCGCCGCCGCCATGCCCGTGTAATGCATGCCGACAATGGCGCCGCCCATGACGAGTGCCGCGCCGACACGCAGCAGACGGGTGTGGCGCGTGACGTGCCGCAACTTGAAGGCTATCCACATGGCGCAACCCGACGCAACGATCGCGATCAGGATTGACAGGACGAACAGCGTCGGGTCGTAATCGATACCGGGGGTCATGCGCAGCGCCGCCATGCCGGTGTAGTGCATGCCGGCCACGCCCGCGCCCATCAGCACGGCGCCGCCCGCAAGGCGGAGCCACGGCAGGGTGTCCTGGCAGATCATCCACAGGGCGAATGCGGCGGAAACGATGCCGATAAGCAGGGAAAGGACAGTCAGGCCAATGTCATAACCCAGCGAGATGGGCAGGCTGAAGGCCAGCATGCCCACGAAATGCATGGACCATATTCCAACGCCGATGGCGAAAGCCCCACCCGCCAGCCACCAGCGGGCAGCCTGACCGCGCGCGGTGGCGGTGCGACCCGCCATGTCCAACGCCGTATAGCAGGCGAGAACCGCCACGGCCAGTGAACATAGCACCAGCGCGCTGTTATAGCTGCCCACGTACATTTCCGATTCCTCAAAGGAGCAGCCCGCGGCGTCCGATTACGCCCCACTTGATCAAGCGGGAAACCACCCCAACGGATATCGGCAATATTCAAAAATTAATTAAGCCTAATTTACATACTGTTGTAATTATTAAACTTTATTAGCCTGAGATGCCACTGACGGCGTCCACTGACGGACCACCAGCACATCGCAGGGCGCTTTTTCGATCAGCGCATCGGCGACGCTACCGATAGCGGTACGGTCCAGCCCGGTCGCCCCATGCGTCCCCGTCACCAATAATTCGCAATCGGTCTGGTCCGCGTAGGCGATAAGTACACGCTCGGCCAGTCCCGCCGCCACCTGTATCTTCGGCTTCTCGCCGCCATGCAATTCCGGCGTGTCCTCCAGGAATTGGGCCGCGGCGTCCTCGGCGGTTCGCTGGAATCCCTTGGCGGTCAATTCGTCCTTGCGATCGCCAGGGAGGTCGAAGGCGTGGAACAAGGTCAGCCCCGCCACCGGCAGCAACGCCAGCGCCACGCGCAGCGCCGGGCGCGCCGACTCGGAAAAGTCGCTCGCCACCAGGGCATTCCGATACGGCACGCGAGCGCGGCGTTTGACCACCAGGACCGGCACGCTGGATTCACGAACCAGCTTTTCCACGGTGGTACCCAACAGGATGCGTCCCAGCGTCTCATCCCGCGCCACCCCCGCGACGATCAGGGAGCATTTGTTATCGTCGGCGACCTGGCGCAACAGCCGGACTGGATCGCCGCAGCGAACCATGACCGTCACATCGGCGTCCACGCCCGCCAGATCGCGCAGCAGCGCGCGCCGGGCCTGCGACTCCCTTTCCGCGGCCGGCCGCTGGGGCGTCAGCAGCGCCCGCATCTGCGACTCGATGACATGCAGGGCGATCACGGACGTGCCCAATTGGCGCGCCAGCAATATCGCGCGATCCAGGGCGCGATCGCCGCGCGCGCTCAGGTCCGTGGCAAGCAGGATAGGCCCTGAAAAGCTATGCATGGTTGTCTCCCGGAATGATTCCCCGCCCCCGTGGTTCATTCTCGTTCTTGTCCCGGGCCGCCTCGCTGGGCCGCCCGGCGGCGTGCCGCTACCTGCTACGGCACCGCCTGTCCCCGCACCAGCATCACATCGCTGGGCAGCGATTCCAGCAGGCGTTCGGCCACACTGCCCACCATCGCGCCCATGATGCCTTTCATGCGCTGCGCACCGGCGACCACCAGGTCGCAGCGCGTCCGGAACACATATTCCGACAGCAGTGTTTCCGGTTCCCCATACTGGACGACAATGTCTGCCGGCACTCCCGCCGGCAGACCCTGGGTGGCTTCCAGGAACCTGCGCATCTCGTTGTGCAGGTCCCGTTGCAGCGATTCAGGCGCATGCGCGGCGTCGCCCGGCATGCCCAGCACCGTATCGCATGCATGAAACAAGGTCAGCGGCGTCCGCTGCATCAGCCGCGCAGCCAGACGCAGCGCATGGCCCGACTCCGGCGAGAAATCGGTGGCCACGATCCCGCCGGGATAGGCGCCGTGCGGCCGGTTCTTGACTACCAGCACGGGTACGGACAGCTGCCGCACCAGTTTTCTGACGGTAGAGCCCAGCAGCAGTTTGCCCAGTGACTCGTTGCGCCCCACACCCGTCACCACCAGGTCGCACCCCGATTCCTGTGCCACCCGCAATATATGCTCTGCCGGATCGCCGCTTTCCACCTTGATATCGCTATCCACGCCGGCGCCATCCAGGTCCAGGCCAAGGCGATAGCGCGCCCACTCGCGATGGTCGTCGCTCAAGCGATGCCACGACGGCGCGCCACCCGCGGCAGCCGGCATGCCCGGCTCCAGCACGTGCACGGCGATCAGGCGCGCGCCCTGTTCGCGGGCCAGCACGACAGCCCGGTCCAGGGCACGATCGCCCTGCGCACTGAGATCAGTGGCAAGAAGGATCGAGTGGGCGGCGGGTGTACTCGAGGACGTCGACATAATGGTCTCCGGATTGCCGTCAGACCATTATCACCCGCCACGCGGCATTTACGTTTGATCCAGCGCCTGGATTTCACGGCGCCGCAGATACAGCAATACAAGACCGGGCAGAGCGATCAGCACCGTCACCAGGAAAAACGAGGCCCAACCCATCCTGTCGACCAGGACGGGCGTCAGTGGACCCGCCAGATAGGTGCGCCCCACCGCCGACAACGCCGACAGCAGCGCGAACTGCGTCGCCGAAAACTCCTGCCGGCACAAGGCCATGACCAGCGCGACGAAAGCCGCCGTGCCGAGTCCGCCGCACAGGTTTTCCATGGCGACGGCACCGGCCATCAGGGGCAGGCTGCCAGGCTTGACCGCCACCAGCCAGTAGCCCAGATTGGACACGGCCTGCAGCACGCCGAATAGCATGAGCGACCGGTACAGGCCCATGCGCGCCATGATGGATCCGCCCGCCAGCGCGCCGATAATGGTGGCCGCCAGCCCCAGCACCTTGTTGACCGTGCCGACTTCCGTCGGCGTGAAGCCCGCGCCGCGCAACAGGAAGGTGGTCGACAGCGCTCCCGCGAATGCATCGCCCAGCTTGTACAGCACGATCAGGATCAGCAGGCTGATGGCGCCGCGCCGGGAAAAGAATTCCCGCAGCGGCTCCGACACGGCTTCCAGCAGGCTGCGCGGCGGCGGGGCGGGACGTTCGGGCTCCGGCGCCCAGAACGTCGCCACCACCCCCACCGCCATCAGGGCCCCCATCAACACATAGGTGTTGCCCCAGCCCAGCCAGCCGTCGGCCAGGATCAGCGCCAAGCCACCGGACACCAGCATCGCGATCCGGTAGCCCAGCACCTTCACCGCCGCGCCCGCACCGCGCTCTTCCCTGTGCAGCACGTCGGTGCTGTAGGCATCGAAGGCGATATCCTGCGTCGCCGAAAAAAAGGCCACGGCCACGGCCAGCAGCGCCAGCGGCAACAGGGCCCCTTCGGGCGACAGCAGCCCCATGGCGGCGATGCCGGCCGCCAGGGCCAGCTGCGTTGCCAGCATCCAACCGCGCCGCCGTCCCAGCAGCGGAACGGCATAGCGATCGACCAATGGAGCCCAAAGAAATTTCAACGTATACGCGGTGCCCACCAGGGTCAGGAAGCCGATGTCCTGGAGCGATACGCCCGCCACCGTGGCCCAGGCCTGCAGCGTCCCGCTGGTCAGCGCCAGCGGCAGGCCGCTGGAAAAACCCAGCGCCAGCATGGGGGCGACGCGACGGCTGGTGTAAAGATTGGCGGCGTAGGAAATACGTAGTCTCCGTGGAAGCTTGAGTCTGGGCCCGTCGACGGGCCCCTATCCGGCGGCAAAGCGGTAGACCGCCAGGGTGCTGCGCCAGCCCGGCAGCAGCCGCACCTCGCGATCGTCGTTGAACGTGGCCCGCTGCAAAATGCGCAAACCCAGTTTGGCGGCCAGGTTCTCGAAATCGCGCAGCGTGCACAGATGGATGTTCGGGGTGTTGTACCACTCGTACGGCATTTGTCCCGTCACCGGCATGCGGCCGCGCAAGATGGACCACCCGTGCGGCCAGTAGCCGAAGTTGGGAAAGGACACCACGCCGTAGCGCGCGACGCGCGCCATTTCGCGCAGGATGTGTTCGCTGCGGTGCATGGACTGCAGCGTCTGCGACAACACCACGGTATCGAACTGGCCTTCGTCGAACAGCGCCAGGCCGTCTTC
Source organism: Bordetella sp. (assembly GCA_035493915.1). Taxonomy (GTDB): domain Bacteria; phylum Pseudomonadota; class Gammaproteobacteria; order Burkholderiales; family Burkholderiaceae_B; genus Bordetella_C. The sequence continues at coordinate 4,290 of DATJHN010000290.1, forward strand.
CAGGTTCTGCTGGATCACGTCCACGCCGCGGCGCACGCAGGCGATCACGTAGTTGTCATCGATTTCCACGCCAGCGCCGCGAACCTGGCGCTGGTCGCGCAGCCATGCCAGCAGGTCCCCATCGCCGCAGCCCAGATCCAGGACCCGCGATCCCGGCGAGATCCAGCTGGCGATGCGCGCCAGATCCGCGCGCAGCGCCGGCGCCCCCGTCGCCGAGGCGCCCATTGCACCGTTCATTCCGCTCCTCCGTGCTCGATCGCGCGGGGCGGCAGGCCAAGCTCGCGCGCGATGCGGTCATAGTAGGCGCGCACGACGGCGTGATAGCGCGTGTCGTCCAGCAGAAAGGCATCGTGGCCGTGCGGCGCATCGATCTCCGCATAGGTCACGGGACGGCCATTCTTGAGCAGCGCGCGTACGATTTCACGCGATCGCTCGGGCGGGAATCGCCAGTCGGTGCTGAAGGACACCAGCAGGAAACCCGCCTGTGCCGCCGCCAGCGAACGCGCCAGATCGCCGCCGTGAGTGCGGGAAGGATCGAAATAATCCAGTGCGCGCGTAATCAGCAAATAGGTATTCGCATCGAAGTAGCGAGAGAATTTCTCCCCCTGATAGCGCAGATACGATTCCACTTCGAACTCGACATCGTAGCCATAATGGTATTCGCCGTTGGCGGCCGGCTCGCGCTGCGTGCGGCCGAACTTTTCCGCCATATCGTCCTGCGACAGATAGGTGATGTGCCCGAGCATGCGCGCCACGGACAGGCCGCGGTGCGGCACGGTACCGTGCGCGTAATAGTCGCCGCCGTGGTAATCGGGATCGGTGATGATGGCGCGCCGCGCCACTTCATTGAATCCGATGTTCTGCGCCGATAGCCTCGGCGTGCTGGCGATCACCACGCAGTGCGCCACGCGCTCGGGGCAGGCGGTGGCCCAGCTCAGGGCCTGCATCCCGCCCAGCGAGCCGCCCATTACCGCGGCAAAGCGTTCAATGCCGAAATGGTCCGCCACCCGGCCCTGGGCATGTACCCAGTCTTCGACCGTCAAGACGGGAAAGGCCGCGCCCCAGGGCTTGCCTGTTTCGGGATTGATGCTGGCGGGCCCCGTCGAACCGAAGCAGGATCCCAGGTTATTGATGCCGATCACGAAAAACCGCTCGGTGTCCACCGGCTTGCCCGGTCCCACCATGTTGTCCCACCAGCCGACGTCTTTCGGATCGTCGGCAGCAATGCCGGCGACGTGATGCGATGCGTTCAACGCATGGCAAACCAGTACGGCGTTACTGCGCTCGGCATTGAGCGTGCCGTAGGTCTCCACCGCCAGCTCGTAACGCTGCAGCGACTGGCCGCTGGCGAGTTGCAAGGGTTCGGTGAATTTCAGGAACACGGGGGCCACGACACCGACCGAACGAGCCATGGATTCGGGCGGGCCGGATGCCGCATCGGCGGCCGGTGCGACCGGCGCGGTGCGCGGCGTGTCATGGCTGTCGGCCGCATGCGCGGACGGGGATGGCGACAGAACGGATTGTGTGCCAGCGGATTGTGCGGAAACAGCCGCGCCGGCCGATTGCTCGATGGTTGCAGTCATGCAGACCTCTTTAGCTGGATTTATCAGGCGCCCGCAAGCGGATCAGGCAAATCGGCGCCAACCGAATTAATGGCAGATTCTAGCACCCGTGCGGGACCATGCCGGAGCGCGGGCGTACCCGTGCGGAATCGTCGCTGCAATTCGCCTTCGGATCATTGCTGGGCGACGGCGGCGGGCCATTGCATCATGGCGGGTATTTTCGGATTCTCCCGCCTTTTCCGTCGCCGCCGCGGCAGCGCTTCCCCAATGCCAGAAAAGAAGTTGTCAGAACGCGAGGCAGCCTGCCTGCAATGGGCCGCCGCCGGCCAGACCAGCCGGGAAACGGCCATGATTCTGGGCGTCAGCGAGCGTACGGTGAACTTCCATTTGCAGAATGCCTGCCGGAAACTCTGCGCGCGCAACCGGCGCGCCGCTGTCGCCACGGCCCTGACCTGCGGCCTGCTGGCCGCATGCCGGATCGGCAACAACAGCCGCTGAATCCGGCTGTTCTACCCGATCGCCGACCCCAGCCGTCAACCGGCGTCGAAACGCAGGGACCCGACGAATTCACGCGCCGGCTCCGGCGGCAACCCCTTTTCCGACCCCGTGGCCACCACCTCGACCAGCATGCCGCCATGGATCCACACCCGGCCCAAGGCCCAGACTGGATGCCCTCCGGCCTGCCCACGAACCTCGATGTCCGCCCCATATGACGGCGTCGTCGCCGGTGCCGCGGCGTGCAGGTTTGCATACAGCGCACGCACCAGCGCGGCCGCCAGCTCGCGCTGCCGGGCCGGATCGCCTGCCAGGGCTGGCGGCAAGGGCGCATATCCCACGGCGAACACGGCATCGCCCACCCGGGCGGATGTCAGGGAAAAGCGCAGTTGCTGGCCGGCCAGGGCGATATCGCGCGTGTCGGTCGCGACACGTGCCGGAAAATTGGCGCGCGCGGCGCCATCGGCGATGGCAACTTCCCGCCAGTTATAGGTAGGCGTGCAGGCACCCAGCAACACGGCGCACAGCGCCAGGCAGGCCGTCCGCCTGCCCGGCGAGGGCCCGCCCCTGCCGGCCGTTTCCTGCGTCAGGTATCGTCCTTGCGGCATCGTTTTATCCGGATCCCAGGCCGGCTGGCGGTATAACGGTCAAGCGCCATTGTCGCCCAAGCCCCGGTCCGGGCCGAAAGCGGCGGGCGCGACCGCGATTATCCCTGGCCGAAGCGGGTTACTAGGCACCAGGGTGGACACACCCCGTAAAATCCATTCCCATCAACCTGGATCATAAGAAGCTTTCCGTGACCGATATCGACGCTCGCCGCCTTGCCCGCCTGGACGCCAACCGGGGTTTGCTGACCCGTACGCTGCGCGGCATCGAAAAAGAAGGCCTGCGGGTCGACACCCGCGGCCAGCTGGCGCGCACGCCCCATCCGGCGGTGCTGGGCTCGGCGCTGACCAACGGGCACATTACGACCGACTATTCGGAAGCCTTGCTGGAACTGATCACCGGCACGCACGACAATGTCGGCGGCCTGATCGCCGAACTGGAAGACATCCATCGCTTCGTCTGTGCCAATCTGGACGGCGAGCTCATCTGGAACCAGTCGATGCCGGCGACGCTGCCTGAAGAGGCGGATATCCCCATAGCCTGGTACGGCACGTCCAATACCGGCATGCTCAAGCATGTATACCGGCGCGGCCTGGCGTACCGCTACGGCAAGAACATGCAGTGCATCGCCGGCGTGCACTACAACTTCTCGCTCGACGACCGCGTCTGGGATTTGCTGGAACAGCCGGGCGCCAGCGAACAGGATCGCCGTTCCGCCGGATACATCGGTTTGATCCGCAATTTCACCCGCTATTCATGGCTGCTGATGTACCTGTTCGGGGCCGCGCCGGCGTTGTCCAAGGACTTTCTGCGCGGCAAGGAACACCCGCTGAAATCGCTGGACGCCGAAACGCTCTACCTGCCCTATGCCACCAGCCTGCGCATGGGTGACCTGGGCTATCACAATCCGGCCCAGTCGCAGCTCAAGCCCTGCTACAACGACCTGCCCACCTTCCTGCAGCGCCTGTATTCCGCGGTGACCATGCCCTGGCCCGCCTACGAGGCCATCGGCACGCATCGCGACGGCGAATGGATCCAGCTGAACACCAACGTCCTGCAGATCGAAAACGAGTATTACTCGAGCATCCGCGCCAAGCGGACCACCGGCCGCTGCGAACGCCCGATCACCGCGCTGGCCGAACGCGGCGTGCAATATGTCGAGGTGCGGTGCCTGGACATCGACCCCTTCGAACCCGTGGGTATCGCCGCGGATACCGCGCGCTTCGTCGACGCCTTCCTGCTGTTCTGTGCGGCCACCGAAAGCCCCTGTTTCGATGATGCCGGCTTCTGTGCCAACAGCGCCAACAACTTCGATCGCGTGGTCAACGAGGGTCGCAAACCCGGCCTTGAGCTGGTACGCAATGGCGCCCCGGCCACCTTGCACGCGTGGGGCAAGGAACTGCTGGATCGGATTACCCCATATGCCGAACTCCTGGACGCGGCCTACGGCGGCCGGGCGTATCGCCAAGCGGTCGCCGCGCAGACGGGCAAACTGGACAATCCAGAGACCACGCCGTCGGCGCGCCTGCTGGCCGATATCAAGCGCAGTGGCGCACGCTTCCTGGACTACACGCTGACGCAAAGCCGGCGCCATGCCCAGGCGCTGATGGACAAGCCCCTGGGCGCGGACAAGACCGCGGCATATGTGGAAATGGCACGTGCTTCCCTGGCCGAGCAGGCCGCGCTCGAAGCCGGCGACACGATCGACTTTGACACATATGTGTCACGCTATCACCAGGCCCTGAAACCGCCCTCGACGCCGGTTCCGCGCGTATGATCTGGAAGGACGCCGGACCGCATTGTTCCGGCGCGCTTGCATCCAATCCGCGGGGAACCCCATGCAACTCCGGGCGTGCGTATTGTGCTTGTGTCTGGCCGGCCCCGGCGCGGTAATAACGGCGCACGCTTCGAAGCCGCCCGACCCCACGCCGGTTCCATCCGTGGATCTACGCAGCTACCTGGGCAAGTGGTATGAGATCGCCCGCTTGCCCCGCTTTTACCAGCGCTACTGCGTCGGCGACAGCATCGCCACGTATTCCGTCCGCGACGAACATACGATCAGTATCGAAAACAGCTGCCGCACCAAGGATGGCGACATCCGTACGGCGCATGGCACGGCGGAACCCGTGGTCGGCAGCAACAATGCCAAGCTCGAAGTCACCTTCCTGCCGCCGTTCACCGCGGATTACTGGATCATCGGGCTCGCCCCCGACTACAGCTGGTCCGTGGTGGGTTCGCCTGGCCGCAAGTCGCTGTGGATACTGTCGCGCACGCCCCAGTTGGCACCTGCCGACCTGGACAAGGCCAAATCCATCGCCCGCACAGAAGGCTATGCCGTAGGCGATTTGATCTACACCCCGCAAAGCGAAGCCACGCCGGTCGCGCGCTAGGCGCAGCCGCGCGTGGCACTCCCCGTCGCCGGTGGCAGGCGATAGTGCCAATCCAGCCATTTCCGTCTAAGCCGTCGGGTTGACCCGCTTCGGGTTAGTCCTGACATTCAGCCAATTGTCAACTCGTCAGTATGCGCGTGTAATTCCAAACAGAGGAGCACGCAACGCACAGCAGAAAAGCCCACGACAGAAAGGCCACGACAGGAAAGTCCTCATGTGGCGGCAAGAACCAAGGCGGCAGGTATAGCGCCGGAAAAAGAGCGGTAGCGCGGTTGGGAAGTCGAGTTCCATAACAAAACGATGGTCCTCTAGCAGCCAACAGGAGACTGCCATGCAACGCCAGACTGGTTCTCGTCGCAAATTCCTATCCGGTGCCACCGCGGCCGCGGGCGCGGCCGCCCTGGGATTCCCCGCCATCGCGCCCGCTCAAACACCGATCACGCTCCGTTTCCAAAGCACCTGGCCCTCCAAGGATATCTTCCACGAGTTCGCGCAGGACTACGCCCGCAAGGTCAACGATATGGCGGGCGGCCAGCTCAGGATAGAGATCCTGCCGGCCGGCGCCGTGGTCAAGGCCTTCGACCTGCTGGATGCGGTCTCCGCCGGTACGCTGGACGGCGGCCACGGCGTGGTCGCCTATTGGTACGGCAAGAACACGGCCGTCGCCCTGTGGGGATCGGGCCCATCGTTCGGCATGGACGCCAACATGGTGCTGGCCTGGCATGAATACGGCGGCGGCAAAGTCCTGATGGAGGAAATACACAAGGCCATGGGTGTCAACGTGGTGTCGCTGCTGTACGGGCCGATGCCGACCCAGCCCTTCGGCTGGTTCAAGAAACCGATCACCAAGGCCGAGGAAATGCAGGGACTCAAGTTCCGCACCGTCGGCCTGGCCATCGATATGTACACGGCGATGGGCGCGGCGGTGAACGCACTGCCGGGCGGCGAAATCGTGCCGGCGCTGGACCGCGGGCTGCTGGACGGAGCCGAGTTCAACAACGCGTCGTCCGACCTGGCGCTGGGCTTTGCCGACGTATCCAAGATCTGCATGCTGCAGAGCTTCCACCAAAGCGCCGAGCAATTCGAGGTGCTGTTCAACAAGGACAAGTACAACTCCTTGCCTGAGCATCTGAAGCATCTGCTGCGCTATGCGGCCCAGGCATCCAGTGCTGATATGTCCTGGAAAGCGTCGCACCGCTATTCGGAGGACTACCTGACGCTGCAGAACGAGCGTAAGGTCAAGTTCTACAAAACGCCTGATGCGATCCTGCAGCTGCAGCTGAAGATCTGGGACGAGATGATCGCGCGGCGTTCGGCGGAAAACCCCTTGTTCAAGAAAGTGCTGGAGTCGCAAAAGGCCTTCGCGCAGCGTGCCGGCAAGTGGCAGGGCGATACCCAGGTGAACTACCGCATGGCCTACAACCATTACTTCACCGCGGCATCCAAAGCTTGATGCCGTATGCACGCAAGGCGCATTCCGTCGTGACCTGATCGCAGGAGGCTCGCCTTTCCCATGATGGCATTCATCCGTTCCGTCGATCGGCTGTCGACCGCCGTGGGACAGGCGTTCGCCTGGCTGATCGTGGCGCTGACCCTGCATATCGTATGGGAAGTGCTGGCGCGATATATGTTCAACCGCCCCAGCGCATGGGCCTTCGACATGCAGATTATGTACTACGGCATCATGTTCATGATGGCCGGCGCCTACACGCTGGCCAAGAACAGCCACGTGCGCGGCGACATCCTTTACGGCTTTCTGCCGCCGCGCGTGCAGGCCGGCATGGACCTGACGCTGTACATCGTGTTCTTCGTCCCGGGTGTCACGGCCATGGTTTGGGCGGGCTGGTATTACGCGGGCGAATCGATCGCCATCCGCGAGCACTCATCGCTGATGGCCGACGGTCCGCCCATCTACCCTTTCAAGGTTTTCATCCCTATCGCCGGCACCTTCCTGCTGTTGCAGGGCATCGCGGAAATCTGCCGCTGCGCGCTGTGCCTGCGCCACGGCGCCTGGCCACGGCGCGCCGATGACGTCGAAGAAGTCGACGTCGATAAGCTGAAAGAGATGGTCCACGTCAAGGATGAGGACATCGCGGAACTGGACCGCTATGCCGTCGGGCAGGGACACCGTTCATGAAGATCAACAGGGCCGTATGGTTCGGCTTTTCCTGCATCGGCATCGTCATCGCGATGATCGCCTTCCTGACGCCCTGGAGCAACCTGACCTCCGCCCACATCGGACTGCTGATGCTGGCGCTGATCGTGGTGGCGATCATGCTGGGGTTTCCCACTGCCTTTACCTTGATGGGCATGGGCGTGCTGTTCACGTTCTTTTCGTATTCCATGCAGGGCGACGGATTCACGCTGCGCGCGGTGCGGCAGACGCTGGACCTGATGGTGCAGCGGACCTACGCCACCATGACCAACGAATCGCTGATCTCCATTCCCCTGTTCGTGTTCATGGGCTATCTGGTCGAACGGGCCAACCTGATCGAAAAACTATTCCGTTCCATGCACCTGGCGCTGGCTCGCCTGCCCGGCGCGCTGGCGGTAGCCACGCTGGTCACCTGCGCGATCTTCGCCACGGCGACCGGCATCGTCGGCGCGGTCGTGACACTGATGGGCCTGCTGGCCATGCCGGCCATGCTGAAGGCCGGGTATAGCACCGGATTGACGGCAGGCTCCATCACAGCGGGCGGCTGCCTGGGCATTCTGATCCCACCCTCGGTCATGCTGATCGTCTACGGCGCGACCACGGGCGTGTCGGTGGTGCAGCTATACGCGGGCGCGCTGTTTCCCGGCATCATGCTGGCGGGGCTGTACGTCGTGTACGTGATTATCGTGTCCGCGCTGCGGCCCGACCTGGCGCCGCCGCTGGCCGCCAGCGAACGGAAAATCCCCTTGCCCGAGGATGCCGCGCGCGTGGCACGGGCGCATCCTGGCAATGCAATGGCGGGCCTGTTGAGCGCCCTGTTCCAGCCGCGTCCGGGTTCGGCCGCCGCGTCGCGTCCTTTCCTGTGGACGAATCTGGCGGTCGCCCTGGCTCCGCTCGCGCTCTTCGCTATCGTCATGGGCGCGACGCATCAGTTGGTGACCAACCCCGCGGCGATCTATGACATCCCGGAAGAGCTGCGCCTTGGGTCGACCGAAAGGGCGGCCGACGGCGGTGGTTTGGCGGAGCCAGGCGGGCTGGCGGAGCCGGGTGGATTGTCTGAACCGCCGGGCGGAGGAGGGTTGGCGGAACCGCCGGGTGCGACTGCATTGGCCGAACCGCCCGGCACCTCGACTCCGGCCACTCCGCCGGTTGTCGCAGGCGCGCCACCGGGCAATACCTCGGCTGATTCCGCGCGCCTGCCGACTCCCAACGGCTACTGGATAGGGTTCGGGATATGCGCCGCGATCGTCGCGGCCTTCTATGTGATGCTGAACTGGCAGCGCCTGCTGGTCTTCCGCCTGTTGATGGAATCCTTTTTCCCATTGGCCGTCATGATCGCGGCGGTGCTGGGGTCGATCACATTCGGCCTGGCCACGCCCAGCGAGGCCGCGGCGATGGGAGCGCTGGGCGGCGCCTTGCTCGCCCTGGCCTATCGCAGGCTGAATATGCCAATGATGAAGGAATCGGTATACCTGACCGCGAAAACCACGGCCATGGTGTGTTGGCTGTTCGTCGGTTCATCCATCTTCTCGGCCGCCTTCGCGCTGCTGGGCGGACAGGCCATCGTCGAATCATGGGTGCTCTCGCTGGGGCTGAGCAAACTGCAATTCCTGATCCTGGCGCAAGTCATCATTTTCCTGCTGGGCTGGCCGCTGGAATGGACCGAGATCATCGTGATTTTCATGCCGATCTTCGTTCCGCTGCTGACGTCCTTCGGCATCGACCCGCTGTTCTTCGGCCTGCTGGTCGCGCTGAATCTGCAAACGGCCTTTTTGTCGCCACCGGTCGCCATGTCGGCCTTCTACCTGAAGGGCGTGGCACCGCCGCACGTAACCCTGAACCAGATTTTCGTCGGCATGATGCCCTTCATGGGCATACAGATCGTGGCCATCGTCCTGCTGTATGCCTTCCCGGGTATCGGCCTGTGGCTGCCGAAACTGTTGTACGACTGAACCGGAGATGCATCATGAGACCTTATCGTTTCCTCGCCGCCGGTATCGCGGCGTTTGCATTACCGCTGGCCCTGTCGGCGACCGCCACCGCCCATCATGGATGGTCCTGGGCCGACACGGACCAGGTAAAGCTGAGCGGCGTGGTGAAGAAAGTCGAAATCGCGCCGCCCCACCCTTACCTGGACGTGCAAACGCCCAATGACGGAATGTGGCGGGTCGAATTGGGTAATCCCACGCAGACACGGGAATCCGGCTTCAACGAACAGTCCGCCAAGATCAACGAATCCATCACCGCCATCGGCAACCGCGCCAGCGATCATGCCGAGAAACGCATGAAGGCCGTACAGATATCCGTGGGCGGCAAAACCTACGACATTTATCCGGAGCGGATCCGGCGATGAATCTGGATGGCTTCGTACAGTGGGTGGCCGGGTTGCCGCCCGCTGTATTCCTGCGCGATTCGACCACCGGTTATCTGCTGGTCAATGCAACGCATATCGCGGCGCTTGGGACCCTGATCGGATCCATCATGGCACTGGACCTGCGCCTGTTGAGGCCGCACGGCACGCTGCCGCTGCGCGAGTTCGGTCCCTATCTGTCCCACCTGGCGGCAAGCGCGCTGGTGGTCGCCGTGATCACGGGCATGCTGCTGTTTTCGGTAAAAGCCGATGAATACGTGCGCAACCCGGCCTTCCTGGTCAAGCTTGTCGTGGTGGGCCTGGGCATCCTGAACGCGCTGTGGCTGCACGCCGGCCCACATTGGCGCCGGGCGCTGCAAGGCCAGGACATTCCGCGCGCGTTGCGCCTGCATGCGGCAGCGTCCCTGCTGTTCTGGCTGGGAGCCATCGTCGCGGGGCGCTGGATCGGCTTCCTGTAGCCCGCCGTACCGCCACGCATGCGCGGGCCCTGACAGGGCACCGCGTCATGCTGCCCTGAAAGCGCTTCAGCGGCTCTTCTTGACGGCGGTGGCCACCGCGTCGCCCATTTCTTCCGTACCGACACGCTGGCAACCGGGCTGCATGATGTCCGGCGTGCGGTAACCGTCGGCCAGCACGGCGCGCACGGCGGCGTCGACACGATCAGCGTTGGCGGTCTGGTTGAAGGAATAGCGCAGCATCATGCCCATGGACAGGATGGACGCGATCGGATTGGCCAGGTTCTTGCCGGCGATATCGGGTGCCGTGCCATGGACCGGCTCGTACAGACCCTTCTGGCCATAGCTGAGCGATGCCGAAGGCAGCATACCGATCGACCCGGTCAACATCGCGGCCGCATCCGACAGGATGTCGCCGAAAATATTGCCTGTGACGATCACGTCGAACTGCTTGGGATTGCGCATCAGCATCATGGCCGCGGCGTCGACGAACAGGTGGGTCAGTTCCACGTCGGGATATTCCTTGCCCACCTGCGTTACCACCTCGCGCCAAAGCTGGCCGACTTCCAGCACATTGGCCTTCTCCACCGAGCACACCTTGCGACGGCGGCCGCGCGCGGCCTTGAAGGCCACATGCGCGATGCGTGCGACTTCCGACTCGCTGTAGCGCATGGTGTTAAAGCCTTCGCGCTCGCCCTTCTCATTTATGCGGATGCCGCGCGGTTCGCCGAAATAGGCATCGCCGTTCAGCTCGCGCATGATCAGCATGTCCAGCCCATCGATGACTTCCGGCTTCAGCGTGGAGGCATCGATCAGTTCGGGAAACAGGAACACCGGGCGGAAATTGGCGAAGATTTCCAGTTCCTTGCGCAAGCGCAACAGGCTGGCGCCCGGCCGCATCGCATAGGGGATAGCTTCGTCGCCGGGGATGCCGGCAGCACCGAACAGGATGGCGTCGGCCTTGCGCGCGATTTCAGACGTTGCAGCCGGCAGCGGATCGCCGGCCGCTTCGACGCCGGCGCCGCCGATCGCTGCTTCGACCAGCTCCAGGTTCGCGCTGGAACCGAGCACGGCGTGCAACACCTTGACGGCCTGGGCCGTGACTTCCTTTCCGATGCCGTCACCCGGCATAACTGCGATTTTCATGTATCTTCCTTCAGTGATAATGGCGCGCTAGACAGCGGACGCATCGTGCTGCCGCTCGAAGGCGGCGATGCGGTCGGCCAGCGTCAAGGTGTAGTCGAGCTCGTCCATGCCTTCGAGCAGGCATTGCTTGGAGAACGCATCGACCTGGAATGTATGCGTCGCGCCGTCCGGCGCCGTCACGGTCTGCGCCGCCAGATCGACCACGATGTGTACACCGGGTTCGGCCTGCAGCGCCTGCAGCAGCGCCGCGACGGTAGGCTCGGGCAGAACGATCGGCAGCAGGCCGTTCTTCAGCGAATTGGAAAAAAAGATGTCGCCGAAGCTGGGCGCGATAACGGCGCGCACGCCATAGTCGTACAAGGCCCACACAGCATGTTCGCGCGACGAACCGCAACCGAAATTGCGCTGCGCGACCACGATCCGGGCAGGCCGGTAAGGCGGCTGGTTAAGAATGAAATCGGGATTCTCCGAGCCGTCCTTGGCGAAGCGCAAATCGCGGAACAGATAGGCGCCGAAATCGTCGGTGCGCGGCTTCTGCAGATAACGCGCCGGCACGACCTGATCGGTATCGACATTGGACCGCGGCACGGGCAGCGCCACGGCATCGAGTCGTTGAAAAGCTTCCATCATCAGCTCCTGTCCAGCAAGGGCCGCGGGTCCGCCAGGTGCCCGGTGACGGCCGCGGCGGCCGCCATCGCGGGACTCATCAGATGGGTACGCGACCCCGGTCCCTGCCGGCCGACGAAATTGCGGTTCGAGGTCGACGCGCAGCGCTGGCCGGGCGCGACCTGATCGCCGTTGGTGGCCAGGCACATCGAACAGCCCGCGTAGCGCCACTCGAAGCCGGCTTCACGGAACACGCGGTCCAATCCTTCCTGCTCGGCTTGCAGCTTGACCTGCTGGGACCCGGGCACCACCCAGGCCTGGACCCCCGAGGCCACGCGCCGGCCCTTGGCCACCGCGGCAGCCTGGCGCAGGTCCTCGATACGGCCGTTGGTACACGACCCGATGAACACGCGGTCGACCGTGACGTCCGTCAAGGGCATGCCCGGCTTCAAGCCCATGTAATCCAATGTGCGCGACATCGCTGCCTTGCGCGCGGAATCGCTCGCGGCATCGGGATCGGGCACGCGGCCCGAAATGGGCAGAGCATCCTCCGGACTATTGCCCCAGGTCACCATGGGCTGCAAGGCCGATCCGTCCAGCACCACTTCGCGATCGAAAGTAGCGCCGGCGTCGGTCGGCAAGGCCCGCCATTGCGCCAGCGCCTGGTCCCAGGCCGCGCCCGACGGCGCGTAGGGACGTCCATGCAACCAGGCGAAGGTCGTATCGTCCGGCGCCACCATGCCGGCACGCGCGCCGGCCTCGATGGACATATTGCAGACGGTCATGCGGCCTTCCATCGATAGCGCGGTGATCGCCGGTCCGGAATACTCGATCACGTGGCCGGTGGCGCCAGCCGCGCCTATCTTGGCGATGATGCCCAGGATGATGTCCTTGGCCGCCACGCCGGGCTGCAAGCTCCCCTGCACCACCACACGCATGGTGGGCGGCTTGCGCTGCCAGATCGATTGCGTGGCCAGCACGTGGGCAACTTCCGACGCGCCGATGCCGAAGGCAAACGCGCCCATGGCGCCATGCGTGGCGGTGTGGCTGTCGCCGCACACGATAAGCATGCCCGGCAGGCTCAGCCCCTGTTCGGGACCGACCACATGGATGATGCCCTGGCGCGGATCATTCAGGCCGAAGAACTGCATGCCCCCTTCCTTGGCGTCCTGCTGCAAGGCATTGGCCATGGCGCGTTTTTCCGGATCGGCAATGGTCGCCAGATCGCGGGTATCGGTGGGCACGTAGTGGTCCGGCGTGGCGAAGCTGCGCTGCGGACTGCGTACTTTCAGGCCGCGTTGCCGCAGCATCGCGAAGGCGGGCGCGGAGCCATCCTGGACCAGATGGCGATCGACGTAGAGCAGGCTATTGCCGTCGTCGCGCTGCAGGATCTGGTGCCGCGACCAGATCTTGTCGAACAGCGTGCGAGGCGCGGATGCAGAGGACATGGATGACAAGGGGATAAGGGTTGTTGAAAGCCGGTTGCCCGATTCAATCGAGCTTGGCGCCGGACAGTTCCACGATGGGCTTGTAGCGCTTGATTTCCTCGTTGATGAACGCGGTGTAGTCTTCCGGCGTACCGCCGCCGATTTCGGCGCCGTAGTCCAGCATGCGCTGGCGGATCTCCGGATTCTTCAACACGGCATTGGTGGCCTTGCTGAGCTTGTCCAGAATGGGCTGCGGCAGACCCTTCGGCGCCATCAGGCCGTACCACGACGACGCATAGACGTTCTTCACGCCCAGTTCGTCCATGGTCGGCACGTCGGGCAGCTGGGCATTCCGCTGGCGCGACGCCACGGCCAGCGCGCGCAGCTTGCCGGACTTGACCAGGGGCAGACAGGTCGTCGTATCGAGCATCAGCGACACATGGCCGGCCATCAGGTCGGCCTCCGCGGGCGCGGTCCCCTTGTACGGGACGTGCATGATGTCGATCTTGGCCGCGTCCATGAACTGCACGGCCGCCAGATGCTGGGACGATCCCACGCCGGCCGAACCGTAGTTCAGTTTTCCGGGGTTGGCCTTGGCGTAATTGATCAGGTCCTGCATGGTCTTGAAGGGCGACGACGCCGGCACGACCAGGATATTCGGCACCGCCGACACATAGGTAATGGGCGTGAAGTCCTTGACCGGGTCGAATCCCAGATGGGAGTACAGGTACAGGTTGATGGCATTCGGGCTGATGGAGCCCATCAGCAGGTTGTAGCCGTCCGCCGGCTGGCGCGCGGACAGTTCGGTGCCGATATTGCCTCCCGCGCCGGCGCGGTTGTCGACAATGACCGGCTGCCCCAGTTCCTGCGACAGGCCCTGGGCGACCAGTCGACCCATCGTGTCCACGCCGCCGCCGGGGGGCCAGGGAACGATCATCTTGATCGGGTGGTCTGGATACTGCGCGTGGGCGGCACCACAGGCGGCCAGCATCAAGGCGGCCAGCCAGGCATGCGCTTTTTTCATGATTGTCTCCATATTTTTTATTGAAATACGGCGCTATTCTTTGCTCTTGTCTCCTGGCCGGCAAGGCAAATTAAGGCATGTCAGCTATGATTAATACTCATACCGCCTTCTGGAGCCGGACATGTCCCGCCGCCTTCCGCCGCTGAACGCGCTGCGCGCCTTCGAGGCTTCGGCACGCAATGCCAGCTTTACCCGCGCCGCCGAAGAACTGTGCGTAACCCAGGGCGCGGTCAGCCGCCACGTCGCCACGCTGGAGGATTGGACCAAGGCCCAGCTATTCGTGCGCGGACGCCACGGCATCGAACTGACGCCCCCGGGGCAGGCGTACTTCCGCACGGTCAGGGCGGCGCTGGACCAGATCGAACAGGCAACGCGCCAGTTGCAGCAGCAGCCCGATGACCGCTGCCTGCGCATCAAGCTGCCGCCCACC
>DATJHN010000291.1:0-4126 GCA_035493915.1 Bordetella sp.
GAGCCTGATCGGATGGGAGCGACCAAAGCCGCTATTGTTGCCCTGCCGCTGGCGTTTGCGCTGAGCGGCTGCGTGGCTGCGCCGCCCACCACACCCCAGGTGTCCGAAACGCGGGCCGCTTCTTTGGGCCTGGGTTCTGACTCCGGTCCGGCCGTCGCATCCGACTGGTGGACGGCTTTCAACGATCCGCAGCTCGATCGACTGGTCGCCCAGGCGCTGGATGCCAATCCGGGCCTGCAGGGTGCCCTGGCGCGTATCCGCGCCGCCCAGGCCGAACTATCCGTCGCCCGGGCCGAAAGCTACCCGCAGGTCACTATCGACGGCCAGGACCAGCGCCAGCTGCTGAGCAACGCCTATGGCTACCTGCCGCCCTATGGCGGTTCGTGGCGCTGGGTGGGCGGTGCCCAGGCCAATATCAGCTGGGCGCTGGATTTCTGGGGCAAGCAGGCGGCGTTGATTGCGCGCGCACATGGTACGGCCCAGGCTACAGCGCTTGATGCCCGCGCGGCGCGCCTGGCGCTGGCCGGCCAGTTCGTCCAGACCTATGTGAATCTCGGCCAGGCATGGCAGAACTTGGATATCGCCCGCCAGACAGTGAGCGAGCGCCAGACCATTCTGGACCTGACGCAGAGCCGCGTTACCGCGGGGCTCGAAAACGAAGCTTCGCTGGAACAAGCGCGCGCGCTGCTGGCGCTGGCCAATATCGAGGTGCGGCGTGCCGACTCCGCGCGCGATGTGGCGGTGCATGCCATCGCCGCCCTGACCGGGCAAGGTGCCGCCGCTTATGCGTCCATCGTGCGGCCGACTATGACGCTGGATGCCGCGCTGTCATTGCCTGCATCGCTGCCGGCCGATCTGCTGTCGCGGCGTCCCGACGTGCTGGCGGCCCGGGTGCGCATCGATGCCGCGGTGCATGGACGTGAAGCCGCGCATGCCGACTTCTATCCCAACATCAATTTGATCGCGGCAATCGGCTTTCAGTCATTGGGGCTGGCCAATCTGTTCACGGCGGATGCGCTGACCATGGGCGTCGGTCCCGCCATCCATCTGCCGCTGTTCGATGCGGGACGCCTGCGCGCGCAGTATGCCCGCGCCACCGCCGACCTGGATGTCGCGGTTGCCGATTACAACGGCGCGGTGGTGGGCGCCGTGCGCCAGACCGCCGACGCCTTGACGCAGGCGGCCAGTCTGGCCGATCAGCGCAAGGAACAGCAAAAGGCGCTGGACAGCGCCCAGCGCGCGCTGAAGCTGGCCGAAGAACGCTATCGCCTGGGCCTGTCGGGCCAGATCCCGATGCTGACAGCGGAGAATATCCTGCTGACCGCGCGCCAGCAGATGGCTTCGCTGGTGGCTGAAGCCACGGTCCAGCGCGTCGCCCTGCTGCTTGCCCTGGGCGGCGGTTTCACATCCGATACAAAAACTGAAGGTGCCGCGCCATGAGCATCACGGATTCGTCTAAGTCCGAACGCCGCCGCAAGGGATTCATTGTCATGGGTGCGGCCTTCCTGGTCGCTGCCGTGATCTGGGGCTTGTGGTGGCTGCTGGCGGCGCGCTTCTATGAATCCACCGACGATGCCTATGTCGCGGGTAACGTGGTGGCGGTGACCAGTCGCGAGAACGCCACCGTCACCGCGCTCTATGCCGACAACACCCAGGGCGTGAAGCGCGGCCAGTTGCTGATTGAAATGGACCCTTCAATCGCGGAAGTGACCATGCAGGCGGCCGAGGCTGCGCTGGCGCGCGCCGTGCGCGGGGTGCGCGGTACCTTCGCCAGCGCCGATTCTTATAATGCTCAGCTTGCCCAGGCTTCGGTCGCGCTGACCCAGGCCAGGAATGACTATGACCGCCGCAAGGCAGCGCTTGGCGGCGCAGTCTCGGGCGAGGAACTGGCCCATGCTCGCGATGCGGTGGCGGCCGCGCAAGGAGCCGTGAATGCCGCGCGCGGCGGCCTGGCCCAGGCCCAGTCGGGCATTGCCGGTGTCGACATCTCCCACAATCCCGACGTGCTGGCCGCGGAGGCGCAGTTGCGCGCCGCTGCTATCACCTTGGCGCACATGAAGATCGTGGCACCGGTGGATGGCGTGATCGCCCAGCGCACGGTGCAGGTGGGCCAGCGGGTCAACGCCGGTGCGGCACTGATGTCGGTGGTGCCGCTGTCCAATGTCTGGATCGACGCGAACTTCAAGGAAGTGCAGCTGGCGCGGATGCGCATCGGCCAACCGGTGAAGATCACCGCCGACATTTACGGCGGCACCGTCACCTATCACGGCCATATCGCGGGGCTGGGCGCGGGCAGCGGGTCGGCCTTTGCACTGCTGCCGCCGCAGAACGCTTCGGGCAACTGGATCAAGATCGTGCAGCGCGTGCCGGTACGTATCGCATTGGACGCGCAGGAACTGAAGGATCATCCCTTGCGCATCGGCCTGAGCGTCGGCGTGGAAGCCGATATCCGCGACCAGAGCGGGCCGCTGGTTTCCAGCGTACCGACCACCGGCATCATGCGCGGCGATACCGGCGAGGACACCAGGGCGGCCAGTGATGCGCTGATCGCCCGGATCGTCCACGAAAACCGCGCGCCGTGAGCGACGCGCCGCTCCAGGGCACAAGGCTGGCCGTCACGGCGGGCGCCCTGGCGCTTGGCACCTTCATGCAGGTGCTCGACCTCACCATCGCTAATGTCTCGTTGCCGACCATCGCGGGCAATCTGGGTGCGTCCACCGATCAGTCGACCTGGGTGATCACGTCCTTCGTGGTCGCCAACGGCATCGGCGTGCCGCTGACCGGCTGGCTGATGAACCGCTATGGTGTGGTGCGCACCTTCGTAGTGTCGGTAGCGCTGTTCACCCTGATGTCGCTGCTCTGCGGCCTGGCCTGGAGCCTGGAGTCGCTGATCGCGTTTCGCGCGCTGCAGGGCCTGGTATCGGGGCCGATCATTCCAGGATCCCAGGCACTGATGATCTCGATCTTTCCGCAGGATCGCCGGCCGACCGCGCTGGCATTGTGGTCGATCACGTCGCTGGTGGCGCCGATCTGCGGTCCGCTGCTGGGTGGCTATATCAGTGACAACTGGCACTGGGGCTGGATATTCCTGATCAATGTGCCCGTTGGCGTGCTGGTCGCCTTCCTGTGCTGGGAGAACCTGCGCGACCGCGAAACACCGGCCGCGCGCACGCGTATCGACGGTGTGGGCCTAGGATTGCTGGTGGTCTGGGCTGGTGCGCTTCAGCTGATGCTGGACCGCGGCAAGAATGCCGACTGGTTCGGCTCCGCCTTCATAGTGATGCTAGCGGTCACCGCGATCATCGGGCTCTGCGCCTTCCTGTGGTGGGAAATCACCGAGGATCATCCCATCATCGATCTGTCGCTGTTCAAGAGCCGCAACTTCGCTTTGGGAACTTTGGTGCTGAGCCTGGGCAACGGTATCTTCCTGGCCAATATGCTGATCCTGCCGCTATGGCTGCAGACCCAGCTGGGCTATACCGCGACTTGGGCTGGCCTGGTTTCAGCGCCGACTGGCGTGGTTTCGGTTTTGCTGACACCAATCGCGGCGCGCGCCATGGGCCGTGTCGATGCGCGGCTGGTGGCGTCCGTCGCCTTCCTGGCGTCGGCAGTGTCTTATTATCTACGTGCAGGCCTGACGGCAGATGCCAGCTTCACTGCGGTTGCCTTGCCGCTGATGGTGCAGGGCATAGCCAATGCCGGCTTCTTCATCGCCACCGTGACTATCCTGCTGGATGACGTCCCTGGCAGCCGCGTACCCATGGCGTCGGGCCTGTCCAACTTCACCCGCATCATTATCAGCGGTTTCGCCGTCTCGATCGCCACCACCTTGTGGGACCGGCGCGAGGCGCTGCACCAGAGCCGCATGGCCGATATGGCGACGGGCACGGTGTTCAACAACGCCTTGTCGATGCTGCAGGACAAAGGTTTATCCGAGATGGCCGGCAAAGCGGCCTTGACCCGCAGCATGGAAGGCCAGGCTTACCTTCTGGCCTCGGTGGACATCTTCCACCTGTCGATGTGGCTATGCCTTGGGCTGATGGGCTTGGTCTGGTTCTGCCACGGTGCCCGCGCCGGTCGCAGTCCGACGCCGGTCGCCGACTAGTTGCCGTACTTGGCCGCGATC
>DATJHN010000292.1:0-28329 GCA_035493915.1 Bordetella sp.
ACGGAGCCGTTCCGCCACGCCAGGCATCGGCTGCCCCACCCTGAACATCGGATTGATCCAGGGCGGCATCAATACCAATGTCGTGCCCGACCGCGTCACCTTTCGCGTCGACCGCCGCATGATCCCCGAAGAAGCGGGACGGGATGTCGAGGCCGAATTGCGCCGCGTCGTCGACGCGGCAATTGCCGGACGTCCGGGCCGCACCGCGGACGTCCGCCGCATCATGCTGGCCGAGCCCCTGACCCAGCTGCCGGGCGCGCAGCGCTTGATCGAACCGCTGCGCCGCCACGCGAAGGCGGTGATGGGCGTGGAGATTCCGGTACAGGGCGTCCCGCTCTATACCGACGCGCGGCACTATGCGCAGCGCGGCATACCCACCGTGCTGTATGGTGCCGGCCCACGCACGCTGATGGAGGCGGGCGGCCATAACGCCGACGAAAACCTGCGCCTGGATGACCTGCGCAAGGCCACCCGCGTCGTCGCGCTGACGCTGGACGAGCTGCTGGCTTGATGGACTAGTCCAGCACCCGCGACAGATCCAGCAGGAAGGCTTCGGCGACCCGTCCCGCCAGCCGCACATCGTCTCCCGTCACGATTTCGAGAGGGTTATGGCTGACGCCGCCGTTGCCGCAGCGCACGAACAGCATGCTGACGGGCGCCACATTCGCCACCATCATCGCGTCGTGGCCCGCCCCGGACGGCAGCTCATGCACCGGCACGCCGTGCGCGGCGATCGCGGCCGACCACAGCGCGCGTTGCGCCGGCGCGCAGGGCGTGGCGGGAACGCGCATGATTTCCTCCACTTTACGTTGCACGCCGCGCCGTTGGCAGATGGCGGTGATTTCCGCGTCGATGTCGGCCAGCGCGGCATCGCGCACGGTATCTTCGGGAGCCCGTACATCGAGCGACAGCCGGCAGCATCCGGGAATCACGTTGATGGAGCCGTCCGGGACTTCCAGCCGGCCGACGGTGCCGACCAGGCCTTCGGTTTGCCCGCAGCGTCGTTCAACCGCCAGGATGATTTCCGCGGCCGCGCAAGCGGCGTCATGGCGCAGGCCCATGGGGGTGGTGCCCGCATGGCCCGCCTGCCCTTGCAGCGTCAACAGGCGCCTGACGCTGCCCGCGATGGCACTGACCACGCCTACAGCCAGGCCACGGTCCAGCAGCACCGGCCCTTGTTCGATATGGATTTCGAAGTAATGCGCCAGCCTGGACGCAACGTCGGCGTCCGTGTCCGCGCCGGCGCGCGCGGGGTCGAAGCCGGCCTCGCGCAGCGCATCGCGCATGGTGATGCCATCCGCATCGGTACGGTCCAGCGCGTCCGGATCGAAACGGCCGACGTAGGCGGACGATCCCAGAAAGCTGCCGCCGAAGCGCAGCCCTTCTTCCTCGGCGAATCCGACGACCTCGAAATCGAAGGGCAGGCGGCGCCCCTGGGCATGCAGGTCGGCCACGATGGCGATGGGTAGCAGGATGCCCAGGCGGCCATCGTAGCGGCCGCCGTTGCGGACAGTGTCGTAATGGCTGCCGGTCGCGACCAGGCGCGCGGCGTCGTTGCCGGGCGCCGCGCGGTAGCGCCCGATGACGTTGCCCACGGCGTCGTGGCGGACGTCATCGAAGCCGGCCTCGCGCATCCAGGTTTCGAGCATCGCGGCGACCGCTCGATGCGCGGGTGTCATATAGGCGCAGGTCAGGTGCTCCGGATGGTCGGAGTGCTGCGCCAGCGCGTCGGCCCAGCGCAGGACGCGGTCGCCGCGCGAAGAAATGGCGTCAGGAGACATGTCGGGTTCCGGGTAGGAAGAAGGGGTGCATGCCTGGATTTAAAAGCATTACACAAATTTTGTATACAGTCCGTCGGATTCTTTGGCGATCCTTCGACCCGCCCCCGGCCGCCCCCGTCGTCACCCACTGATGCATTTTTACCGCGCCGCCCGGAATTCCTGCGCGATTGACACCGATCTGGCGGCCAACGGGTGATAAATTTACTCCCTTGCCCGCCGGACACCCGCGGCGACGCAAAATCTTCCCTTCCTCCAACCAGGAACAACCATGGAATTCAGCCAGTACAACGTCAACACCCTCATGGAGATCACCTCCCGCCCGGACCTCGTGTTCGTGCGAGGACAGGGATCCTGGCTGGAGGACAACACGGGCAAGCGATATCTGGACTTCATCCAGGGGTGGGCCGTGAACTGCCTGGGCCATGGCGCGCCGGAAATGCTGCGGGCCCTGAACGAGCAGGCGGCCAAGCTGATGAATCCTTCGCCGGCCTACTACAACGAACCGTCGCTGCAGCTCGCCCAACGCCTGACCCAGGCCTCGGTATTCGACCGCGTGTTCTTCACCAACAGCGGCGCGGAAGCCAACGAAGGCGCCATCAAGCTGGCGCGCAAGTGGGGCAAGGTCAATCGCAATGGCGCGTACAAAATCATCACCATGGATCACGGCTTCCATGGCCGCACGCTGGCGACCATGTCGGCGTCGGGCAAGCCGGGCTGGGGCACCATGTTCGCCCCGCAGGTGGATGGTTTCCCCAAGGCCGACCTGAATGACCTGGATTCGGTGCACAAGCTGATCGACGCGCAGACCGTGGCCATCATGCTGGAACCCGTGCAGGGCGAAGGCGGCGTCATTCCCGCCAGCGTGGAGTTCATGCAGGGCCTGCGCAAGTTGGCCGACCAGCACGGCATCCTGCTGATCGTGGACGAAGTGCAGACCGGCATGGGCCGCTGCGGCACCATGTTCGCCTACCAGCAGTTCGGCATCACCCCGGACATCATGACGCTGGGCAAGGGCATCGGCGGCGGCGTGCCGCTGGCCGCCCTGCTGGCGCGCCAGGACGTAAGCGTGTTTTCCCATGGCGAACAGGGCGGCACCTACAACGGCAATCCGTTGATGACGGCGGTGGGCGTGGCGGTGTTCGACGCGTTGAACGCGCCGGGCTTCCTGGACTCGGTCCAGGCGCGCGCCCGCCAGTTGTCCGAAGGCCTGCTCAAGCTGTCCGCCAAATGGGGCATGCAGGGCGAACGCGGAGCCGGCCTGCTGCGCGCGCTGGTGATGGATCGCGACGACGGCGCGGCCATCGTCGACGCCGCTCGCAAGCTGGAACCGCAGGGCATGCTGCTGAACGCGCCGCGCGGCAATCTGCTGCGTTTCATGCCCGCGCTGAACGTGACCGAGCAGGAAATCGACCTGATGCTGGACACGCTGGACGGCGTGATTGCGGCGATGCGCGGCTAAGACGGGAGCCCGGAAGCAGCGCATCCTGCCGGATGCGGCTTCATCGCACTCTCCCCGGTACATGCCGTCTCGATCGACGACCCGCCGGGAACAGGCCCCGCGATTGATGTGCGCCCCAAAGGTTGGACATTTGTTCAACCCTTGGGGCGTTTTGTTTGGTGGAGTACTTTGGCGAAGTGCTTGCTTTAGCGAAGCACTTAAGTGAAGTGCGCGTCTGACCCTTTACTTCAAGGCGATCAGCGCCGCGCCTTCCGGCACCTGGTCGCCCACCGCGTAGAACACCTCGGCCACTTCGCCGTCGGTGGCCGCCGCGATGGTGTGCTCCATCTTCATGGCCTCCATGACCAGGAGCGCCTGTCCCTTGCGTACCGTTTCGCCGGCGCGCACGCCGATCGAAATGATCTTGCCGGGCATGGGCGCCGTCATGTCGCCACCGTGCTCGCCGTGATCCTCTCCCGCGTGCGCCAGGGGATCGTCCAGCAGCAGCTGGCGCGCATCGCCGTCGTGAAAGACCTGGGCGCCGTCCCCCAGCCATGCCACGGTGCCGCGGACATCTTCGTCTCCCATGACGACACGGATTTCCCAGGCCTGCGATTCCCCGCGCGCGCCGGCCGTTGAGGCGGACGGGGGGGCGGATCCAGCAGACGCGGATCCAGCAAGCGTGGACCCGGCAGGCGCGGACCCAGCCTCGTCGCACGGCGATGCATCCCAGGCCAGCGGCCGGGGTGTGCCATCGTCCAGGGCCATGTTCCATGCGCCGTGCTCACGTTTCAGCACAACCGTGCGCCGGGCATCCCGGTCCAGCCAGTGGACGCTGCGTTCGTAGCGTCCGTCCAGGCGCCAGCCGTCGCGGGCATCCCAGGGGTCCAGCGCCGCCGCGAAGCGCGGTGGCATCGCACCCAGGCCATGTCCATCCGCTTTTCCAGCGTCATCGACGCGGTGCACGCCCGCCATGCCTTCGCGCGCCAGCAACGCGGCCGTCGCCAGCGCCAGCATGGATGGCGCGGCGGCGCCCGCCGGAGGCAGCAGGGTGTCCCGGCGGCGTTCGATCAGGCCGGTGTCCAGGTCGGCGGCGGCGAAGGCCTCGTCGCGCATCAGGCGGCCCAGGAAGGCGGTGTTGGTGTGCAGGCCGGCGACCCTTACCTGCGCCAGCGCCTGGGCCATGCGCGTGCGCGCCGTGTCGCGGTCTTCGCCGCGCACGATCAGCTTGGCGATCATCGGGTCGTAATGCGGCGTGATGGCATCGCCCGCGCGCACGCCGCCATCCACGCGCACCGCACCGTTGGCGAAGGCGCTGTGGGCCGGCAGATGCAGATAATGAAGGGTGCCGATGGACGGCAGAAAACCGGTGTCGGGGTTTTCGGCGTAGATGCGCGCTTCGATGGCATGCCCACGCAGGCGCAGGTCCTGTTGCCGCGCCGGCAGCGGCTCGCCGGCGGCCACGCGCAGCTGCCATTCGACCAGGTCCAGGCCGGTGATCATTTCGGTCACGGGGTGTTCGACCTGCAGCCGCGTGTTCATTTCCATGAAGTAGAAGCGGCCGTCCGGTTCGACGATGAATTCGACGGTGCCGGCACCCACGTAGCCCACCGCGCGCGCGGCAGCGACGGCGGCTTCGCCCATGGCCTGGCGCCGGTCTTCCGTCATGCCGGGCGCGGGCGCTTCCTCGATGACCTTCTGGTGGCGGCGCTGCACCGAGCAATCGCGCTCGAACAGATAGATGCAGTGGCCCAGGGAATCCGCGAAAACCTGGATTTCGATGTGGCGCGGCTTTTGCAGATAGCGTTCGATCAGCACGCGGTCATCGCCGAAGCTGGACGCCGCTTCGCGCCGGCACGATGCCAGCGCGTCGGCGAAATCGGCGCCATTCTGCACGATGCGCATGCCCTTGCCGCCGCCGCCCGCGCTGGCCTTGATCAGTACGGGATAGCCGATGGCATCGGCCTGGTGCCGCAGAAAATCGGGATCCTGCTTGTCGCCGTGGTAGCCCGGCACCAGCGGCACGCCAGCTTTTTCCATCAGCTGCTTGGCGGCCGATTTGCTTCCCATGGCGGCGATGGCGCCCGCGGGCGGTCCCACGAAGGCGATGCCCGCCGCGGTCACGCTTTCGGCGAAGCCGGCGTTTTCCGACAGGAAGCCATAGCCGGGGTGGATCGCCTGGGCACCGGTCGCCTGCGCCGCGGCCAGGATCAGGTCGCCACGCAGGTAGCTGGCGCGCGGCTCGGCCGGCCCCAGGCGCACGGCCGTGTCGCAGGCCGCGACGTGCGGTGCTTGCGCATCCGCGTCCGAATAGACGGCCACCGTGCGGATGCCCAGGCGGCGGGCGGTGGCCGCGACCCGGCAGGCGATTTCACCGCGGTTGGCGATAAGCAGGGTTGAGAACACGCGGGCTCCTGAAGAACGAACTACACAAACGGACCGCGCACCCGCGAGGGCGAGCGCTTCACTACATCCGGAAAACGCCGAAGCGGGTTTCCGGAATGGGCGCATTCAGGGACGCCGACAGGCCCAACGCCAGCACGCGCCGCGTATCCGCGGGCGCGATGATGCCGTCGTCCCACAGCCGCGCGGTGGCATGATAAGGATGGCCTTCGCGTTCATACTGTGCGCGGATCGGGGCCTTGAAGGCTTCTTCTTCGTCAGCCGGCCACGTACCACCCCTGGCCTGGATGCCGTCGCGCCGCACCGTGGCCAGCACGCTGGCGGCCTGTTCGCCGCCCATGACCGAAATGCGCGCGTTGGGCCACATGAACAGCAGGCGCGGCGAATACGCGCGTCCGCACATGCCATAGTTGCCGGCCCCGAACGACCCGCCGATCAGGATGGTGAACTTGGGCACGGCCGCGGTGGCGACGGCGGTGACCATCTTGGCGCCGTGTCGCGCGATGCCTTCGTTTTCGTACTTGCGTCCCACCATGAAGCCGGTGATGTTCTGCAGGAACACCAGCGGGATCCGCCGCTGCGCGCAGAGTTCGATGAAATGCGCGCCTTTTTGCGCCGACTCCGAGAACAGGATGCCGTTGTTGGCGATGATGCCGACCGGCATGCCGTGCACATGCGCGAAACCCGTTACCAGCGTCTGGCCAAAGCGCGCCTTGAATTCATCGAAGGCGGAATCGTCGACGATGCGGGCGATGACTTCGCGCACGTCGTAGGGCTTGCGCGTATCCGCCGGAATGATGCCGTTCAGTTCCTGCGGGTCGTAGCGCGGAGCGAGTGCGGGCTGCAGGGCCAGCGGTTGCGGCTTGACCAGATTCAGCCGCGCCACTGCATCGCGCGCCAGCCGCAACGCGTGATGGTCGTCGGCCGCCAGGTGATCGGCCACGCCGGACAGCCGCGTATGCACGTCGCCGCCGCCCAGGTCTTCGGCGCTGACTTCCTCGCCGGTGGCGGCCTTGACCAGCGGCGGACCGCCCAGAAAGATGGTGCCCTGGTCGCGCACGATGATGGACTCATCGCTCATGGCGGGCACGTAGGCGCCGCCGGCGGTGCAGGATCCCATCACCACGGCGATCTGCGCAATGCCGTCGGCCGACATGACGGCCTGGTTGTAGAAGATGCGGCCGAAGTGGTCGCGGTCGGGAAAAACTTCTTCCTGGCGTGGCAGGTAGGCGCCGCCGGAGTCCACCAGGTAGATGCACGGCAGGCGATTCTGCGCGGCGATTTCCTGTGCGCGCAGATGTTTCTTGACCGTCATCGGATAGTAGGTGCCGCCCTTTACGGTGGCGTCATTGCAGACGATGACGCATTCGGTGCCCGACACGCGGCCAATGCCGGTGATCAGGCCGGCCGCGGGCGCATCGCCATCGTACATGCCGTGCGCCGCCAGCGGCGACAGTTCCAGAAAGGGCGTGCCCGGATCGAGCAGATGCTCGACACGCTCGCGCGGCAGCAGTTTGCCGCGCGAGACATGCCGCGCGCGGGCGGTTTCGCCGCCCCCTTGCGCGGCCGCGGCCATCTGCGCATGTAGGTCGTCCAGCTGGGCCTGCATGGCGCGCGCATTGTCCTGGAAGTCCTGCGCGCGCGGATTGATGCGCGATTCGATGATGGCCATGGCCGGCGCGCGCCTTACAGCATCTCGATGGCCATGGCCACGGCTTCGCCGCCGCCGATGCACAGGGTGGCCACGCCGCGCTTGCCGCCGCGCTTGCGCAGGGCGCCGATCAGCGTCGTCACCAGGCGCGCGCCGGAAGCGCCGATGGGGTGGCCCAGGGCCGTCGCGCCGCCGTGCACATTGACCTTGTCATGCGGAATCTTGAAGTCGTTCATGACGCCCATCGTGACCACGGCGAAGGCTTCGTTGACTTCATAGAGGTCGACCTCTTCCGCGCGCCAGCCGGTTTTCTGGAACAGGTTCTTCAACGCGCCGATGGGCGCGGTGGTGAACCACTGCGGTTCCTGCGAATGCTGGGCATGGCCGACGATGCGCGCCAGCGGTTTCACACCGAGCTTTTCGGCGGTGGACTGGCGCATCAGCACCATGGCCGCGGCGCCGTCGGAGATCGATGCCGACGTGGCGGCGGTGACCGTGCCGTCCTTCTTGAAGGCCGGCTTCAGCGTGGGGATTTTCTCCGGCATAGCCTTGGTGGGCGCTTCGTCGATGTCCACCACGGTGTCGCCCTTGCGGCCCGCCACGGTAACCGGCGCGATTTCCCACTTGAAGCTGCCGTCTTCCGTGGCGGCGCGCGCGCGGCGCAGCGATTCGGTAGAGAAGGCGTCCTGCTGTTCGCGCGTGAAGTCGTAGCGTGCCGCGCAGTCTTCCGCGAAAACACCCATGGCGGTGCCGCGCTGGTAGGCGTCTTCCAGACCGTCCAGCGCCATGTGGTCGTACACGGTGGAATGGCCGTAGCGATAGCCCTGGCGGCCCTTCAGCATCAGGTAGGGCGCGTTGCTCATGCTTTCCTGGCCGCCGGCCACCACCACCTGCGCCGAGCCCGCCATCAGCAGGTCGTGGCCCAGCATGGCGGCCTTCAGGCCGGAACCGCAGACCTTGTGCACGGTGGTGCACGCCACGCCTATCGGCAGGCCCGCGCCCAGCGCCGCCTGGCGCGCCGGCGCCTGGCCCTGGCCGGCCTGCAGTACGTTGCCCATCAGGACTTCGTCCACTTGTTCGGGCTTCAGGCCGGCGCGTTCGACCGCGGCCTTGATGACGACGGAACCCAGTTCATGCGCGGCCAGGCCGGACAGGCTGCCCAGCATGCCGCCCATGGGGGTGCGGGCGACGGAAACGATAACGATGGGATCGGACATGATGGACTCCTGGTTCAGGCGGTTTCGTTGAAGAGTTCGCGGCCGATCAGCATACGGCGGATTTCGCTCGTGCCGGCGCCGATTTCGTACAGCTTGGCATCGCGCCAGAGCCTGCCGGTGGGGAATTCGTTGATGTAGCCGTTGCCGCCCAGTATCTGCACTCCTTCGCCGGCCATCCAGGTGGCTTTTTCGGCGGTGTACAGGATCAGCGCGGCGCAATCCTTGCGCACCCGGCGCACGTGGCCGGCGCCCAGGTTGTCCAGGTTGCGGCCGACGGTATAGCAGAACGCCCGGCAGGCCTGCAGGCTCGCGTACATATCGGCCACCTTGCCCTGTATGAGCTGGAATTCGCCGATGGCCTGGCCGAACTGTTTGCGATCGTGGATATAGGGGATGACGACGTCCATGACGGCCTGCATGATGCCCAGCGGGCCGCCGGCCAGCACCGCGCGCTCGTAGTCCAGGCCGCTCATCAGCACATTGACGCCGCCGTTCACCTGGCCCAGCACGTTGTCTTCAGGTACCTCGCAGTCCTGGAAGACGAGTTCGCCGGTATGGCTGCCGCGCATGCCCAGCTTGTCAAGCTTTTGCGCGACGGAGAAGCCGGCAAAACCTTTTTCGACCAGGAAAGCGGTAATGCCGCGCTGGTGCGCCTGCGGGTCGGTTTTCGCGTAGACCACCAGGGTGTCGGCATCCGGGCCGTTGGTGATCCACATCTTGGTGCCGTTCAGCACGTAGCGATCGCCTTTTTTGTCCGCGCGCAGGGTCATGCCGACGACGTCCGAACCGGCGCCCGGCTCGCTCATTGCCAGGGCGCCCACGTGTTCGCCGGAGATCAGCCCGGGCAGGTAGCGGCGCTTTTGCGCTTCGGTGCCGTTGCGGTTGATCTGGTTGACGCACAGATTGGAATGCGCGCCATAGGACAGCCCGACGGAGGCGCTGGCGCGCGAGATTTCCTCCATCGCCACCATGTGCGCCAGATAACCCATTTGCGTGCCGCCGTAGGCTTCGGCGGCGGTCATGCCCAGTACGCCCAGATCGCCGAGTTTTTTCCAGAGGTCCATGGGGAACTGGTCGGTGCGGTCGATTTCAGCCGCCCGCGGCGCGATTTCGGCCTGCGCGAAACGTCGCACGCTGTCGCGCAGCAGATCCAGGTCTTCGCCCAGGTCAAAACTCAAGCCAGGGATATCCATGCGTGTCTCCAAGGTAGTGGGGTGTTCGCATTTTTTTGGCATCGCAGCGCGCGGGCGGGTTGGCCGCCGGGCGTCACGCGCGCCGCCGGGACAGCGCTCCAGCCATCTTGCGCTTTCCGCCGCGCCGGATGCAATGCTGCGCCGCTTATATTACGTTTACGTAAACGTTATATCAATAAGCCGGTGCGCCGATGTCCAGGTGGCGTTGAACCAGGCCGAAAGCGGACGACCCATTGGATGGGCTAGGGCCCGTTCAAAACCGCAAAACAGTCACGCATGAGCAGGCAAATCCCCCCCTAGTCGTGACTGTCGAGCAAACGGCGGCAGTCCGCTTCCTGGGCGGCGATCTCCTCAAGGGTGTCGTCGATGTCCTGGCGCTGCCGTTCCAGGGTTTCCCGGTGACGGATCAGCACGGCCAGGTATTCGCGTAACTGCTGTGCTTCGGTGTCGCCGGGGCCGTCGTACATGTCGATAAGCGTACGGATCTCGGCCAGCTGCAATCCCAGCCGCTTGCCGCGCAGCGCCAACTTCAGGCGTGCGCGGTCGCGTGCGTCGTAGATGCGGTTGCGCCCATCGCGCGACGGGCTGACGATGCCCTGGTCCTCGTAGAACCGGATCGTGCGCGGCGTAATTTCGAATTCGCGGGCGAGTTCGGAAATAGTCCAGGATACGGGTGACATGGCGTTTGGCAGCTTACGTAAACGTCAATTATGATGGGATGAACGCTACCGTCAAGCTGGGAGAGGCCGTCATGAACCCGAATGAGCACAAGCTGGAATATCCCTGGGGTGACAGCCAGCCCGAACCCGGCATCGCCCGCGAGGTCGCTCCCGGCGTACGCTGGATACGCATGCCGCTGCCTTTTGCCCTGGACCACATCAACCTGTGGCTGGTGCGCGATGAAATCGACGGCCGCCAGGGCTGGACGGTGGTGGACGCCGGCATCAGCCGGGACGAGGTCAAGACGCTGTGGGAGCGCATCTTCGACCAGCAGCTGGACGGCTTGCCGGTGCTGCGCGTTCTGGTAACCCATATGCATCCCGATCACGTCGGCCTGGCTGAATGGATCTGCCGGCGCTGGGATGTCCCGCTGTGGATGACGATGACCGACTATGCCGTCGCCTGCCTGTTTTCACGCGGCGGCACGGCGGGTTCCGCGGGGGCCGGCGGCGAGGACGCCGTGGCGCATTTTGCCCGCCATGGCCTGTCCGATCCGCACGCACAGGAGCAGATCCGTGCCCGCGCGGGCTATTACCCGAATCTGGTGCCCGCCATGCCGGGGCGCTTCACGCGCATCATGAATGGCGACCAGGTGCGCATCGGCACGCACGAATGGCGCGTCATCGTCGGGCATGGGCATGCGCCCGAGCACGCCTCGCTGTACTGTCCCGCGCTGAATGTGCTGATTTCCGGCGATATGGTGCTGCCGCGCATTTCGACCAACATCAGCGTTTTCAGCTACGAACCGGAATCGAATCCCCTGCCGCTGTATTTGCAGTCGCTGGATGCCTACGGCGGCCTGCCGGCCGATACGCTGGTGCTGCCGTCGCACGGGCGTCCTTTCAAGGGCCTGCATGAACGCATCGCCCAGCAGCACTCCCATCACGCGGACCGGCTGGACGAAGTCATGGCCGCGTGCGTGGAACCGTGCAGCGCGTCCGACATCGTTCCGGTACTGTTCAAGCGCAAGCTGGACCTGCACCAGCTGACATTCGCGATGGGCGAAGCGCTGGCGCACTTGCATGCGCTGTACTTCGAAGGCCGCTTGAGCCGTCGCGCGGGAGACGACGGCGTGGTGCGTTTCGTGGTCGCCTAGGGCCTGTCCACATTGGAAACAGCCAGGCATTAGTACGCAAACGGGCGTCCAGGCAGACAGCGCATCAGCGCACGGACGTTGCCAGGCGCAATGCCAGCCCGGCGAATACCAGGCCCGCGCAAGTATTCAAAATCCGTTGCGCACGGGCCGAGCGCTGCAGCATCGCGCCCGCCGCGCCGGAAAAGAATGCGATCGCGCCGAACACCAGCAAGGTCGCCAGCATGAAAACGCCGCCCAGCACGATGATCTGCGGGCCGACGGCCCCAGCCGCGGGCGTGGCGAATTGCGGCAGGAACGCCAGGAAGAACAGCAGTACCTTGGGGTTCGTCAGGTTCATGACGATGCCGCGCGCGTAGAGCGCGGCGGGTTTCATGCGCGGTGGCGTGGCGCCCCCGCTGGTGCCGGATGGCGCGCGGAAGGCCTGCCAGGCCAGGTAGGCCAGGTAGGCGGCGCCCGCCCATTTCAGCGCCGCGAATGCCACCGGCGAGGCCGCGAACACCGCGGCCAGGCCCACCGCCACCGCGGCTGTGTGAAACAGCAGGCCGGTGCACAGTCCCAGCACCACCATCAGCCCCGCGGAGCGCCCCCATAACGCGGACTGCATCAGCACGAACAGGTTATCCGGTCCAGGCGACAGCGCCAGCAGCACGGCGATGCCGAAGAACGTAGTCAAGGTGTGGATATCCGGCATCGGGGGAAGGCCGCCATCGAAAGTGGCATCATAGGCGAATCGGCAACCCGCTTTCCAATGTCCCATGGCCTCTGATTCCAAGCATCTCGACACGCTGTTGCAGCATACCGGCATCGCCGATTTCGACCCCGCTACAGGCGCCGCGCCGGTCGGGCTGCCGCCGGTACGCACCAGTACCGTGCGCTTCCAGAACCTGGCCGCGCTGGACAACGCCGAACGCCGCAAGGCCGCGGGCGAGCGCGTTGTCGCCTATGGCCGCATGGTGCTGGACACGCACGTCGCGCTGGAGGATGTGTTCAAGCACCTGGAACAAGGCACGCATTGCTATCTGGCGCCGTCCGGGCTGTCGGCCATTACGCTGGCCTTCATGGCGCTGCTGTCCGCCGGCGAGCACGCCCTGGTCGCCGACAATGTCTATGGCCCGGTACATACACTGGACCATGCGGTGCTGAGCCGGCTGGGCATCGAAGTGACCTATTTCGCGCCCAATTACGACGACATCGACGCGCTGGTGCGCCCCAACACGCGCCTGCTGTATGTGGAGTCGCCGGGGTCGCTGCTGTTCGAAATGCTCGACATACCCGCGTTGGCGGAAAAGGCGCGCCGGCACGGGCTGGTGCTGGTCAGCGACAACACCTGGGGCTCCGGTTATATCTACCAGCCCCTGGCGCTGGGCGCGCAGGTGTCCGTGGTCGCCGGTACCAAATACGTGGGCGGGCACTCTGACCTGATGCTGGGCGCGGTGGTGACCAACGATGAACAACTGGCACAGCGCATCAACAAAACCCAGTATGCGATGGGCTATTCGATCAGCGCGGACGACGCCTGGCTGGCGCTGCGCGGCGTGCGCACGTTGCCGCTGCGCATGCCGCAGCATGGGCGCAACGCTTTGCAGGTATGCGAATTCCTGGCGGCCCGTCCGGAAGTGGCGCGCCTCTATCATCCCGCCCTGCCGTCCGATCCCGGGCACGCGCTCTGGCGGCGCGACTGCAGCGGGTCCAACGGCATGATGTCCGTGGCGCTGCGGCTGGCGCCTGCGCAGGCACGGGTTTTCGTCGACAGCCTGCAGCTGTTCAGTATCGGCTATTCATGGGGCGGCTTCGAAAGCCTGGTGCAGCTGGTATCGCCGCAGGGGTTGGCCGGCCATCGCTATTGGCAAGGTGACGGCCTGGCCTTGGTGCGGCTGCATATCGGGCTGGAATCGCCGCAGGATCTGATCGACGATCTGCGGCAGGCGCTGGACCGCGCGGCCGCGTCGGCCGCGGAATAATCAAAAGCGGCCTTCGCTTATGTCGGCTGCCCACTAAAGTTGGGTGCCGAACCGACCCGGGGGTCGGTTCATACAAGCGAAGGCCGCTTTTTCAATACCGCGCATGAATGCCACGTGAGGTGCCACGCGGAATGCCGCGTATATCGAATCCGCCGGTGGCAATTACTTATTGTCGCGCGCCATCGGAAGCAGCTTGTTTACTTCGTCCAGGGCGCCCTGGTAGCTGTTGCCGGCCATGACGGGCGACGTCAGGTACTTGCCGCCCACCAGGTAGGACGGCGTACCGTCGATATTGGCCTGCTTGGTCAACTGCGAGGCGCGTTCGCTTTGCGTATTGACGGAGAACGAATCGAAGGTGTCTTCGAACTTCTTGCGGTCCACGCCCTGCGTCGCGACCCAATCCGCCATCGCGGACTTGGTGAACAGATGCTTGTTCTCCTGGTGAATGGCGATGAATACCTTACTGTTCAGGTCGGGGCGGTCCAAGGCCTGCAGCGTGTAATACAGCTGTTGCAACGGCTTCATCGCCGCATTGAAGGCCACCGGTACCTGGACCAGCACCACGTCGGGGGGGGCAGTCTTGACCCAGCTTTCGACCATGGGCTGCATCGCGGCGCAGTGCGGGCAGGTGTAGGCGAAGAATTCCATGACCTCGATCTTGCCCGCGTGGTCGCTGGGGATGGGCGGATTGACGACCTGGTAGGGCTGCTGCGAGCCTGCCTGCGGGGCCTGGGCGTGGCTGACGGGTGCGAACAGGGCCGAGGCGGCTAGGGCGGATACCGCCAGCAGGCGGGTAAGCAGTGTGGACATGTCGGTCTGGATCCCGGGTTGAGGTCTAAGGAGTGTGCTGCCGGCGTATTACGCCCGGCTTTCCGGCCGCAGGATATGGGCCGAACGTGGCGGGCAGCCAGGACAGTAGAGACAGGCGCGGGCGGGCTGAGTTCCGCCCGGCGCGTTACTGGCGGACCACCGCCACTTCGATTTTGTTTTCTCCCAGGCGGGTACGGGCCCGGTTCATGTCGTCCAGGCGGGCGAAGGGCCCGACCCGCACGCGATTGATCGGCTTGCCGTTGACTTCCGCGCGCTGCACGGCGACGGGCAGGCCCATCAGCAGGATGCGCGCCTTGAGCGCCTCGGCATCGTCGACGGCGCGGTATGCGCCGGCCTGCAGGAAATATTTGCCGCCGGTTTCCTTGGCGGTGTCGCGGCCGGTGGGGCTGGCGCTGGCCACCGCCGTGGGGGCGGACGGCTTGGCTGGAGCTTTTTCGGCCGGCTTTTCCGTCGTCTTTTCCGCGGATTTTTCGGCGGGTTTGTCGGCCACCCGGGCAGGTTCGGGTGTGGTCGGCAGCGTGGCGATCAGCGCGCCCAGGTCGTCCGGACCCTGGGGGCCGGATGGCGCGGAGGGCTGGGCGCCGGGCACGGGCGGCGACGGGGTTGCCGTGGGGCCGGTAGGCGCGGTGCCGGCGGCGCCGTCACGGCCGTACAGACCGGCGTTGGGGTCGGGCGCGTTGCGGACGTCCGGCAACGGGGCCTGGTCGGCATGGCGCGAGGCCCGGTCGACGAAAGGCACCGGAGCGCGCGTGACATAGAACGCGACGGCGGCAGCCACGATCAGGCCGATGAGCAGCCCGGTCAGCACCCCATAGAGCGTGCTGCCGCGTTCGGACGATCGCTTCGCGGGTTTGCGTTTAGCAGCCATGGCAGCCTACATGCGCTGGGGCGCGGAAACGCCCAGCAGCGCCAGTCCGTTGGCCACCACCTGCCGGGTGGCCGCGGCCAGGCGCAGACGGGCGCGCTTGAGCGCGACGTCGTCGACCAGCACGCGTTCGGCGTTGTACCAGGCGTGGAAGTCGGCGGCGCAGTCGCGCAGCCAGAACGCCACGTGATGCGGCGCCAGTTCCTGCGCCGCGAGCTGGATGATGCCGGGGAATTCGGCCAAACGCTGCATCAACGCGAACTCCGTCGGCGCCGTCAGCCGCGCGATGTCGGCACCGGCGATATCCTGTTCGCTTTCGCCGGACTGCCCGACCATGGAGCAGATGCGGGCATGCGCGTACTGGATGTAATACACCGGATTTTCATCGCTTTGCGATAGCGCCAGGTCCACGTCGAACACGAATTCCGTGTCGGCGCGGCGCTGGATCAGGAAGTAGCGCACGGCATCGCGCCCCACCCAATCGATCAGGTCGCGCATGGTGACGTAGCTGCCGGCGCGCTTGGAGATCTTGACCTCTTCGCCGCCACGCATCACCTTGACCATCTTGTGCAGGATGTAGGCCGGATAGTCCTTGGGTATGCCCAGGTCCAGCGCCTGCAGGCCAGCGCGTACCCGCGCCACGGTGCCGTGGTGGTCGCTGCCCTGGATGTTCACCGCGCGGTGGTAGCCGCGTTCCCATTTGTTCACGTGGTAGGCGACGTCCGGCACGAAGTAGGTGTAGCCCCCTTCGCGCTTGCGCATCACGCGGTCCTTGTCGTCGCCGGTACCCAGTTCGGTGGTGCGCAGCCACAGCGCGCCGTCCAGTTCGTAGGTATGGCCGCTGGCGATCAGTTTGGCGACCGTCTGTTCGACGCGGCCGGTACTGTACAGCGAGCTTTCCAGGAAGAAATTGTCGAAGCTCAGGTCGAAGGCCTGCAGATCGCGATCCTGTTCGCGGCGCAGATACGCCACCGCGAAACGCTGGACGTCTTGCAGGTTGTCGACCTTGCCGGTGGCCACGATTTCTTCGCCGTCGGCCGCGCGCACCGCGGCGCCGGCCATGAAGTCCCTGGCGATGTCGGCGATGTATTCGCCCTTGTAGCCGTCTTCGGGCCAGCCGTCCGCGTCCGGCCCGATGCCATTCGCGCGCGCCTGCACGCTGATCGCCAGGTTGTGGATCTGGTTGCCCGCGTCGTTGTAGTAGAACTCGCGCATGACGTCGTGACCGGCGGCGTCGTAAAGGCGGCAGATGGCATCGCCCAGCGCCGCCTGGCGCGCGTGGCCGACGTGCAGTGGCCCGGTGGGATTGGCCGAGACGAATTCGACCAGCACTTTTTCGCCGTGGCGCGCGGCGCGGCCGTAGGCATCGCCCTGTTGCGATATGGCGGCCAGCACGGCCTGCCGCGCGGCGGCGGTGATACGGATATTGATGAAGCCAGGCCCGGCGACGTCGGCCGTATCGACGATTTCCCGCGCGCGCGCGTCGGCCGCCAGGGCATCGACGATGGCCTGGGCCAGTTCACGCGGATTGCGTTTGGCTGCCTTGGCCACTTGCATGGCGACATTGGTCGCCACGTCGCCATGCGCCGCGACCTTGGGTCGTTCGAGCAGGATATTCGGCCGCGCGTCCGGCAGCAGGGTGCCGACGGCGTCTTGCAATAGGGAGACGAGAAGGTGCTGTTGCTCTGGGAGCATGGGGACTCGAAAAAACGGGAAAACAGGCGGCGGGACGCAATGCCGCGAATTACGGGATGATAACGTGATTTGACCTTGTGATTCCGGCCCCACATGCGCCGCCCGCCAGGATGCGCCGGCGGGACCGGGGCGATATTCCACGCGGGTCCCGCATCGGTACGACTGTTATCACCTGTTGTTCCAGCGTCACGGCACAACCATATCCAGGGTCTGCCGCAGCCAGCCTCGATAGCCTTCCATATCGACGGCGGCCACCGCCGAGTCGTCGGTTTCAGTCCAGTCCCGCACGCGGCGGATAAAGGCTTCGACTTGCGCGCGCGCCGCTTCGCCATACCGTGCATGTTCGCCCTGCGCCGCCATCAGCGTGTCGCCGGCGCCTTCGAGTACCGGGCGGTCCTCATCGGTGCGCCGGGCGCGCCGGCCGCGCTCGTCATGCAATACGGGATGGTCCACGCGCAGGAACGCCGCGGGCGGCGGCAGGAAAGCGGCCCCGGCGCGCTCCGCCTGTTTGAGCATCCATGCCAGCGCGACATCCGAAAGATCGCCGCCCGGACGCGCGGTTTGGGGGGCGGCCGGGCGCGGCAGGTAGCCGCCGCCGATATCGCCGTGCGCACCGATGAAGGGCGCGGTCACAAGGTTGGGATTGTCTTCGGGCGGCAGGCTCAGCGGGAACAGCCGGCGGCGTTCGTTCAAGGCCACGGCGTGCGCCACCCATCGCCATTCCGCCGATACCGCAAGGTTGTAATCCGTGTTGCGCGACCCCAGTACGCCGAACTGCGCGACCACATCGAACAGACCCATGAAGCGCAGGTCCACGCAGGCGCTTACCGTGCCCATCGCGGGGTCGCGCGTCCAGAAGCGGCCCGCGTGATGGCGGCCGGCGATCATGTTGCCGAAGTGCATGGCCAGGGCTGCCCCGCGCGAATAGCCGAGCAGGTCGATCGAGACGGTGCCACCGCGGTTCCGGGCCGCGATTTCGCGCAACAGCGCGCGCCATTGGGTTTCCAGGATGGAAGGCGATGAACCACCCGTGGCCGCGTCCACCGTGCGTGGCCATTCGAAGCCCGGGCCGCGGTGATAGAACGCCGTTCCACCCGCATACCAGCCGCTCATCAGCGCGACGTTGGTGCGCGCGTCCCGGTCTTGATTGGTGCCGTCGAAGGCGAACAGCAGCAGGCCGTGGGGATCGATATGGCGGCGAGGTTGCTGGTCCGCATAGCCGTAGGCCTGCGTGGCGGGCATGGGGCCGGCGGGATCCGGCTCCAGGTAATGGCCTGCCTGGGGATCGTAGGTACGCAGATAGTTGTCGTGCAGTCCCGTCGCGGGATCGTGGAGGTGGCCGGGCTGGCGCAGCGGCATGGACAGCTCGCCGTCGATCGCGATGGCGGTGCCGGTGGGCGACCACAGCGCCCGCCAGCGTACCCGTCGAGCGGCATCGGTGATGGCGTGCGGCATGCCGATGGCGTCCGCGTGTATGGCATGGAACACGGGGTCGGGCGCCGGGCCACCGACGCCGCCCAGAGGGCGTGGTCGCGGGTAGGTGATCATGGCGACCGGCACCCAGCCCGCATATACGAAGCGCCGCGTGATGCCCACGCCGCCGGTGGCAAGCGTGCCGGCGATGGCGGCCAGGCGGTTGAACGCATACAGGTAGTCCTCCGCGCGCCCGCCGCCGCGGCGGCGGATGCGTTCGCCGTAGGCATTGTGCGTATAACGCGCCAGTACCGTCCGGCCGCGCGCCACGCTGGCCAGTCTTCTATCGGGACCGTATTGCAGCCGCAGGTTGCCCTGCGCGGCGGGCAGTCCGCTGGCATCGCGTCGCGTGCGGTGGATGCGGGTCGACGCGTCTTCCTGCGTTGCCAGCGCGTCTCCGGCCGGCCGCCATGCATGGCGCCAGGCGTGCATGGCTCCATCGAAAACATGCTCTTCGGTGGCGCCTTTTTCCCTGGCGGTGCGCGGCTCCGGGGAAATACGCGATTCGCCGGATCCCGCCATGCCGCTTGCGCCGCGCAAGGTAGCAGCGGCGGCGGCCAGACGGCCATCGGCGTCGTGGCCATAGGCGAACACGGCGTGCCAGCCGTCCACGCGCAGCGTTTCACCCGCGATGCGGCCAGCCGGGTCGTAGCGCAGGCGTTGCAGCAATATCGGCGGGCGCTCCGGCGTCGACGGATCGTCCACCGCCAGGGTATCCAGGCTGCCATGCCGCAGCAGGCCGAGCGTGCGCAGGCCGTTGCCGTGCCGATAACCGCCGTCGGGCAGCGCGCGCAGCAATTCATGGATCGCGCCGCCGTTTTCCCAGGCGATGCGTGCCACGCGGCCGGCGGCATCGTACGCATATGTCAGCCGTCCGCCTTCCGGCAGCTCGTGCCGGCTCAGGCGGCCGTGTGCATCCCACGCATAGCCTTCGCGATAACCATAAGCCGCATCGCCCATGGCCAGAGCGGGACGATGCACGGTACGCGCGACCAGCCGCCCGTGATCGTCATGGCGGCGCGTCTCGTGCTCGTGCGGGTGTTCGACGCGCGCGGGAACGGCGCCGCGCCATGTGATCGCGGTGCGCAAGGCCCCCGCCGCCGAACGCATGATGATTTCGATCGGCCGCCCGTCGCCGTCATGGGCATGGCGCCAGACATCGCCGTTGGCGTAGCGCCGTTCCATGACTCGCCCGGCTTTGTCCCATCGCCGCGTTTCCGTGCCTGTGGCATCGGAAGCCCACGCCACCAATTGGCCGCTCCCGCTCCGGGCGTCCGGAGTGCCTGGCAGGGCGAACGATAAGGACAGGCCCGGCCATCCGGAGCCGGTGTCGCGCAGCCCTGTCAGCGCACCGCTGGCGGTCCGCGTCAGATGCACGCCGTTCAGGCGTGTCAGCCGTCCGCGCGCATCGTAATCCGCCCGCAACCCCGGAGCGGCGCAGCCGGGGCAGCCTGTGCCATTCACGCCCAGCAGCACGGCCTGTCCGCCGCGGATGGCGGTGTGGAAGTCCGTCGTGCCCGCATTTCCGTGCACGCGGGTCAAGCCTGCCGCGCCGTCACGACCCGGTGTCGCCAGATAACTGATTTCGACGCGATCGCGTGCTGATGCCGGCAAACCGTGCGTCGACAGGATGGCGCGGTCCCGCGCGTCGTACGCCCAGGCATGGGTCCGCAGCGGCGCGGCATCCGCCGCCGTTCGCCACGCGATGCCCGTCAGCAGATAAGGATTGCCGCCCTGCAATGCGGATTCGTAGAGATATTCACGCCGCCATCCCGGCGGATGCACGACGCCGGTCAAGCGCCAGCCGCCGAATCCCACGGCCTGGGCCGGCGGCATGTCGTGGCTGTACACATAAGCGCCGAAAGGCGTGTCGATGCGTGCCAACCGCGCGCCGGCCAGGCCGGTTTCGTACACGAAGCGCAAGGCGACGCCTGTTTCGTCCACGACTTCGGCGATGGCGCCCGCCATTGCGCCTGGGCGGGCGTGGCGCAGGATGCGGATGTGGCGTTCGCCGGCATCGATGCGTGCCAGCCGGCCAGCTGCATCGAAATGCAATATGCGTCCGTCCGGCCAGTGCCAACGCCAATGGGCCAGCGTGATACCAACCGAGGCGTTGGCGTTGGGGGCGACATCGACACCCGCACCCGCACTGGCACCGGCATTGCGCGCGTCGTCAGGTGCATCTGGCCGGACCTGGCGTTCCAGCCTGCCTTGCGCATGCGCCAAGGGCCGGCAGGCCGCGTCGCAAAGGAAATCCATGCGGCTGCCGTCCGCCTGTGCGATCTGCACCAGCCCATCCGCCGCATGCGTATACAGCCGCGTGTCGTAGGACAGCATCCAGCCGCGCCCCAGCGTCCCCGCGCGCGGATCCATGGCGTTGTAATGCCGAACAATTTCCAGGAACGCGCCGGGACCGGCGCCGGGCAGATCGACTTCGCGCTGGTATTTGTTGCCGGTGACCAGGTGGACCGGATTGCCCGCGCCCAGGTTCAGCACCGGCAGCGGCGCGCCTTGCTCCGCCGTGCCGCCGCCTGGACAAGGCTGCCCCAGTCGTGATGCGGTGCAGCTTGTTTCACGTTGCGCCGCGACAGCCGTGGATCCGGCGCGTGCGGGCGTGATCCAGGCCGTCGCGGCCGCGCATGCGAACACCGCGGCGGCCACGCCGGTACAGCCCGGTCTAAAGACATATTTCCTTCCTGTCCGCATCCATCGCGCTCCATGGACGCGCGCGGCCGGCGCCCCATGCGCTGCCCATCGGCGTCATGCTGCCAGCGTGCGATTGGCAGCCTTGCCGCGTTGGGGTAGTGTATGGATTCATCTCTAGTGAAAGACCCTGGAACAACATTATGCTGATCTCGTTTCGCTCGAAAGCCGGCGCGGAAGTCCTGATGCTTTCCGATCACGCCA
This sequence comes from Bordetella sp., assembly GCA_035493915.1. Lineage (GTDB taxonomy): Bacteria > Pseudomonadota > Gammaproteobacteria > Burkholderiales > Burkholderiaceae_B > Bordetella_C. The sequence goes on from DATJHN010000292.1 coordinate 21,232, forward strand.
AGCCCTTGCTGCGGGCCGCGGGAAAGTCCGTGCCCGATGCATTTCCGGAACGCGGCGTCTTCACGCCCGGGCAATTGGGGCCTGCCATCGCCGGTATCGAAAAAGCGGTGGCGCTCGCACCCGAACACCCCGAGGATCATCAGGATCATCAAGACGAACCGCATCCGCCTACGCATTCGATGGCGCGTCCGGTGGGTATGCGGCAGCGCGCGTATCCCTTGCTGGACCTGATGAGAAAAGCGCAGGCCAAGGGTGTGGACGTGACCTGGGAATCCGCTTCGTCCTGGTAAAGGACGGGCGAGCGCATGATCCTTACACGGCGGATGCCGTGCCGGAACGATGCTGGGCAACCGCCGCGCCCGCGCGGCACAAGGAATCCGCATGCGCGCAGACGTTTCCATCCTCTACGATGCCCGCCGGGCCGTCCATCTGATCGCGCAGGTCGAGCCCACGCCCGAAGGCGCGGCGCGGGCGCGCGAATGGTTCGACAAGAACTGGGAATCCTTCGGCTGCGAACCCTTGCGGCCCAGCGGCAAGGTCCTGCTGCTGGACAAGATATTGGGCGTGGCCGATGCCCTGGGCTATGACCTGCTGGCGCTGGATGCCCGCCGCGCCCAGGAGTTCGCCCACCATGCCGCACTGGCGCTGGGGCGGTCGCGCATCACGATCGATCTTCCCAGTTTGACGGTCGGCTACTGAACAACGGGAATCGTGCGGAACGCGGCGCGGCTGGGCGGCTCCGTGGCCCGCATGCGAACCACCCTCTGTTCAGCCCTGCGGCCGCAGTCTGTCGTGCATCCACTTGGCGATGCACAGCAGGCGGTAATCGTCGCCTTTCGGACCCACGGCCTGCAATCCCACCGGCAGCCCATGCGGTCCCGTGGCGAAAGGCAGATGCACGCACGGCAATCCGAATAGCGTCCACACGCGCCCGAACAGCGGATCGCCCGTTCCCTGGTCGGCGAAAGGCGCTTCACCCGTCGCGCTGGGCGTGAGCAGGACATCGAAGCGTTCGAACCAGGTGCACACGCGGGTGTACAGATCGCCCGCGCGCTGCAGATTGGCCTGATGCCTGGCGGTGTCGATGGTGGCGCCGCCTTGCAGCAGGGCCAGCAGCCCCGGGCTGATCTGGCTGGCATGCTGTTCACGTTCCACGGCCAGCGAACGCGTTGCCTCGTAGGCCATGATGTCCGACTGCAGCTGTACCAGCGCGCAGTATTCCGGCGGCAGATCGACCTCCTGCACCACCGCGCTGGCACGCGCCAGCGTATCGGCCGCCTGCGCTATCGCATCGCGTGTCTCGGGCAGCGTATGGCGCCACTGCGGCGTGCGGTAGATACCCACGCGCGGCGGGCCGTCGTAGTTCAGGCGGCGCAATTCAGGTTTGTCCATAAGCACCGAGGCAACCAGGCCGGCATCGTCCACCGTGCGCGTGAAGCAGCCCACCGTGTCCAGCGAGGGCGCCAGCGATTTGATGCCGTCGCGGGGAATGGCGCCGAAGCTGGGCTTGAAACCCACCACACCGCAATAGGCGGCGGGACGGATCACCGACGCGGCGGTCTGCGTACCAAGCGCGAAGGGCACCATGAAGTCGGCCACGGCGGCCGCCGAACCGCTGGATGAGCCGCCGGGCGTATAGGCGGTGTTGTGCGGGTTGCGTGTCAGCGGCGCCTTGAACGTGGCGAATTCCGTGCTGACCGTTTTGCCGGCCATCAGCGCGCCGGCCTGGCGGCAGCGGGTCACGGCGGCGGCATCCGTTTCGGGACGATGGTCCCGGTAGATAGGCGATCCGTACGTGGTGGGAAGGTCCTGCGTATCGAACAGATCCTTGACGCCGAACGGCAGACCATGCAGCGGTCCCGTGATAGGGCCGTTGTCCAGCGCTTGTGCGTGGGCCAGCGCGGCATCCTTATCGAGAGCGGCCCATGCGTGCACGCTGTCTTCACGCTGTTCGATGCGCGCAAAGCAGGCGCGCATCAACTGCACTGCCGATAGTTCGCGCCGCTGCAACATGCGGACGGCATCGAGCGCCGTCAAACGATTCAAAACAATAGCCATTCAAAACATCCCCAGCCCACGCCGTCTTGCGCCAAGCGCGGCAGCGCGATCTTCTCGCGGCCCCACGTGTGCGTGGGGCCGTCCCTTCCTAGCAGCAATTGTGCCAGTCCCCTGCGCCGAGACTATCCGTGTATTCCCCCGAAAGCGGGGCCGGAAATGCCGATGCTTGCATGAAACTGAACGGCCACAAACGGCCATGCGGCGGTACCGCGCTGCAATAACGGTGTCATGCGCGGCGCCTAAAGTGAAAACGATTTCAACCAAACAGAGACCGCCACCCGTGGCCAGCAAATCCCTGCACCGGCCCTCGATTCTGGACATCGCGCGTGACGCGGGTGTGTCACCGGCGACGGTTTCGCGCGCCTTCAACCGGCCCGAGCTGCTACGGCCCGACACCTTGCGCCGCATCGAACAAGTGGCGCGGAAATTCGGCTTTCGCCCGAATCGCGTCGGCAGCAGCCTGCGTTCGGGCAGCACCCGCACCATCGGCATGGCGCTGCCCACTTTGAGCAATCCGGTGTTCGCCGAATGCTTCGAAGGAGCCGAGGCCTGGGCGCACGCCAACGGCTACAGCATCATGGTCACGACGACAGGCTATGACGTGGCGCGCGAAGCCGAAGCGGTGCACAGCCTGATCGATCATCAGGTGGAAGGCGTGCTGCTGACCGTCGCCAACGCGGCCCGCAGCGCGACGTTGCGCGAACTGGCCCACGACGGGCGGCCCTACGTCCTGGTCTATAACGAATCCGCTTCGCACCCCCACGTGTCGGTGGACAACACGGCGGCCGCGGGCGAAATGGTGCGCTGGCTGGCCGGCGAAGGCCACTCGAGCATCGCGCTGGTGACCGGACCGCTGGCGGCTTCCGACCGCGCGCGGCGCCGTCTGCAGGGCGCGCGCGCCTGCGCCCGCGAGCTGGGGCTTCCGCAGCCCGTGCATCTTTCCATGCCGCTGCACACTGCGGCGGATGCCGAGCTGCTGCGCCAGGTTTTGCGGCAGCGTCCCGCGCCCACCGCCTTGTTCTGCTCCAACGATCTGCTGGCGGCGTCCGCCATCGCTGAACTGCGCGGCCTGGGCCTGCGCGTGCCGGAAGACCTGTCCGTCTGCGGCTTCGATGGCATGCATTTCGCGAAGCTGATGGTGCCGCCGCTGACCACCGTCGAACAACCCAGCCGCGACATCGGCGCGCGCGCCTGCGCGCAATTGCTGGCGCGCCTGCGCGGCGAATCCGCCGAACCGCTGTCGCTGCGCCTGCCGCACCGCTTGATCACCGGCCGCACCGTGGCGGCCGCTTCCCCCTGTCCTTCCGAATAAGGAATGCCGAAATGCCGCAACTCCTGAACAAGGCCCTGCGCGGTGCCATCCTGGCCCTGGGCCTGATGGGCGCCGCCGCGCATGCGCAAAATGCCGTCTGCTACAACTGCCCGCCCGAATGGGCCGACTGGGCCACCGAGCTCAAGGCCATCAAGGACAAGACCGGCATCCAGGTGCCCGGCGACAACAAGAACTCGGGCCAGGCGCTGGCGTCCATGGCCGCCGAGCGCGCCAACCCCGTGGCCGATGTGACCTATCTCGGCGTGACGTTCGGCATCCAGGCCGTGCAGGACAATCTGGTGCAGGGCTATAAGCCGGCGCACTGGGATGACATTCCCGCGGGCCTGAAAGACCCCGACGGCAAATGGTTCACCATCCATTCGGGCACTCTGGGCCTGATGGTCAATGTCGACGCCCTGCATGGCAAGCCGGTTCCGCAATCCTGGCAGGACCTGCTCAAGCCCGAATACCGGGGCATGGTCGGCTATCTGGATCCGGCCTCGGCCTTCGTCGGCTATGTCGGCGCCGTGGCCATCAACCAGGCCATGGGCGGCAGCCTGGACAACTTCGGTCCCGCGATCGAGTGGTTCAAGAAAATGCGCGCCAACGAACCCATCGTGCCCAAGCAGACCGCTTACGCGCGCGTGCTGTCGGGTGAAATTCCGATCCTGATCGACTACGACTTCAATGCCTACCGCGCCAAGTACAAGGATGGCGCGCACGTGCAGTTCGTCATTCCCAAGGAAGGCACGATCGCGGTGCCCTACGTGATGAGCCTGGTCGCCAACGCCCCGCATGCGGACAACGGCCGCAAGGTGCTGGACTTTACGCTGTCCGATGAAGGCCAGGCCATCTGGGCCAACGCCTATCTGCGGCCCGTTCGTCCCAGCGCGATATCGCCCGAAGCGCAGAAGAAGTTCCTGCCGGCTTCGGAATATGCGCGGGCCGGTACCGTGGACTACGGCAAGATGGCCGCGGTGCAGCGCGCGTTCTCCGAACGCTATGCCAAGGAAGTGAACTGATATGAGGCGCCGCGGCTGGATGCTGTTCGCCGCGCCGGCCGCGGCGCTGTTCCTGGCGTTCTGGCTGCTGCCCATGGCGCGCCTGGCGGTGACCGGCTTTACCATGCGCGACGGTGCCAATGCGTATTGGACGGTGATCACGCACGCGCAGTATTGGCGCAGCCTGTTCAATACGGCGGCTTTGTCGCTGGCGGCGTCGCTCGCGACGCTGGTGGTGGCGCTGCCCGTCGGCCGCTTCCTGGCCGCGCATCCGCGTTTTACCGGGCGCGGGCTGCTGATGGGCATGCTGACTTTCCCGCTGGCTTTTCCGGGCGTGGTGGTGGGCTTCCTGATCATTCTGCTGGCGGGGCGCCAGGGCGTGGCCAGCACGGTGTCGAACTGGCTTACCGGAGAGCCGCTGGTGTTCGCCTATGGGATGGCCGGCCTGTTCCTGGGCTATCTGTATTTTTCCCTGCCGCGCACCATCGGCATGGTAGAGGCCGCCGCGTCGCAGATCGACCCCGCCATGCTGGAGGCGGCCGGCACCTTGGGCGCGGGCGCCTGGCGCCGCTTCGCCGACGTGGAATTGCCCGCGCTGCGGCCGGCCCTGGCCGCGGCCGGCGCCATGTGTTTCGCCACCAGCATGGGCGCCTTCGGCACGGTGTTCACGCTGGGCACGCAGATCGACGTGCTGCCCGTGACCATCTACAACGAGTTCACCAACTACGCCAACATCCCCGTGGCGGCCGCCCTGTCCATCGTGCTGGGCGGCGTGACCTGGGCGATTCTGTACGTAGCGCACAGCCTGTCCGGCGAACGCGCCGGCGCCGCGGCTTGATGGGGACCCCCACGCTGCGCCGACTCCGTCGGCTTGCTGCCCCCCGAGGGGGCGTTTCCCGCCTTGGGGCGGCCCGGCGGCGGGAAATGCCCTCACACTGCACCGACCGCATCGGCCTGTAAAAGAGAATTCAGATGAGGCCATCTTCCGTTGAATCGCGCCTGGGCCTGTTGGCGACGCTGGTGGTCGCCGTCTTTCTGATCGGGCCCGTCATCATGTCCGTGCTTGCCGGCCTGACGCGCAATGGCTTTGTCGGGCTGTCCAGCGGCCTGACGCTGCGCTGGGTAGCCCAGGTCTGGGATATGTATTCGGATACGGTGTGGCGCTCGCTGGCCGTGGCGGTGGCCACGCTGGCGGTCTGCCTGCTGGCCGGCGTGCCGGCGGCATGGGCGCTGACTGCGCATCGCGGACGGTTGGCCGGCGCTTTCGAGGCACTGCTGACGTTGCCCGTGGCGGTGCCCGGCCTGGCGACGGCGCTGGCGCTGATCGTTTCCTGGGGTGCCTTCGGCGGCCTGCGCCGCAGCGTCGCATTCATCGTCATCGGGCATGTGCTGTTCACTTTGCCCTTCATGGTGCGCGCGGCCAGCGCCAGCATGGCCCTGGCCGGACTGGCCGCGCTGGATGAAGCGGCGGCCACTCTGGGCGCGTCGCGCGCGCAGCGCTTCTTCCATATCGTCGTTCCCAATGCCATGCCCGGCATCCTTACCGGAGCGCTGACCGTGCTGACGCTGTCGGTCGGCGAATTCAACCTGACCTGGCTGCTGCACACTCCGCTGACCAAGACGTTGCCCGTCGGCCTGGCCGACGCCTACGCGTCGATGCGCCTGGAGGTCGGTTCCGCCTATACCTTGGTGTTCCTGCTGATGATCATGCCCCTGCTGCTGGGCCTGCAATGGTTCGCCGGCCGCTCCGCGGCGACCAACCGCCGCGCCGAACCGCGCGGCCAGGCTGCTCCCTCTACGCTTGACTTACAGGAGGCGAAATGAGCGCGCCCGCGCGGCCGCCCGAAGGGCGCGCTGCCCTCCCTCGGGGAGGCGTCGCGCAGCGACAGGAGGGCAGTCCACTGTCCGAGCCCGTATCGATCACGCTGCATCAATGCGCGAAAACCTGGCCCGACGGTACACGCGCGCTGCACGCCATCGACCTGGACGTGGCCGGCGGTACGACGCTGGCCCTGCTGGGGCCTTCCGGCTGCGGCAAGACGACCTTGCTGCGCATGATGTGCGGCCTGGAGGCACCCGATGCGGGCGGCCGCATCCGCTTCGACGACGAAGACGTTACCGCGCTGCCGCCCCAGGCGCGCGGCGTGGGCGTCGTGTTCCAGAACTACGCGCTGTTTCCCAACATGTCGGTGGCCGGCAATGTGGGCTACGGCCTGCGCGTGCGCGGCATGCAGCCGGCCGAGCGCACCGCGCGCGTCGCGCGGATGCTGGAACTGGTGCGCCTGGAGCAATACGCCGACCGCCGCATCGACCAGCTTTCCGGCGGCCAGAAGCAGCGCGTCGCGCTGGCGCGCGCCCTGGCCATCCAGCCGCGCGTGCTGCTGCTGGACGAGCCCTTGACCGCGTTGGATGCCAAACTGCGCGAACAATTGCGCGTCGAACTCGCGCAGCTGCTGCGCGAGCTGGCGATCACCACGGTCATCGTCACCCACGACCAGGAAGAGGCCATGATGCTGGGCGACCGCATTGCCGTCATGTCCGCGGGCCGCCTGGAACAGATCGGTACGGCGGAATCGCTGTATCGCGCGCCCGCCACGGCTTTCGTCGGCGGCTTCCTCGGCACGCTTTGCCGCCTGAAGGCGGGACTGCAAGACGGCCTGCTGGTTCAAGGCACCGACGACATCGCCTTCCGTCCGCACGAAACCGAACTGCTGCCCGCGCGCGCAG
>DATJHN010000293.1:0-17801 GCA_035493915.1 Bordetella sp.
TTCCGCATAGGCTTCCAGGCGCTCCAGCGCGTCGGACAAGCCGTTCACGGCAATGGCATCGGTGCGGGCCACGACAAAGAAATTCGGGTCCGTGCGCGCGTCCAGCATGGCGCGCAGCTTTTGCTGCATTTCTTCCTTGGAAACGAGCTGCTTGCCGGCAAAGTGGCCGCATTTCTTCGGCACCGCCTGGTCTTCCAGATGCAACACGGATGCGCCGGCCTCTTCCCACAGCTGGATCGTACGTTGTGCATCCAGCACGCCGCCATAGCCGGTATCGGCGTCGGCGAACACAGGAACGGTGGTTGCCCGGCAGATGCGGCGGATGTGCTCGAACATTTCGGTCTGCGACAGCAGACCCACGTCGGGCTTGCCGGCCACGATGGCGGACGCGACGAAACCGCTGACAAAGATGGCGGGCGCGCCGGCTTGCTCAGCCAGCATGGCGGTCACGGCGTCATGGGCGCCCATGCAAACGAATGGCGGTTGCTTGAGCAGCTCGCGGAATTTTTCAGAACGGGTCACGGTTGTCTCCTTGATCTTGAATGGTGGGTGATCCGTATGGATCACCAAGCGTGGCGTCGAATCCGGGAACGAATCGCGCTGCCGAAGCCAGGGTAAGGAATAAATGGTATCGATACCATCGGTGAACCACAAGAGAGGGGTTTCATCCCCCTTGCGGGGACATGGCACCCGTTTTCAAGCTTTACCGGCCGCCTTGCCGCGAACCTCGACGCCCGCGGCCTCTTCCGCCAGGCGCACGATCTCGGTCATATCGGCCTGCTCGCCCAGACGGACCAAGGCATCGTCCAGCAGGTCGCGCACCGCGCTTCCCACGCGTAGCGGCGCACCGATCGCCTCGCTTTCCGATAGGCAAAGCCGCACATCCTTGACCGACAGCCCCAGCGCGAAGCCGAAGCCGAAGTTGCGGGTCAACACGTATTTGGGAATTTTGTCTTCCGAGGAATTGCTGCGGCCGGAGCCGGAATTGATGACCTGCACCATGATGTCCGGATCCAGCCCTGCCTTGACGCCCATCACCAGCGCTTCGGACGTGACCGCCAGCGCCGTCACCGACACCAGGTTGTTGATGACCTTCATGGTCTGCGCCAGGCCTGGCTGCTCGCCGATGTAGAAGGGCTTGCCCAGCACCGCCAGCACGTCGGATAACGAGTCGTACGCATCGCGCGGGCCGGACAGCATCAGGGCCAGCGTGCCCTTCTCCGCGCCGCCCACCCCGCCGCTGACGGGGCAATCGATAGACGCGATGCCGCGTCCGCGCAGCCCCCGTGCCAGGTGCTGCGCCGCCTGCGCGCCCGAGGTCGACAGGTCGACGACAATGCGCACCGCCTTGCCATGCACCACCCCCTGCGCACCCAGGGCAACCTCGGTGACGATTTCGGGCTTGGGCAGCGACACCAGCACGATAGCCGCGGCGTCGCCCACCGCGCGCGGCGATTCCGCCGCCCGCGCGCCCAGCGCGACCAGGGCCTGCATGGCGTGGGCCTGAGTGTCGTAGACCGTCAGCGGGTAGCCCGCCTCCAGCAGGCGACGCGCCATGGGTGCCCCCATGCGTCCAATCCCCACGAACCCCAGTGCGGGTTTTGCGTTGTCGTTCATCATCGTCTCCGTCTATCGCAACGTGTGTGAAATCAAGCTGCCGTCCAGCCGCCGTCCACCGGCAGCATGGCGCCGGTGATGTCGGCACCGGCCGGCGAACAAAGCAGCATCACCATGGCCGCCACGCTGTCCATCGCCACGAAGCGTCCCGTGGGCTGACGCGACTCCAGATAATGCGCCGCGGCTTCGGCTTCCGAAATCCCCTGGGCTGCGGCGATGCCGGCCATGCGTTCCAGGATCGGCGGCGTGGGCACCGTGCCAGGCATCAATGCATTGCAGGTCACGCCCGTGCGCGCGGTCTCGATGGCAATGGCGCGCGTCATGCCGATCAGCGCCGTCTTGGTGGTGATGTAGGCGATCCTGTCCTTGATCGCGCCGGCGCCGTAGACCGACGACATATTGACGATGCGCCCCCATCCACGCGCGCGCATCCCGGCCAGGCATAGCCGCACGGTGTGGAAGGCGGCGGACAGGTTCACGGCCAGCGCCTCGTCCCAATCCGCGGTACGCAGCTGGTCGACCGGCGCGAAATGCCTGACCACCGCGTTGTTCACCAGAATGTCGATACCGCCAAGGTCCTGATCGGCCTGGGCCATCATCGCCTCGATCTGGCCGACGTCGTTCAGGTCCGCGCGCGACAGCACTACCCGCGCGCCCGTCTCGCGCGCCAGCCGGCTGGCAGCATCCCGCGCCACCTGTTCGGGCTCGAGTCCGTGCAGGATCACATCGGCACCCGCGCCGGCCAGCCTGTTGGCGATGGCGTAACCCAGGCCCGCCACCGAACCCGTCACCAGCGCACGCTTGCCGCGCAACGATGGCGTAAGCGCGTTTTCCGTCTCCATGGCTTTTCTTGTCTCCGGTATGGCATTCGCATTTCGGTATGATTGTATTATCAAAAAACCGACAATGGAGCAGACATGAACCACCCCGCAGGCCAGGACACCTTCGGTCCCGTCACTCGCGGCGTTGCCCGCTTCGGCGCCGAATGGCGCTGGGAAGACATCCCCGACACCGTGCGCCATGAAGCCAAGCGCTCGCTGCTGAACTATTTCGCGGTTGCGCTGGCCGGCGCGGTCGACCCGACACTGGATATCGCCGCACGCGTCTTCGCACCGTTCAGCGCCGGCGGGCAGGCCACCGTCATCGGACGGGGCACGCGCACCGACATCCTGCACGCGGCCAGCCTGAACGCCATGGCCGCCAACGTTTTCGATTTCGACGACACCCATCCTCCCACCATCATTCATCCCACGGCGCCGGTGGCACCCGTCGTATTCGCATTGGCGCAGACCGGTCCCGTCAGCGGCGCGCGGTTGCTGCATGCGTTCATCCTGGGCGCGGAAATCGAATGCCGCATGGGCAATGCATTGACCCTGGGACACTATGCGCGGGGCTGGCATATCACCTCTACTTGCGGCGTGTTCGGCTCGGCCATCGCCGCCGCCCGCCTGATGGGCCTGGATACGCGCCATACCGCCTGGGCGCTGGCCTGCGCCGGTAACCAGACCGGCGGGCTGGTCGAAACCCTGGGCACCATGGCCAAGAGCATCGCCGTCGGCAACTCGGCCCGCAACGGCCTGCTGTCCGCCCTGCTCGCGCGGGAAGGCTACACGGGGCCCGACCAGCCGATCGAGGGACCACGCGGCGTGCTCAATGTGCTGTCCGATGCGCCGATACCCGAACAACTCACCGGTGATCTTGGCCAGCGCTGGGAACTGGGCACCAATACCTACAAGCCCTACCCCTGCGGCGTCGTGCTCAATGCGGTCATCGAAGCGGTCCTGGTGTTGCGCCGCGACCCGGCGCTGTCCACGCCGGATCTGGCGCGCGTGGCGCGCGTGGATTTGACGGGTCACCCGCTGCTGCGCCAGCGCACCGATCGTCCGGGCGCGCGCAGCGGCCGTGAATCGCAGGTCAGCGCCCAGCATGCCGTCGCCACCTGCCTGCTGCGTGGGCGCGCCGGTCTCGCCGAATTCTCCGACGCCGCCGTGGCGGACCCGCGCGCGCACGCGCTCGACACGCGTCTGCACTTCCACGACGACGACAGCTGCAGCATCGACGCGGTGGAGGTCCGCGTCACGCTCGATGACGGCCGCGCCTTCGCGCACCGCGTGGCCGCCGCGCGCGGCGCGGCCGCCAACCCGCTTTCGGATGCCGATCTGGAAGGCAAGCTGCGCGAACTCTGCGCTTATGGCGGCACCGGCTGCGACGCACAAGCGATCATCGACGGTATCTGGGCGCTCGATGCACTAGCCGATGCAGGCAGCCTGATGGCGTACGCCGCCGGACGTCCGCGGCGCGCGTGAAAGCGCCACATAAGCGTGCCGCCTCCATATTCTCCCCAATATAACGATACATTTTGAGCGTATTCCCGGCCCATGGGTCGGCGAGTGGCCTATCGGCCCACTTACACCATTACCGCCCTGTATCGCTTGAGCTTGATCAACCCAAGGGCCATAACGCAACAAATTGTCGTTGGCCGAAAAGTAAACTCGTCATACAATTGTTGTAACTATATGTATTAATTGAAAAGAAGAACGGTCGCGTCCCATCGCATTGCGCGAGGGGCGCGCCGAAATTCAATTAACGATGGACGGCCCCCGGCTGCACGAGATTTCGTGTTCCCGGTTCGCTGTTGCGGTCAGATTGGCAAGCGTGGGATCTTCGATGATTGGCGATTCCGTAAAACTGCTCGTTTTTGCACTGCGCGGGTTACGTCACGCAGTACCGCTCGCACAAGTCGAGCGCGTAGTGTCCGCGGCGCAGGTGACGCCGGTACCGCGCGCACCCGCAATCGTGCTGGGCGTGATCGACCTGCACGGCCGCATCGTCCCCGTGCTGGACGTCCACCACGATGCCAACGGTGGAGTCCCCGCGCTGCAACTCAGTGATCAATTCCTGATCGTCCAGACCCCGCTGCGCACAGTGGCCCTGCTTGTCGACGAGACGCATGGGGTGATCGAACGCGATGCCGCGGCCATCTCGTACCTTGCCCCGGCCCTGTCCAGCCCCGGCCGCGGCGACGGCGTGGTGCGGCTGGGCGACGGACTGGCGGTGATCCACGACGTTGAAAGCTTTCTGTCGGCGCACGAATCACGCCTGCTCGACGAGGCCCTGGCGGCGGCCTTGCCATGAGGGGGGCACAGGAACTCGATCCTCTCTTGCCCCGGTTGGGCGAGTTCGTCGCGGCCACGCTGGGTCTGCACTTCCCAGGCGAACGCCATGCCGACCTGCGCCGCGGCTTCCTGCACGCCGCCCGGGACTTCGGTTTCGATGACGCGCGGGACTGTGCCGATTGGCTATTGTCTCAAGCCGCGCATCCCGCCCACATCCAGATCCTGGCCAAGCATCTGACCATCGGCGAAACCTATTTTTTCCGTGATCGGCCGGTGCTCGACGCCTTGGCCAACGACATCCTGTCGCCCCTGTTGCAGGCCCGGCGCGGGCGCGACCAGCGTCTGCGCCTGTGGAGCGCGGCGTGCTGCACGGGCGAGGAAGCCTATACGCTGGCCATCCTGCTGCATCGCCTGCTGCCCGACATCAAGGACTGGCAGATCACCCTGAGCGCGACGGACGTCAACGAGGGCTTCCTTCAGAAAGCGGCGGCGGCGAGCTATGGCGAATGGTCGTTCCGCGAGGCGCCCGGCTGGCTCAGGTCGAATTACTTCCAGCGCGGTGCCGACGGTGCCTACACCGTCATCCCGGAGATTCGCCGGATGGTGAACTTCGGCTGCCTGAACCTGGTGGACGGCACCAGCGCCTGGAACAGCCTGGATACCGGCGCGATGGACGTGATTTTCTGCCGCAACGCGCTGATGTACTTCACCGGGCAACAGATGGCCAGGGCCATCGGCCGGCTGCACGACAGGCTGGTTCCCGGCGGATGGCTGGCGGTGAGCCCGAGCGAGGTCTCGAGCGCCTTGTTTGCCCGCTTTTCAACTGTTTACCTGACCGACGCCATCTTTTTCCGCAGGACAGGCAAGTACGACAGTTGCAGCTCGCCGATCCTGCCGTCCGCGCCGGCGTGCGCGCCGCCGGCATGCAGCGCGATGCGCGGCGGATCACGCGGCCGGCCGGCGGCATGGCAAGCGGAACGGCCGGCTGTTATGAAAACCGTGGCTGGGAATCCGATTCCGGACACACGCGACCATCCGGACGTCACGCCCACGCGCGATTTTCGCGCCATGGCCCAGGCGCTGTTCCACCGCGGCGCTTTCCGGGAAACAGCCGATCTGCTCCTGGCAGCCGGCCCCGAGCCCATCCGCGATCCCGCCCTGCTGTCGCTGCTGGCGCGATCGCTGGCAAACCAAGGCCGCCTGGCCGACGCGCTGGTGTGGTGCGATCGTTGGCTGGCCGAGGACAAGCTCGATGCCACGGGCCACTATCTGCGCGCCGTCGTGCTGATCGAGCTTGGCGAAGCCGCGCAAGCGCGCGATTCGCTGCGCCGGGTCGTTTACCTGGACGGCGATTTCATCCTGGCCCATTTCGCCCTGGGCAACCTGGCACGCTGCAACGGCAACGACGCCGAGTCGCGCACCCATTACGCCAACACCCGGCGCCTGCTGGGCCGCTACCAGCCCGACGAACTGCTGCCGGAGTCCGATGGGCTGACCGCGGGCCGCTTCGCTCAAGCGCTGCAGGCGCTGACTCGCGCGGAGAGGATGGCATGAAGCGGGACACACCGGCGGGGCGGGAATCCGCGGCGCACGTCCCGGAGCCGGACAACCAGCGCACGGACATCGCCGCCGTCCTGCAAGCGCGCGCCCAGGCGCTGGCCCGCCGCGCGGAACCCGCCGAGTCGGGACAGACGCTGGAAGTCCTGGAATTCCGGCTGGCAAGCGAGCGTTATGCGATGGAAACCCGCTACGTGCGCGCCGTCCATCCCTTGCGCAACCTGTCGCCGCTGCCGTGTACACCCGCCTTCGTCACGGGTGTGGTGAATCTGCGCGGCCATATCGTGCCCGTGCTGGATCTAAAGAAATTCTTCGGCCTGCCGGAACAGGGGTTGACCGATCTGCATCGCGTCATTTTGGTGGGCGACGGCGATTTCGAATTCGGCCTGTTGGCCGACGTCGACGTGGGCATGCGCGCCATTCCGGCGGACCGCATCCAGCCCGCGCCGGCCACGCTGGATGGCGTGGGCGCCGACTATCTCAAGGGCGTAATGCCGGACGGACTGGTGCTGCTCGATATGGCAACAATCCTGGCCGATCCGCGCATTCTCGTCGACGAATCGCCCGAAGGCATCGACTGAACAATCAAGGGGAACATCATCATTACGGTCAAATGGAGTGTGGGGTTCAAGATCGCTGCCGGGTTCGGGCTGGTGCTGGCGGTTTTCGTCGTGGTCGGCGCGATCTCGTACCGCAGCACCACCCAGCTCATCGATACCGTGCACGCGCAGCAGTACACCAACGATGTTCTGAATAGCCGCGACGACGCGAATTCGCTGATGAAAGACATCGGCGTGGCGCTGCGCAGCTACATCATTACCGGCGACACCAAGCAGCTGGATCGATACCGGAACCTGCTTGCGGACAGCGACAAGATGCTGGCCCAGCTGCGCACCCTGCTGGCCGACCGCCCGCGCCAATTGCAGCGACTGGATACGCTGGACCGCCTGGTCAAGGAGTACGCCACGGTCACGGGCAACATCGCCGAACTGCGGCGTACGACAGGCTTCGCGGCGGCAAGCGCGCTGCTTGGCGACGACCGCACCAGCGAATTGCTCGCCAGCATGCGCAAGGTCTTCGTGGCGATCGACGACGAAGAGAACAATGTACTTGCCGAGCGCGCCGCCGAGACCCAGGCAGACGCGGCAACCGCGCGGCTTGTCATCCTGCTGGGCACCGGCGTGGCGCTGCTGCTGGCGGCAGTGGCCGGCCTGCTGATCACGCGCAATGTCGCCAGGCCGCTGCGGCAATTGACCGAGGCCGCCGACCGCATCACCGTCGGCGACCTTGGCGTGGTGATCCCACCGAACAGCCGCGGCGACGAGATCGGCCTGCTGGCCAACACCTTGCGGCGCATGGCGCAGTCGCTGCGCGACATGGCCGGCACCGCCGACCTGATCGCCGCCGGCGATCTGCGCGCCACGGTGCGCCCGCAGTCCGACGCAGACACGCTGGGCAACTCCTTCGCCCGCATGTCGCGCGACCTGCGCAGCCAGATCGCCGAACTCATCAAGGGCGCCGATGTGCTGAACGCCGCCGCAAACGAAATCGTGGCATCCAGCAGCCAGCTCGCAGCCAGCGCCAGCCAATCGGCCATTGCCGTCAGCGAAACCACGACCACGGTGGAAGAGGTTCGTCAGACCGCCCAGCTGGCCAGCCAGAAGGCCCGCAACGTAGCCGAAACCGCGCAGCGGGCTGCCCGGACGTCCGAGGAAGGCCGCAAGGCGGCCATGGATGCCGAGGCCGGCATGGGCCGGATCCGGCGCCAGATGGATTCGATCGCCGCCAGCATGGTCCGTCTGTCCGAGCAGAGCCAATCGGTCGGCCAGATCATCGCGACGGTGGAAGACATCGCCACCCAATCCAATCTGCTGGCGGTCAATGCCGCCATCGAAGCGGCCAAGGCCGGCGATCACGGCCGCGGCTTCGGCGTGGTGGCGCAGGAGGTAAAGAGCCTGGCGGAACAGTCACGCCAGGCCACCAGGCAGGTGCGCGACATTCTGAGCGACATCCAGAAGGCCACGGCGGCCGCCGTCATGGCCACGGAAGAAGGCGGAAAGGCCGTGGACGCCGGCTCGCGCCAGGCCGAAGCAGCCGGCAGCTCGATCCAGGACCTGAGTGCCGGCGTGAATGAAGCGGCCCAGGCCGCCACGCAAATCGCCGCCTCCAGTCAACAGCAGCTGGTGGGCGTGGACCAGGTGGCCGGCGCCATGGATAGCATCAAGCAGGCCAGTGCGCAGAACGTGTCCAGCGCCACGCAACTGGAAACCACGGCACGCAGCATCAACGAATTGGGCCGCAAGCTCAAGCAGATGGTCGAACGCTACCAAGTCTAGGGCCTGTCGACACGACCCCGCGGACCATGCCACAGAACAACGCACTCCTCCTCCAGCTTCGTTCGACTTTCATGGTCGAGGCGCGCGAGCACGTGCAAGCCATGTCGGACGGCCTGCTGCGATTGGAAAAAACCCCGGAGCCCCAGGCGCAAGGCGTCATCGTCGATAGCGTGTTCCGCGCGGCGCACAGCCTGAAGGGCGCGGCGCGGGCGGTGGAACTGGCCGAGATCGAAGGACTGTGCCAATCCCTGGAGGATGTCTTCGCGGCTTGGCGGCGGACGACGGTGTCGTCCCGGCCAGGCATGA
Source organism: Bordetella sp. (assembly GCA_035493915.1). Classification (GTDB taxonomy): domain Bacteria; phylum Pseudomonadota; class Gammaproteobacteria; order Burkholderiales; family Burkholderiaceae_B; genus Bordetella_C. The sequence goes on from DATJHN010000293.1 coordinate 8,933, forward strand.
TGGACGCACTCTACCGCGCGCTCGATACCATCGGCGCGATGCTGGACACGCTCGCCACCACGCCGGCGGCGGCGTTGCCCGATACGTCGGCGGTGCGGCGCGACCTGCGCCGCTTGAGTGCGCCGGCGCTGCAAGCGGCGCCCTTTCCCACGATGGCGGCAAGCGCGGCGCAGCCCGCCGCGCCGATGCCCGCGCCGGCCGTGGCGCAAGAACCGGAACCAGTCGCGTCGCACAGTCCCGCCCCCGCCTTGACCGCGGCTGCCGCCGCCACGGCGGACGACACGGTGCGCATAGCACTGGCCAAGCTTGAATCGCATTTGATGGAAGCCGAAGAACTGCTGTCGGCCAAGCTCGCGGCGGGCCAGCGCGTGGCCGAGCTGCGCGAGCTCGCCGCCTGGTGCGAGACATGGCGCAGGGGCTGGGCGGAAGTGCAAATGGGCCCATCCCTGGAAATCGCTCGCATTCTGGAGTTCTGCGACCGCAGCGGCGAAACGGTCAAGGCCATGGAAAACCGAATCGCCGCGATCGGCCGCGCCGCCCGCCAGGATCACGACGTGCTCGCCAAGCGGGTCGACGATGTGCTGGAGAACGCCAAGAACCTGCTGATGCTGCCCTTCGCCGCGATTTCGGCGTCTTTCGCCCGGCTGGTTCGCGATCTATGCCGCGACCAGGGCAAGCAGGCCGACCTGATCATCCATGGTGAGCAAGTCGAAATGGACAGGCATATCCTGGAGACGATGAAGGACCCCTTGGTCCACATGCTGCGCAACGCGGTGGACCACGCCGTCGAACCGCCGGCCGTGCGGGCCAGGCGGGGCAAGCCCGCCAGCGCATCGATCACGCTGTCCGTGACGCAGATAGACGGCAACAAGATCCAGTTCGTACTGGCGGACGACGGCGCCGGCATAGACGGCCAGCGGCTCCGGACCGCCGCCGCCAAACGCGGCCTGCTCACGCATGAAGAAGCGATGCGGCTGGACGAGGCCGCCGCGCTGGACCTGGTCTTCCAGCCGGACGTATCCACCAGCGAGAGGGTCACGCAGTTGTCGGGGCGCGGCCTGGGCCTGGCAATCGTGCGCGAGAAAGCGCAGTCGCTGGGCGGTACGGCGGCGGTGACAAGCACGCCGGAGACAGGCACCGCATTTCGCATCGTCCTGCCCGCGGCCCGCGCCGCCTCGCGCGGCGTACTGTTCAAGGCCGCGGACCGGCTGTTGCTGCTGCCGACCGCGCTGGTCGACCGGGTGGCTCGCGTCAAGCCCGCCGACATCCACACGGTGGAAGGCCGCACGACGGTTTTCCTGGCGGGGCGCACCATCGCCCTGGTGCGGCTCGCCGATGCGCTCGGGCTGCACGGACGTCAAGCTACCGCTCCGGAGACTGGCATCGAGGTCATCATCGTCGCCGGCGCGGCGGGCAGCGATGCCGTTGCCTTTATCGTGGACGAGCTGCTGGGCGAACAGGAAGTCCTGGTCAAGCCCCTGCGCAAGCCGCTCATCCGAGTGCGCAACATCGCCGCCGCGGCGGTACTGGCTTCGGGCGAAATCGTGCCGGTGCTCAATCCCGCCGACCTGCTCAAGTCCGCGCGGCGGGTCGCGACCCGGGAGCCGCGTCCGGCCGCCGCTCCGCCGGCGCCCGCCGTGCGCCGCTCCGTGCTGGTGGCCGAAGATTCGATCACGTCCCGGATGCTGCTCAAAACCATCCTGGAATCGGCCGGCTACGCGGTCGCTACCGCCGTGGACGGCATGGAGGCCTTTGCCTTGCTGCGCGCGCAGCCCTTCGACCTTCTGGTTTCCGATGTGCAGATGCCGCGCCTGGACGGCTTCAGCCTGACCGCGCGCATACGGGCCGACGCGAAACTGGCCGAACTTCCGGTGGTGCTCGTGACGGCGCTGGCCACGCGCGAGGACCGCGAACGCGGCATCGACGTGGGTGCCAACGCCTACATCGTCAAAAGCAGCTTCGACCAGGAAGATCTGGTCGAAGCGGTCGGGCGGCTGATCTGATGGCGACGCCCGACACAGCCACGTCCGCCGACGGCTCCCGCGCCGATGGCCGGATCACCGTGCTGGTGTGCCAGCCCGATGCCGAGGTCCGACGCCTGCTGTGCTCCCTGCTGGAATCGGATACACGCATCCGCGTCGCCGGCTCCGTGGCCGACGGCCGATCGGCGCTGGAATTCCTGCGGCACACATCACCGGACGTGATCTTGATGGACAACCAGATGCCCGGCATGGACGGTTTCGAGACCACCCGCCGCATCATGGAGGACACCCCCCGGCCCATAGTCCTGTGCGCGGCGGCGGGTACGGTCGATCACGCGATCTTCCGTTCACTGGAAGCCGGTGCCGTGGCCTGCATCGAAAGGCCCGATCCGGCAAGCGCGCCGGCAGTCGCGGCGCATCTGCTGCAGACGGTCAGGCTGATGTCGGAAGTCAAGGTCGTACGCCGCTGGGCGCGCGCGACGGCCAGCCGCCGGGCCGGCGAACAGCCGAGCGGAACCGGCGTCGGCCGCCGGGTGGTCGGCATAGGCGCCTCCACCGGGGGGCCACCGGTGTTGCAGACCCTGCTGGCCGGCCTGCCGCAGGACTTTCCCATGCCGGTGCTGGTGGTGCAGCACATTGCCAAGGGTTTCCTGGCCGGCATGGTGGAATGGCTACGCCACACCTCCGGCCTGCGCGTGCATATCGGCGCGCACGGAATGCTGCCGCAGCCCGGCCGGGTCTACCTGGCTCCCGACGATTTCCACATGAGCGTGGGCAACCAGGGGCAGATCGTCCTGGGCAAGGACGGTGGGCCAGATGAACTGCGTCCGTCCGTGGCCAAGCTGTTCCGGTCGCTGGCCGAGTCCTGCGGCAAGGACGCCATCGGCGTACTGCTGACCGGCATGGGCCGGGACGGCGCGGCGGAGCTGAAACTGATGAAGGACCGCGGCGCGGTCACCATCGCGCAGGACCGCGATACGTCGATCGTGCATGGCATGCCGGGCGCCGCCATCGCGCTGGGCGGCGCCACCTACGTGCTGCCGGCCGAGCGCATCGCCGGTACGCTGGTCGCCCTGGCCCAACCGCATTTCCCCAAGCAAAGGAACTGATCTTATGCAATCGATGCCGCTGCCGCCCGCCGACAATACGGCCAGCATCCTGATCGCGGAGGACAGCCCCACCCAGGCGCAGCGTCTGCAGTTCATCCTGGAGCAGCGCGGCTATAGCGTGCACGTGGTCGGCAATGGCCGCCAGGCGCTGGCGCAGGCCGCCATCGATCCGCCGGCCCTGATCATCAGCGACGTGGTCATGCCCGAGATCGATGGCTACGAGCTGACCCGCCGGATCAAGGCCTCGGCAACGCTGCACGACATTCCGGTCATTCTCGTTACGACCATGTCGGACCCGCAGGACGTGATCCGCGGCCTGGAATGCGGCGCCGACAGCTTTATCCTGAAGCCCTACGACGAGCAATACCTGATCGGCCGTGTGCGCCACATCCTGCTCAACCGCGAGCTGCGCCAGGCCAATGACATCGGCGTGGGCGTGGAGATTCTGTTCAACGGGCAACGCCACTACATCACGGCCGATCGCCTGCAGATCCTGAACCTGCTGCTGTCCACCTACGAAGCCGCCATCCAGCGCAACCAGGAACTCAGCGAAAGCCGCGAGGCCCTGCAGCGCACCACCGAGGAAGTGCTCGCGGGCCACCGCTTTTTGGACTCGATGTTCGAGAACATTCCGGTGGCGATCTTCATCGTCGATGTGGAAGAACTGCGCTACGTGCGGCTGAACCGCGCGGCGGAAACGCTGATGGGCCACCCGCGCGACGAACTGATCGGCAAGACCGCCTTTGATATTCTGGCGCCGGAAGAAGCCGAGGCCTTCACCGAGCAAGCGCGCCGGGTGCTGGCGCTGGGCACGGTCGAGGACATTCCCTGGACCGAGGCCAGCACACCCGGGCGGGAGGTGCGCACGCTGCGCACGCGGCTGGTGCCGGTGCTGGACGCCTACGGCGACGCCAGCCACCTGCTGATCATGCGCGAGGATATTACCGAGAGCGTCAAGGCCAACTCCGTACTCAGCGACTTGAATGACGAGCTGATGCACAAGACGGTGGAACTGGAGCGCGCGCGCCGGCAGGCCGAGGAGGCCAGCCGCGCCAAGTCCGCCTTCCTGGCCGCGATGAGCCACGAAATACGCACGCCGATGAATGGCGTGATCGGCATGATCGACGTGCTGCAGCAAAGCAGCCTGATGAGCCATCAGGTGGAAATGGTCGACCTGATCCGGGAGTCGGCGTTTTCCTTGCTGGAGGTGATCGAGGATATCCTGGACTTCTCCAAGATCGAGGCCGGCAAGCTGGAGATCGAGTGCGCGCCCATGGCGGTGGCCGACGTCGTGGAAAAGGCTTGCGGCCTGCTCGATAGCCTGGCGGTCAAGAAACGGGTGGAGCTGCGGCTGTTCGTCGATCCCACCCTGCCCGCCCTGGTGCTGGGCGATGCGCTGCGCTTGCGCCAGGTGCTGACCAATCTGGTCAGCAACGCGATCAAATTCTCGAGCGGGCGACCGCAGGCAGGACAGGTTTCGGTCCGAGTGGCCGTGGCCGCCAGAAGCCGCAGGCGTATCACCTTGGAATTGCGCGTGGTCGACAACGGCATCGGCATGGACGAGCCGACCAAGGCACGCCTGTTCACTTCCTTCACGCAAGCCGATGCCTCGACCACCCGGCGCTTCGGCGGCACCGGCCTGGGACTGGCGATCTCCAGTCACCTGGTGACCCTGATGGACGGCGGGATCTCGGTGCACAGCACGCCCGGAACAGGCTCCACCTTCGTGGTCACCGTGCCGTGCGAGCTGCCTTCCTCGACCGTCGCTCCGCCAGCCGAACAACCGCTGACCGGCCTGCCCTGCCTGGTCGTGAGCCCGGACGAGGAAACCGCCCACGACCACGCAGCCTATCTGGAACATGCGGGCGTCACCGCCGAACACTGCACCAGCCTGGATGCGGCGCGCGCATGGGCGCAAGCGCGCGCTCCAGGCACGGTCGTATGGCTGGTGGACATCGCCACGAACACATATGCCGAGGCGCTGCGCGCCGCCGCGGGCTTGTCGGCCTGGGCCGACATACGCCTGGTGGTCATCGATTACGCGGGCAACCAGCGGCGCCTGTCGTATCTCGACGATAACGGCCAGCTCGTGGTCGAAGGACATCTGATTACCTACCAGCGCCTGGTCAAGGCGGTAGCCCGCGCGGCCGGACGCATGGAACACGAACCGGAAGCACAGCGGACGTCGAGCGGCCATGCGGGGCTGTCCGCGCCTTCCCGCCGCGAAGCCCTGCGGCAGCGCCGCCTGGTTCTGGTGGCCGAGGACAACGAAGCCAACCAGAAGGTGATCACGCATCAGCTCGGCTTGCTCGGCATCGCGGCCGACATCGTCAGCGATGGCGCCGCGGCGCTCGAGCACTGGCGTAGCGGCGACTATGCGCTGGTGATCTCGGACCTGCACATGCCGATCATGGACGGCTACCAGCTAACGACGGCGATCCGCGACGCGGAACGGGGCGCCCGGCGCACGCCCATCGTGGCGCTCAGCGCCAACACCATCAAGGACGAGGCCGAACGCTGCCTGGCCCTGGGCATGGACGACTATCTGAGCAAACCGGTGCGGCTCAACCTGCTGCGCCACATGCTCGAAAAATGGCTGCCGGCCGCCGACGGCGAGCTGGCGACGCAAAGACGGCACGAGCCGGTGGACGTGGAGATGCTGAAGTCCCTGGTAGGCGACGACCCCGCCGTCGTCGAAGGATTCCTGCGTGACTTCGGCATCGCGGCGCGACAGGGCGCGACGCAGATCCGTTCATTGTGCGAGGCGGGCGACGCCATCGCGGTGGCGATGGAAGCGCACAAGCTGAAATCCTCGGCGCGCTCAATGGGCGCGATGGTGCTGGGCGAACTATGCGAACTGATGGAAAGGCATGGCAACGCGGGGCGGGTGCCGGCGCTGGCGGAGCTGCTGCCCAGGTTCGATGACGAAATCCGCAGACTCGACGAATACCTGGATGCGCTCTAGGCAGGAATGACGGCGCGCAACCGGAACGAAGGAGTAAGAGCAGTGTTGGATCGATCCGAAGTCAGTGTGATGGTGCTCGACGACGAGCCGTTCATCCTAAAACTGATGGGCCGCGTACTGGTCCAGCTCGGCTTCGACCGGGTCACCACCTGTGGCAACGGCCCGGCCGCGCTGCAGTGGGTCGACGCGCAGCAGACGTGCGACCTCAAGCTGATACTGTGCGACTTGAACATGCCGGAAATGGACGGCGTCGAGTTCCTGCGCAAGCTGGTCGACCACCGATACAACGGCGCACTCATTTTCATCAGCGGCGAGGACGAACGCGCCCTGCAGGCGACCGAGAAACTCGCGCGCGCCCACGACATCATGGTGCTGGGCGCGCTGCCCAAGCCGGTCGAGCCGCAGCGGCTGGAGCGGCTGGTCGCGCTATTGTCGCCGCACTCGCCCTGCGCGCCGCGCGTAGACCGCAAATGCTACGGCGCGGATGCGGTGCGCGCCGCCATAGCCGGCGGCGAGCTGGTCAACCACTTCCAGCCGCAGGTATGCCTGGCCACGGGCAAGGTTGTCGGGGTCGAAAGCCTGGTGCGCTGGCGCCACCCCGAAGACGGCATGGTGTATCCCGACCGCTTCATCGGCGTAGCCGAGGAAAACGGCCTGATCGACGACTTGACGCGGGTGGTCGTCGCGGGCGCCTTTGCCCAGGCCCGGCACTGGCAGGTGCAGGGACTGACGCTGCGCATGGCGGTGAACGTGTCGATGGACAATCTGGCGTCCCTGGACTTTCCCGATTACGTAGCCGCCCAAGCGGCCGCGTCGGGCGTATCGTCGCGCAACATCGTGCTGGAAGTGACCGAAAGCCGGCTGCCGCTGGATCTGCGCGCGCCGCTCGAAATATTGACGCGCCTGCGCCTGAAGCGGTTCGGGCTATCGATCGATGATTTCGGCACCGGCCACTCATCGATGAAGCAATTGCGCGACATGCCTTTTGATGAACTGAAGATAGACGGCAGTTTCGTGCATGGCGCCGCCAGCCGCGGCCTGGGCACCGAACTGGCGATCTACGACGCCAGCCTGGGGCTGGCCAAGCAACTCGATATGCAGACCGTGGCTGAAGGCATCGAAGACCGTGCCGACTGGGACATGGTGCGCCGCAGCGGCTGCCATCTCGCACAGGGGTATTTCATCGCCCAGCCGATGCCGGCGGCCGACGTGCCGGGATGGATAACATCCTGGACGAAGCGTCTGCAAGACGAAACGCTGCTCGCGGAGCCTCGGCCATCTTGAATACGCGGATTTCCCGGACGTCCCTCGACGCCACGGAAAAAAGCCGGCATATGGGTCATTCCCGCCCTGCCACATTGCGCAGAATCTCGACGAATTCACGCATCGGCTGGGAAGGAACCTCGCCCTTGCGCGTGATCAGGCCGTAGTTGGGCATGATGTCCCGAATAGGGACCAGAACGCGGCCGAGCAATCCTTTGTTCACGTACTTCTCCACGATGGCCTGCGGCTGCAGCGACAGCATCCGCGTAGCCTGCAGCAGTTCGAAGCTGGTAAAAAAAGACGAGGTCTCGACCGTGCCGGTCGGAACCACCAGGCCCGCGGAAGCAAAGGCCTCTTCGAACTGTTGCCGCAAGGCCGTGCCCGGCGGGAACACGATCCAGGGCCAGTCCGCCAGGTCGGACAGGCTGCGTTTGCCGCGCCGCGCCAGCAAGGGGTGATCGGGCCGGGCCACCACCCACACCGTCTCGCCCGTCAGCTCTTCGTAGTCGTACTGCGCTTTGTGCCGCGTCTCGGTAAAGCGCCCGACCATGATGTCGAGCTTTTTCTCTTCCAGCCAGACGATGAGCTGGTCGCTGCTCTGTTCCAGCACCTGTACCACCAGCAAGGGGCGCAGGAGATGGATTTCCTGGATGGCGGCCGTCAGCACCCGGGCGGCCGAGCCTGAAATCGCCCCGACCGTCAGGTGCCCGTGGCCGCCCCGCTTGAGCGCCTCGAACTCGCTCACGAAGCGGCCGCCCTCGATCATCATGGCTCGGGCGTAGCGCAGCACGAACAGCCCCTGGTCCGTGGGCCGCATATCGCGCGGCAGGCGATCGAACAGACGCGCCCCCAGGATATTCTCGATGTCCGCCAGGATCTTGGTGGCCGCGGGCTGGGTGATGTGCATCTGCTCCGCGGTCAGGCGCAGATTGCGCGCGCGGCCCAGGATGTCCAGGAACTGCAGATGCCGAAAGCGCAGGGAGGCGCACACGTGCGCCCACGACAAGGAAGCGGTTTTTTCCACGACGGCGGCATTATCGATAACCAACAGGAATGGAATTTAGCAAATATTCGATTGGATTTTGATGGGTAGCTCCCCTACAGTGCGGCAAGCCGGGCGCCGGCATGTGCATGCCGGGCATGCCGTCCCATACAAAGCAAACATCCAGGAGACAGCCATGAACAGCCGCGCAGCCCGGCCGGCGCCTTATCGAGGCGTCTTTCCCGTCGTGCCGACCACGTTTACCGAAACCGGGGAATTGGACCTGGACAGCCAGGCACGCTGCGTCGACTTCATGATCGATGCCGGCTCGGACGGGCTGTGCATCCTGGCGAACTTCTCCGAGCAGTTTTCCCTGTCCGACGACGAGCGCGGCATCCTGACGAAAGCCGTGCTCGAACATGTTGCGGGCCGCGTACCCGTCATCGTCACGACCAGCCATTTCAGCACGGCGGTATGCATGCAACGCAGCCGGCACGCCCAGGAACTGGGAGCGGCCATGGTGATGGCCATGCCGCCGTACCATGGCGCCACCTTCCGCGTGCCCGAA
>DATJHN010000294.1:0-9155 GCA_035493915.1 Bordetella sp.
GGAAGGCCGCGATATCCTGAAAAGCCTGGCGCAGCCGCTGGCGGATTATCTGCGCACGCGCGACGAAATCCTGATGGTCAGCGGCTTTACCGACGACCAGCCGGTGCGTGGCAATACCCGAGGGTTCGCCGACAACCTGGAGCTGTCCGCCCAGCGCTCCTTGACGGTGACGCGTGCCTTGATCGATGACGGGCTCGACCCAGGATCCGTCTTCGCCGCCGCCTTCGGCGCGCAACAGCCCGTGGCATCGAATGCCGATGCGGACGGCAGGGCGAAGAACCGCCGCGTGGAAATCGCGCCGGTACCCAGGCAGGCCGGACAGGCGCGGAACGGGGAAACGCAGGCGGGGCAGGTTCAGCCTGCACAAACACAGCCCGCACAGGCGCAGCCTGCGCAGACCCAACCCGCACAGGCGCAGCCCGCACAGGCGCAGCCTGCGCAAACAAATGCCGCCCGAACCTCGGCGGCCGGCGCTCAAGGCTCCCGCCGGTGAACAGCGACGGGCGAAATGGCGCCGGTGCCCTGGACGCGCTCGAAATGCTGGCTGCCTGGCGCGAGCAGGGTGCCGATCGGGTGAACCCGATCCGTTTTCATTTCATCGAAGGGCTGGCTCGGCGGGCGGTGGCGCAGGGCGGGCTTGCCCGCGGCGTGCTGGACGACAAGCTGGCGAAGCTGCTGGCATCGTACGCACAGGAGTTGGAGGCAGCGGCCAATGCTTCGGCCCCGAAGCCGGCGGACGCTATTCCGCAAGGCGCCGCCGAAGATGGGATTTCAATAGATGCGGTTCCCGAGGCGGCGTCCTCGGCAAGTTCGCTCGGCGGCCATACATCTGCAACGTGGAGTCAGCGCGGGCCGTTGGCGGACTTGCTCGATAGTCTGGCGGAGTGGGCCCGCACACGATCCGGCAGCGCCCCGGATACCGCCGGGCAGCCCGGACACGCCGGCGAGTCCGAACACACCATACAGCCTGTCTACCCCGAGCTGCCATTGCTGGATTACTTTCGCGACACCTGGTCGCGCTACAGCACCAAGCGGCAATTGAAGCAGTCCCAGGATCGCGTGCCGGAAAATGCCGGGCCGCTGAATTCCAGCCTGCTTGTGCATCGCACGCTATCGCTGATGCGGGAAGTGTCTCCCGAGTACCTGCATCAATTCCTTTCCTACGTTGATGCCCTGTCCTGGGTAGGTCAGGCAACCAGCGTCGATATCCTGCTGGACAAGGAAGGGCAGCGTGCCGCGCCCGCCAAAAAGGCTACGCGTGGTGGATCTCGATAGCCTCTGGTAGGCCTGGAAGGCCTCTGAGCAGAGCCTCTGGAATAGCTTCTCAATGAGACTTGGCAATTTTTCCAAGAAACAACATCAAGATTAATAATTAACCTGATGATTTAGAAGAGGAATTGTCTAGATTTTTGGATTTTCTTAAAGTAACTTCTGAAGTTCGGAGCGGGAAGGGTAATTTTCTTAAAGTAAATTCTCAGGATTCTGTCTCGGAATCCCTATTCAGAATCCGAACTCAGGCTCAGTCGAGGCCCGCAATTGAGGGCCTCATCCAGGTTCCCCGTTCAGGATCCTCCTTCGGGATCCCGACTCAAGACGCCGTTATCAGGTCCCGGCGCGACAGAAGCGCCGACCCCGACGCGGAGTCATCCTGGGAGACCAGCCGTGCCAGCGCCGGCCCATCTTCAGGCGGCAGATGGAACGCCGCAACCGCATTGCGCAGCGCTTCGGCCTGATCCAGCAGCGCCGTCGCGGCGGCCGCGGCTTCTTCGACCAGCGCGGCATTCTGCTGCGTCACTTCGTCCATTTGCCCGACGGCCTGGGTGACTTGCCCGATGCCCTGGCTCTGTTCGGCGGACGCGCCGGCGATTTCGCCGACGACCGTCGCCACGTTCTTGATCGCGGCCTGCGCTTCGTCCATCACGCGTCCGACTTCCTGGGCCTGGGCCGAGCCATCGCGCACGCTGGCCGAGGATGTCTCGATCAGCGCCTTGATTTCCTTGGCCGCGCCCGCCGCCCGTTGCGCCAGGGCGCGCACTTCCGTGGCCACCACCGCGAAGCCGCGGCCCTGTTCGCCCGCGCGGGCGGCTTCCACCGCCGCGTTCAGGGCCAGGATATTGGTCTGGAAGGCAATGCTTTCGATTAGCGTCGTGATGTCGGAAATCTTGCCCGAACTGGTCGTGATGTCTTCCATCGTCGCCACCATGCCCCGCACCACGCGATGGCCTTCGTCGACCACCTGGGTCGCCGATGTGGTCAGTGCGTCGGCCTGGCGCGCGTTGTCGGCATTCTGGCGTACTGTCTCCGACAGTTGAGTCATGCTGGCCGCGGTCTGCTCCAGCGCGGCAGCCTGTTTTTCCGTCCGCGCGGACAGGTCCGCATTGCCGGCGGAGATCTGTCGGGTCGCGGTGCTGACCGCCTCGCTGCCCCGATCGACAGTGCGCAGCACCATCCCCAGCCGCGCCAGCAGTTCATTGAAGGCCGTGGCCGTGGTGCCGATTTCGTCCATATTGCGCACGGGCACGCGACGCGTCAGGTCCAGCTCGCGATTGACGTGCTGCATGGTTCCCTGCATGCCCTTCAGGCCGGCGCGTATGCTGATGTACATGCGTGTGCCCATCGTCAGCAGCGCCAGCAGGGCGGCGGTGATCACCGCCTCGAAGATATGTACCGTGCGTGCATAGCTGGTGGTGTTTTCCGCATGGACCTCCGCGCTGACGCGCTTCAGGTAGTCGACGTGCGCATCCAGGTCGGCCGTCTGTTTGAATACCACCTTGAAGAAGTCGCCGTTGGGCGCGAGTACCGCCAGCGCACCCGGTACGTCATGCCCTTGCGCTTTCTGCAACAGGGGCACGCGGGCTTGCAGGTAGGCCGCCAGATTCGCGCGATCCTGCTGGACCAGCTTGGCGTCCTCGGCGTCGTCGTTGACGTAGGTCGAAGCGTATTGCTGAAGCAGGCTGTCGTACTGCCGGTCCTGTTCCGCCAGCACCTTGGTTGTTTCCGCCTGGCGCTGGTCGTCCTGGAACAGAATCGTCTGTGCCAGCGTCAGGCGTTCCGCCGTGATCAGCCCGCGCAGCTTGGCGAGCGTGTCCAGCGAGGGGATGATGTCCGTCTGGAAAGATTCGGAGCGATCCTGGGCCTGTTGCAGGTTAAGGATCCCATATAGGCCAACGAACAGCAGGGAAACAAACGCGAGCAGAACGGTGGCGGCAATACGCTGCGAGATATTCATCTGTCGACAATATGCAAATGGGTTGAAGGCGATCGCGTTGTATCACACATTTTCTTACGCTTTCATGTCTTAGACAGAGTTTTTATGATATTAAGACACATTATGTTTCATTCTGAATGGACATTACTCTCATTCCTGCGCGGATCCACGACGCATCGGGAGGCCCAATGAAAACAACCGGAATCGATCACGTCGTGCTGCGGGTGCGGGACCTGGATCGCATGATCGCTTTCTACCAGGGTGTGCTGGGCTGCGAGGTCGCGCACCGGCAAGACGCACTTGGATTGGTGCATTTACGCGCGGGCGCTTCGCTGATCGACCTGGTCGACGTGGCTGGGACGCTGGGCGTGAAGGGCGGGGATGCGCCTAGCGGCTCGGCGAACAACATGGATCATCTATGCCTGCGCGTGGCGGACTTCGATGTGGAAACCATCCGCCGCGAACTTGAAGCGCACGGCGTGGAAATCGGCGAAATCGCCGAACGCTATGGTGCATCGGGCCGTGCGACCTCGATTTACCTGCGCGATCCCGAAGGCAATGGATTGGAGCTGCGGGCCGGCTGAAAGCGGGGCATTCAAGCGGCGCGCCCCGGGCTTCTGAGCAGGCTGGCGACGCTTCCGCCCAACGCGGCCAAGGCCGCCATCCCCAGGCCCCAATGCACCGCGCTGTGGGACGGCAACAGCGCGAACATCAGGCTCATCAACAGGCTGCCGAGCGTCAACCCCGTGAGTCGGGCGGTGCCTTGCGCGCCACCGGCCGCGCCACTGCGCTCCTTGGGTGCCGAGAGCAGCATGTTCTGGTTGTTCGGCGTCTGGAAGAAACCGAAGCCCAGGCCGGCAAGGCTCGTGAACATGGCGATCGGCAGGGCCGGGTTGCCGTGCGGCGGCCACAGGGCGCACAGGGCCAGACCGGTCGCGAAGCACGCACTGCCGGCCGCGCACAGCCAGGCACTCGGCAAGCGCTGGGCCAGGCGTGCCGACAGCGGCGCGGCCAGCATCACCGCCAAAGGCCAGGGCGTCATCAAGAGACCGGCGGTCACGGCGCTCTGGCCGAGTTCGTGCTGGATGTAAAACGGCAGCGCCACAAGGCCGGCCATCTGGCCGGTGAAGCAGCACACCGAGGCAACGATCGAGACCCGAAAGGAATGCACGCGCAGCAGGTCGAGGGGGATCAACGGCGCCGCCTTTGGCATCTCCCGCCGCACCAGCAGGACCAGGCAGACGGCCGACAATGCGAGCAGCGCGCCGCCGTGCAATGGATGCACCACCAGCCGGTCGCTTCCCAGCACGAAAGAGGCGAACATGACCGCGTTGAGCGCGATGCTCCAGATGTCGATAGGCCGCGCCGAGCGCGGCGGGCTGGGCAGCCTCGCGCAGGCGGCGAGCACCAGGATGCCGATTGGCAGATTCACCGCGAAGAGCCACGGCCAACTCGCCACGGAGAGTATTAAAGCGCCCAGGGTGGGCCCCGCTGCTGAAGCAGCCGCGACGGCGAGCGCGTTCCAGGCGATCGAGCGCCCCAGCAATCGGCGTGGATAAGTGAAACGCAACAACGCCAGCCCAAGAGGCATGACGGCCGCGCTGCCCAGGCCTTGCAGGCATCTGGCTGCCACGAGCCAGGGCAGCGATGGGGCCAACGCGCACAGCACCGACGCTACGGTGAACAGCGCGACACCGCCGGCGAAGATCCGCCGATACCCGAACCGTTCGCCGACGGCGGACGCCGGCAGCAGGAACATGACCACGGCCAGTTGGTAGGCGGTGACGATCCAGATTGCATCGGCTGGCGTCGCCTGCAATTGCTGGGTAATGACCGGCAGGGCGATGTTGGCGATCGCGCCATCGAGCACCACCAGCACGCCCCCGCCCAGGATCGCGGCGATGGCCGCGTAACGCCGCGGCACAGGCAGGCCATCGGCGTCGTGCACCGCGTTCACCTCTTGGGTTTCGACGGCGGGGGCAATCGTGGAAGAAGAGTTCGGTCGAAGCGTAGGTGACAACATGATTGGTCCACTGGAAGACACGCTCTATCGCGCCCAACCAGCTTAGGACTGCATGCGCGGCTTGCACAGCGCGCGGCGCGCAACTTGTCCCTGCATGCGGCGCGTGTCGAAATCCTGGCGCCCGTGCTAGATTCGGGCATGCCGACGGAAGCCGACCTGAACCTGCTGTTTGCGTTGAACGCGCTGCTTTCCGAGGGCAGCGTGGCGAAGGCTGCCGAGCGCCTGGGCTTGAGCGAGTCGGCAATGAGCCGGGCGCTCGCCCGGTTGCGGGAATCAACCGGGGATCAGCTCCTGGTGCGCGCGGGACGGGCCATGGTGCTCACGCCGCATGCGCTGGCGCTGCGCGACCGCGTCGGGGATCTGGTGCAGGAGTCGCGCTCGGTGCTGCAGCCTGCCGGCGCGAGCATGGATCCCCGCACGCTCCGGCACCTGTTCACCATACGGGCCAACGAGGGCTTTATCGAGGCCTTCGCGCATCAACTGGTGGCGCGTGCCTCGCGTGAAGCGCCTGGCGTTCGCCTGCGCTTCGCGCCCAAGCCCGACAAGGACGTTCGCCCTCTGCGCGAGGGATTGCTCGATCTGGATATAGGCGTTCTCGGCGAGTCGGGCCCGGAGGTGCGCGTCCAGGCGCTCTATCGCGATCGATTCGTCGCGGTAGTGCGCCAGGGCCATCCTCTGCTGGACGAGCCCGAGATCACTGCCGAGCGCTACGCCGCCTGCGACCACGTGATTACTTCACGGCGCGGCGGGACCGTGGGACCGGTGGATGACGCGCTGGCGGCGCTGGGCCTGGCGCGCAATGCCGCGGTCGTGGTGCCCAGCTTCAACACCGCCTTGTCGGTAGCGGCCGCGACCGAGATGGTCGCATTGATACCGTCCTCGTACTTTGAACACGTAAGGGAGCGGGGCACGCTGCGTTCATTCCCGCTGCCGATGCCCACGGAGCCGATCACCGTGTCGCAGATGTGGCATCCGCGTCTTGATCGGGATCCCGCGCATCGCTGGCTGCGCGGGGTCGTGCTGGAGGTTTGCCGGGGTTCACGCCAAGGCCGCTAGCGCCCATCCGCCGCCGGCCGCGATCGCCACGACGATCAAGGGTGACCAGCGCATGACCACCAGCAGCGCGAAGCACAGCAAGGCCAGGCCGAAATCCCGCGGCGAACCGATGGCGCTGGTCCAGACGGGGTTGTACAGCGCGGCCAGCAGGATGCCGACCACGCCCGCGTTGATGCCGGCGACGGCATTCTGCACGCCGGGCCGGGTTTTCAGTAGCTGCCAGAAAGGCAATGCGGCCACGACCAGCAAGGCCGCCGGCAGGAAGATCGCCACCAGCATCAGCAGCCCTCCCGCCCAGCCCGCCAACGGCCCGCTCGACACCGCGCCAAGAAAGGCCGCGAAGGTGAACAGGGGACCGGGAACGGCCTGCGCCGCGCCGTAGCCGGCCAGGAAATCGGCGTTCGTCACCATGCCGCTGCCGACGGCCGTGGATTGCAGCAGCGGCAGTACCACATGCCCACCGCCGAATACCAGCGCGCCGGACCGGTAAAAACCGGCAAATTGCGTCAGCAGCGTGTCGCCCGACATCGACGCCGCCAAGGGCAGGCCGATCAGCAACAGGAAGAACAGGAAGATCGCGATGAAACCCGCGCGGCGAGTCACATTAAGAACCATGGTCGTGGGCAGGGGCCGCGGCGGCAGTTTCAGCAGCGTCGCGCCTACCAGGCCGCATGCCGCGATGGCGCCGACCTGGCTTAGCGCGGTGGGCAGCGTTAATACCAGCAGTGTCGCCGCGATCGCCAGCATGGCGCGGGGCCGGTCGGGGCAAAGCGATTTGGCCATGCCCCACACCGCCTGCGCCACGATCGCGACGGCGACGATCTTCAATCCATGCACGATGCCCGAATCGGCGATGGCGCCGTAGCGTGCCAGACCCACCCCGAACAGCGTCAGCAATGCCGCGGACGGCAGCGTAAAGGCAACCCACGCGGCCAGCATGCCGCCCCAGCCCGCGCGCATCAAGCCGATGGTCATGCCCACCTTGCTGCTGGCCGGCCCGGGCAGGAACTGGCTTAGCGCGACGATATCCGAATAGGCATGTTCGTCCAGCCACTTGCGCCGTTCGACGAATTCACCACGGAAATAACCCAGATGGGCGACTGGGCCGCCAAAGGAGGTAAGTCCCAGACGCAGGAACAAAACGAATACTTCAAACCATGCAGGCATGACATCGGCCGATCGTTTATCGGCATGCGTGAGCGGTGCAAGGTATGTAGCACAAAAAGCTTACCGGCGTGGCGGCGAAAGGCGACGCCGGCGACGAGGACATGCTTCGGATGTGGAGTAGAGAGCGGAGCGGTGTTCCATCAGGCCGCCGTGTCGAAGTCCCAGTCCGCGTTGGACCGGCAGACGAACAGGCGGCCAACTACCGGGAATTCACTGGGCGGTGGCGGAGGAAGTCTTGGCCGGACCGTTGCCCGGCTGCATTTCGATATTCAGCCATTTATCGCCCTGCTCGCCGCGTAGCGTGCCGGACGCGCCCGGTGCCAGGCGGTATTCCGTGCGCTGCGTGTTTTCGGATTCGACAAAGAACACAATCTCTTGATCGGTGGTGTTCGCGATGTAGATCTGTTCCGACGTGACGGCCACGGTGGGCTCGCTGACAGCAACGGTTTGGGCAATGGCGGCCGCGGGTGCTGACAGCACGAACGCGAGCGCTACATGACGGTATAAAGAGCTGCGCATGGTATGAACCTCGGCGTAATCCAGGAGATGAAAACTGCCGGCGTCGACGCGGGTCGCAGGGGAGCGACGGGCACGCCGGCGCTGATTAAACAGCGCTGGATAACGCGAAACAATAGCCAGGTTTCTCGCACGCGGCTTGTGCGCCGGCCGGCCGCCATTCCTTGGTGCACGTCCGTGTGCAGTGCAACCAGCAGCGGAATCGCGAATTCCGCCGCCGCCTTCAAGCTTAGGTAGCAGACCTCGGCCAACGCTCGCTGCCCGTCAGGGCGCCAGCTGGGCCATCACATTGCCGCTATGCGCGGCGGTTTCGGCCTGGATTGCATCGGATGGCTTACGGCGATTCCACACGGAAAAATCCGTATCACGGACCAGCAAACCATGCCTGATGTCATCCGAACCCGTCAACGCCCCGCCTCGCGTGCCACGCTGGGATCCATCATGCCCGCCAGTGTCTCGCGAGACCGGGGATCCCGCTTCTGCACGCTGGCCGCCCAGGGCTCCATGTCGGTCAACACGGACAGCAGCGATTGCGTGTCCAGCCGGGCAGGGAAGCTGAATTGCGGCCATGCCTTGGCGATGACGTCCACCGGCGCGTTGACTGCCTTGGACAGCGCGGGCCAGTGCTTGCGGGGATTGGCCGTCAGCTCGTGCGACACCTCGGCTATCGTCCGCACGGAACGCACCAGGGCGGCGCGCCGGCGCGGGTCGTTCAGCACCGTGGTCGTCGTATTCAGGTTGAATCGTTCGAAGTACGCATGTGGTGCTTTCCTGGGATCGGTCATGACGATGGCATCCTTGCCGATCAGATTGATGGCGTTCTGTGGATGCGGCTCCCACATGGCCATCGCATCGGCCTGGCCCTGGGCCAGGGCCGCCGGCATGGCTTCCGGTTCCAGCTTGACCGGCACGATGTCGGCCAGCGCCAGCCCGGCGGACTGCAGCATGACGCGCAAAAAGTATTCCGACGAAGTCGCCGGCGTATACGCGATGCGCTTGCCGCGCAGGTCGGCGATACCGTGTATGCCGGCGCTGCGACGGCCGACCATCCGGTAATGGCATTCGGCCAATGTCAGGATGATGCGCAGCTGCGGCTGCAACACCGCACTGAGCGTCGCCTGGGTTTCGCTGCCGGTCGCAGCATCGGCCTGTCCGCCAACCAGTTGCGCGGACGCCGCCCTGCCG
>DATJHN010000295.1:0-26083 GCA_035493915.1 Bordetella sp.
GCGCCTGGTAGGCCGGAAAGGCGATGCCCAGCGCGGGATGGCGCGACATCATCGCCATGCCGTTGCGGTGCCCGTGGATGGCCAGCGGCGTGGTGCGCCGCAAGGCCTGGATCGCGCTGAAGCCGCACCAGTTCAGGCTGGCCATGACGCAGGTGCCGCCGGCCGCCTCGACGCGCGCGGCATGGCCGCGCATGGCATCCAGGTCGTCGGAAATATTGAAGGCATACATGACCTTGCGCCCGGTGCGCTGCGCATGGTCGTTGATGACACGCATGACGGCCTCGACCCGGCGCGCCAGGGGCGAATGCGGCGGATTGGCCATGCATTCGTCATCCTTGATGAAGTCCACGCCCGCTTCGCACAGGCCGGCCACCACCTGCGCGGTCTGCTCCGGGGTCATGCCGACATTGGGCTTGATGATGGTGCCCAGTATCGGGCCATCCCGGCGCCCCGTCAGCGAGCGCGTGCCGGTGACGCCATGGCGCGGCGCATCGAACAGCTTCACGTATTCCGCCGGCAGGTCCAGCGACAGCAGCTTGACGCCGGTCATCTCGCCCAGATCGTAGATATTGCCGCCCACCGTGGCCGCCAGCGTGGGCAGGTTCGCGCCTACGTTGTCCACGGGAAAAGAGACCGTGATGATGGCCTGCCGGAACGGCCCCGGCACGCCGCGCCGCGCCAGGAAGGCATTGGGCAGGCTGGGTATGCCGGTAACCCCGGTCTGCTCGATGGACTGGACGATGGCGCGCGAACGACGGCGCAGATCGTCGGTTTCCCCGGCCACCCGCACGAAGGTGCCGCTGGACTGCTCGCCCGCCAGCACCTCGGCGGCCTGCTCCAGCGGAAAAGGCGTTTCGATGAAATACGTGGCGCGGAAGTCGCGCCGCTGGGTGTCCGTCATGGCGCGTCTACAGCGTGGAAAGATCGGGGAAGGGACGCACGGGATCGCGGCCGTCCCAGCCGATCGATGCCTCGCGGATCATGCGGAACAGACGGCCCTTGGGGCCGGCGATTTCGGACAGTTCGATCACCGTGCCGGGATGGGTCTCGGTCTCGTAGTACACATAGCGGCCGCGTTCACCGACCTCGCCGCTCATGCCGACCTTCAGGCCCTGTTCCGCCAGGCGGCGCACGTCCTCGTCGAAATTTTCCGTCCAGTAGGCCAGGTGCTGCAGACCGGTATGGCCCGCATCCAGAAAGGCCTTGTACATGGAAGGCGCATCGTTGCGCTGCTGGATCAGTTCGATCTGCAGGGGACCGGAGTTCGCCAGGGCCACCGAGACTTCGATGGGCGACGGCTGGCCGCGATACATGAAATTCCTGACCGGCACGCGGTCGGCATAGAACCACGGGCCGATGCCCAGGGTCTCGCTCCAATGCCGCATTTCCTTATGGATGTCGTGCACGACGTATCCCGCCTGCCGCACCTCGCCGAACAACCGACTCATGGTTACACCTCGATCAGAGAAAGCCCGTGGATATCCACGGAATGAATGCCACCAGCAACACGCCGGCCGCCAGCGCGGCCAGGTAGCCCCACATATACGGCATGGCCTCGTCCGGGCTGACCTTGCTTATCGCGCAGGCGCCGTAGTAGCCGACGCCGAAGGGCGGCGCGAACAGGCCCAGGCCCATGGACAGGATGACCACCATGGCGTAGTGCACTTCGTTGACGCCGACAGCCCGCGCGATGGGAAACAGCAGCGGGCCGAACAGCACGATGGCGGGGATGCCTTCCAGCACGCTGCCCAGGATAACGAAGGCGACGATGGACACCACCAGGAAACCCGCCGTGCCGCCGGGCATGCGCCGCATGAATTCCGCCAGGTCCTGCGAGAAGCCCGATTGCGTCAGGCCCCACGCCATGGCGGTGGCGGCGCCGACGATGAAAATGATGGCGCCCGATAAGGCCGCCGTGTTCAGCAGCATCGACGGAATGCGGCGCCAGTCGAAACGGCGGTACAGCAGCAGGCCGGCCAGCACGGAATAGGCGATGCCGATGGTGGACACCTCCGTGGCGGTGGCCACGCCTTCGACCACCGCGGCACGAATCAGGAACGGCAGCACCAGCGCCGGCACGGCCACGCAGAACAGGCGCCCGATCTCGCGCGCCGGCGCGCGCCGCACGCCTGACAGGTCTTCGCCGCGGCTGCGGCGCCACACGATCACCGCCAGCGCCAGGCCCAGCGCAAAGCCCGGCAGCATGCCGCCGGTAAAGAGCGCGGCGATCGATACGCCGGTGACCGAGCCTATGGTGATCAGCACGATGCTGGGCGGTATGGTTTCGGTCTGCGCGCCGGTGCAGGACAGCAGCGCCGCCAGATTGCCGGGCCGCGCGCCGCGCTGCTGCATTTCCGGAAACAGGGCCGGCGCCACCGCGGCCATATCGGCCACCTTGGAACCGGAAATACCGGACACCAGGTACATCGCGCCGATCAGCACGTACGACAGGCCGCCGCGCACATGGCCCAGCAGGCTGGCCAGGAAACCGATCATGGCGCGCGCCATGCCGGTCATTTCGATCAGCAGGCCCAGCAAGATGAACATGGGCACGGCCAGCAGGATCAAGTGCGACATGCCTTCGTCCATGCGCCCCACCATGACCATCAGCGGCGTATGCGTGGTCAGCGCCAGATAGCCGAAGGTCGCCAGCGCGAATGAAAAAGCGATGGGCACGCCCAGGAACACATTGGCCGCCACCAGGCCGACGAAGAAGATCAACAGATTCGCCTTGCCCAGCGTTATCAGCACCGGCTGCGCCAGCATGAACAGCCCGGCGATGGCGGCCACCGCCGCCACCGCGCCCGCGACCTGCCGCCACGAACCCACGCGGGCCAGGCGCAGCAGCGCGAACAGCGTCATCAGGATAAAACCCACCGGCAGCGCCGCCGCGCGCCAGGCGTTCGATATTTCCAGTGCCGGCGTGGTGACGACGGCTTCCTCGCTGGCGTACTCCCAGGCGTGCGGCAGCACCATCAGCATGAAGCACAGCGACGCCGCGATCGCGGCGACATCCAGCCATGCCCGCGCGGCGGGCGAGGCGCGCGAAAGCAACGCGGTCATGCGCATATGTTCGCCGCGCCGCAGCGCCACCACCGCGCCCAGCATGGACAGCCACAGGAATAGTATGGATGCCAGTTCGTCGCCCCATACCAGCGGCGAGTGAAAAACGTAGCGCGCGATGACGCCCGCCAGCAGGACGAAGATCTCCGCCAGCACCAGCAGCGCTGCGGGGATTTCGACGGCGAGTCCAAGCGCACGGTCCAGGCCGTTCACGAAACGCGCGGCCGCTCCGGTGGACGCCTCGGCCGCCCGCGCGTCTTTCGCATAGTAGCCAGCGTGTGTCTGCATATCGTCCCCGTGCATCTTTCCGTCCGTGCGTTCCCGCGTGCCTGGCCGGGCCACCCCGGCCGGCGGCGTCAGGCCAGTTTGCCGACCGCGCCTTCGAGCAGGCCCCAGGCCTCGTCGCCGAACTTGCCGCGCCATTCCTGGTAGAAGCCGGCCTGCCGCAATTGGGCCTGGAAGGAGTCGGCCTTGGGCTGATTGAACTTCAAGCCCTTGGATTCCAGATCGCTCTGGATGGACTGGTTCATTTTCTTCAGGTCTTCACGCTGCAGCATGCCGGCATCGTTGAAGGCGGTTTCCCACAGCTTTTGCAGATCCGGCGGCAGGCGGCGATAGGCGCGGCCGTTGGCAATGAACCAATAGCCGTCCCAGATGTGATTGGTCAGCGAGCAGTACTTCTGCACTTCGTACAGCTTGGCCGCCTGGATGATGGGCAACGGGTTTTCCTGGGCATCCACAATGCGCGTCTGCAGGGCGGAATAGACCTCGCTGAACTGCAGGCTGGCGGGCGCGGCCGACAAGGCCTTGAACATGGAGATCGACAGCGGGCTGACCGGGACGCGGATCTTGCTGCCGTCCAGGTCGTGCGCGTCGTTGATGGGCTTGTTGCTGGTGGTGATCTGGCGGAAGCCGTTGTCCCACATCTTTTCGAAGGCGTACAGGTTGGCCTTGGCGATCTTGTCGCGCACGTGCGCGCCCAGCGAGCCGTCCATCGCCTTCCATACCTGGCTGTAGTCGGAGAACGCGAAACCCACCGCATTGATGGCGGCCACCGGCACCACGGTGGCGATCACCAGGGCCGACGGCGTGAACAGTTCGATGCCGCCGCTGCGCACCTGCGACAGCATGTCGGTATCGCCCCCCAGCTGGTTGTTGGGGAAGATGGTGATTTCCAGGCGGCCGTTGGATTCCTTGCGGATGCGGTCCACGGCTTCCTGCGCCCGCAGATGCAGCGGGTGGGTCATGGGCAGGTTGTGGGCGTACTTGTAGGAAAACTCGGCGCCGGCACGGGCCAGGCGGGGCATGCCCAGGGCCAGCGCGGGGCTGGCCGCCATGGCGCGCAGCAAGGTGCGGCGGGTCATCGTCGTCATTATTTGTCTCCTTGGCGCCGGTTACGTCTTATATATGCGGTCCGGCAGTGCTCGGCGGTCGTCTACGTGGCGCCGCCTTCGGGATCGTTCACGCGCGGCCGTTGAACTGGCGCGACGCGGGCGAACAGCCGGAAACGATCGGCACATGCGTGCGGCAGACCGCCCCCGGAGCAGAAATGTACCGTGGCGACTAGAATCGGAGAAGCCGAAAATTTGGATCGATTAAGCGATGAAAGAGATAAATCTTTCGACCCGCGACCTGCGTGCCTTCCTGGCCCTGGTCGAGCAGCGCAGCTTCACGCGCGCCGCGCGCCAGTGCCATCTTTCGCAATCGGCCTTCAGTTCGCTGATCCGCGCGATCGAGGACACCCTGGGCTATCGCCTGTTCGATCGCGATACACGCAATGTGGAGCTCACACCCCAGGGCCGCCTGCTGGAAACATCCGCGCGGCGGGTGCTGGACGATTTCGACGGCATGATCGATGACTTCCGCGGCCATGCCATGCTGGACAAAGGGCGGGTGTCCGTCGCCGCGCTGCCTTCCATTGCATCGGGCTGGCTACCCGGCGTATTCGCCGAATTCCGCCGACACCATCCCGGCATAGAACTGCAATTGGCCGATGTGCTGTCGGCGCCCTGCCTGGAATTGGTGCGCGCCGGCCGCGCCGACCTGGCCCTGGCGTCGTCGGGACTCCCCGCCCAGGACCTGGACGCCAAACTGCTGTGCAATGACCGCTTCCATTTAGTGTGCCGCGCCGACCATCCTCTGGCGCGGCAGCGCGAAGTAGGCCTGCCCGACCTGTCGGCCGCTCCCTTTATCCACCTGGCGCGTTCACACAGCGTGCGCCTGCAGCTGGAACGGGCCTTCCATCCCTATCCGATGAAAACGGCGATGGAAGTCGAACAACTGGCGACGGTTACCGGCATGATCGCGGCCGGCATCGGCATCACGGTGGTGCCGGCGCTGACGCTATACGAATTCGAGCGTCCCGACCTGGTCAGCCGCCCGCTGAAAATACCGGGGTTGGTGCGCCGCATCTACCTGGTGACGCGCCACGGATTGAGCCTGCCGCCGGCGGCGGAACGGCTGCACGCGCTGATGCTGGAACGCCGGCCGGGACAGCGCGGCCGTGTCCGCAAGGGCTAGTGGTTCAGAGCACGACCGCGGTTCAGGGCGGGACCGCGCCGCTTCCATCGAAGCCGATCTCCGCATGGCGCACCACCAGCGAATGGCGCGCGCCGGGCGTTTCGCGCGCCGGCCCAGGGCCTTGTTTCCAGGCCCTGGAAGCATTCGTTGCGCCGCTCGCCCAGGAATCGGTTTTGCCGCGAATACACCGCCAGGACAGAGGCTACACCGGCCCGCCGCCGTCGCGTGCCCACTGCACGGCGTCTTCCACCCGATCATTGCCCCAGAACATTTCGCTGCCCGCGAACATCATGGGCGCGCCGAAGATGCCCAAGGCCTGGGCGCGGTCGACCTGGGCCCGAAAGGCCTGCTTGATTTCATCGCTGCCGGCGCGGGCCAGGACGGCGTCGGCATCCACGCCCAGGACGCGCAAGCGCTCGCGCACCACGTCCTGCTGCTGGATATCCACGTCGTCGACGAAATTGGCGCGGAACATGGCCAGGCAGAATTCCTTGCCCCAATCCGCTTCCAGGCCGATCAGCGCCACCCGCGAAGACAGCACGCCCACGCGCGGAAAATCGCTGGGGCGGCGATAGCGGACGCCATACTTGGCGGCCAGGCGCGCGACCTCGCGCATCATGTATTCGCCCTTGTCGGGGAACAGGCGGAACGGCGAGTCGTCCCAGCCGCGCGCCTTGAACACCGGCCCCAGCAGGAAGGGCCGGTAATCCACCACGACGCCCTGCGCGGCGGCGATCGGCTCGATGCGCTCGATCGCCAGGAAACTGTAAGGGCTGGCGAAGTCGAACCATATTTCCAACCGTCGCGGACCGCCTGATGCGGCCGATGCGTCGTCCACCTGCTTTGTGTCGCCTTGCGTCATGCCTGCTCCCGTGTCGTATCGGCTTGCGCCGGGTCTACGGCTGCCCTGGTCCGGTCAGCGCGCCACCACGTCCACGCCCGCCGCGCCGTCCGTCATTTCGCCGACGACGGCGGCCTGCGTGAATCCTTGTTCGGCCAGCACCGCCAGGACCTGCGCCGCGCTATCGCGATCGCAGGCCACCAGCAGGCCGCCGGAAGTCTGCGGATCCGTCAGCAGCGCTCGCGATACCTCGTCCACGCCCGGCGCCAGCGCGACCGCGGCACCATAGGACGCCCAGTTGCGGCCCGATGCACCGGTGATCATGCCCGCTTCCGCCATGTTTCGAACGCCGGGCAACCAGGGCAGCGCCGACAGATCGATGCGCGCCCGCAGGCCCGCGCCGCGGCTCATTTCCAGCGTGTGGCCCAGCAGGCCGAAGCCCGTGACATCGGTCAGGGCGTGCACGCCCGGCAAGGCCGCCAGCGCCGGTCCCGGCGTATTCAGCCGCGTGGTACTGGCGATCATGGCCTGGTAGCCGGCGGTATCCAGCTGGTTCTTCTTGAGCGCGGCGGACAGGATGCCCACGCCCAGCGGCTTGCTCAGGATCAGCACGTCGCCGGCGCGCGCGTCGGCGTTGCGCTTGACGCGCCCCGGATGCACCAGCCCCATGGCCGCCAGGCCGTAGATGGGCTCGACGGAATCGATGGTGTGGCCACCCGCGACCGGGATGCCGGCCTGCGCGCAGACATCCTGGCCGCCGCGCAGGATCTCCGCGATGGTTTCGCGCGGCAGCACATTGATCGGCATACCGACGATGGCCAGCGCCATGATGGGGGTGCCACCCATGGCGTAGACATCGGACAGCGCGTTGGTAGCGGCAATGCGGCCGAAATCGTAGGGATCGTCGACGATGGGCATGAAGAAATCGGTGGTCGCGATCAGCGCCTGCTCATCGTTCAGACGATATACCGCCGCGTCATCCGCGGTTTCGGCGCCCACCATCAGGCCGGGAAAGGTCTGCGTCGGCGCGAAACGCGCCAGCAGGTCGGCCAGCACGCCGGGCGCGATCTTGCAGCCGCAACCGCCGCCATGCGAAAGCGAAGTCAGCCGCGGCACCGCGCCGGCGCTTGCGTCTTGAGTCATGAGTCGTCTCCAGGGAACCGGAAAAGCATAGCACCGGCAGGGCCCCGGACCGGCTTGCCCCTCTACTAAGAGTCATCAAAACGTCCTACTATCATGATCCTCCGCGTTTCTCGACGCCCACACCCAAACGCCATGACGACTCTGCTTCCCGACTGTCCGCTCTGCCAGCAGCCCGGCGGCGCCCTGTTGTGGCAAGGCTCGCACCTGCGCGTGGTGGAAGTCGAAGACGCCGACTATCCCGGCTATACCCGGGTCATCTGGAATTCGCATATTCCGGAAATGACCAGCCTGTCGCGCCATGGCCGCGAGCTGATGATGGAAGCGGTCTGGCGCATCGAGGAAGCGCAGCGCGAGATCCTGCGTCCGGACAAGATCAATGTCGCCTCGCTGGGTAACATGGTCCCGCACCTGCACTGGCACATCATTCCGCGCTGGCGCGGCGACCGGCATTTTCCCGATGCCGTGTGGGCACCGGCGCGCATCGCCGCCGGCCAGGAACCGCCCGAATGGGCGCCACGCATGGCAGCAATCCAGGCGGTCATGCAGCGGTATCGCAACCGGCTGCCCGAAACCCTGAATGCACTGCCGCGCCACTGAGTCCGGCGCCACGAATTCATGATCAAGCACGCCATGAACATTTGCTTTTCAGCCATTTCCTTTCCGCGGCTGGCAGCCGCGCTGGGCCTGATTGCGATCGCGCCGGCATGCCTTGCCGCGCGGCCGGTCAGCACGCCGTGTCCAGGCACGCTGCAGATCACGCAGACCCCGGTCTCCACGCCGGGCGGATGGTCGGTGATGCCGGACCCGCGTCGCGATGCGGATCATCGGCTACAGGGCATCACCTTTTTTTCGGGCGATCCCAAGAATGTGGTGGCGCTGGCGCCGGACACCGAAAAGCGATCCACGCGCGGCTATGCATCGACCTGGCATTTCCGGCCGGACGAGCAGGGCTACTGGATCGGATGCAGCTATACCGATACGAATCTGCTGGCCGTGCGCAAACTGGCTGACAACATCAGCCAGTGCGACATGATGCAATACCTGGCCGATCGTCGCCGGCCCGGCGGCGCGGTCGAAGTGGTCTGCTACTGAATGGAAAACCGCCTCCGCACCCCGTTATCCGAACTGGTAGCGCAATTGCCCAAGGATTGGGCGCCGGCCCTGGCTGAGCCCGCCGCCGCGCGGGCCTTGCCCGGGATCTGCGCGCACGTGGACGACCGCGTCGGCGCCGGCGCCACGGTATACCCTGGTACGCCTTTCCGCGCGTTGGACATGCTGCGCCCGCGCGACGTCAAGGCGGTGATCCTGGGCCAGGACCCGTACCACGGCCCCGGCCAGGCGCAGGGCCTGGCGTTTTCCGTGCCGGACGACTGCAAGCGGCCACCCAGCCTGCGCAATATCTTCAAGGAAATCGCCGCCGAGTATCCCGACAAGGGCATCCCCACGGGCAACGACCTGACATCCTGGGTCGCCCAGGGGGTGCTATTGCTGAATACCTCGCTGACGGTGGAAGACGGGCAACCCGCCTCGCACGCCAAGCGCGGCTGGGAAGCCATCACGGACGCGCTGATCTCACTGGTCGCCCGCCAGCCGCAGGCCAAAGTGTTCATGCTATGGGGTGCGCATGCACAATCGAAGCGCGCGTTGTTGCAGGATGACGACAATACGCTGGTGCTGATGGCCAACCATCCGTCCCCGCTGTCGGCATCGCGGCCACCCGCGCCGTTTCTGGGATGCGGCCATTTCCGGCAGGCCAACGACTGGCTTCTTGCGCACGGGCAGGAAATTGTCGATTGGGGTTTGCCCCAGAAATCGCTGGCGCCGCAGCAAGAATTCAGGTTATGATTTGCGCGCTGCACAAAAGAACGGCATTTTTTCCGCATTGCTCGTTCGCCGCCAGCGTCGCTGACGGCCTCGAAACAAGTCACGGTGTTACTGCAGCTCAGCCGGGTAAAACAAAGCCCCGGCCCATGCCGGTCTTCATCGCTTCCTGACCCCTTTCCTTACGCCAGCGTCCCGCACCGGGACGCGACATGCGCATGGTTGATACGGTCGGCGTCGATGCTCCATTCAACCTGCGCTGGATCCGGCACACACACCCCGGCCCGGCCCGCTACGTGCCGCCAAAAGCGGCAAGGGTAAGTCATGTCTTTCGAATCCTTGGGACTCGCGCCCAGCCTATTGTCCGCTCTGCAAGAAGCGGGCTTCGATACCCCTACTTCCGTTCAAGCCGCCGCGATTCCGCTGGCCCTGGCCGGCCAGGACCTGATGGTCTCGTCGCAGACCGGCAGCGGCAAGACCGCCGCCTTCATGCTGCCGGCGCTGCACCGCATCGCCCAGATGCCCGCCAATAAGGGCACCGGGGTGCAAGTGCTGGTGCTGACGCCCACCCGCGAACTGGCCCTGCAGGTCAATGACGCCACGCGCAGCTATGGCAAGAATCTGCGCGACCTGCGCACCGCCACGGTCGTCGGCGGCATGCCTTACGGCGCGCAGTTGAAGGCGCTGTCGCGCCGCGTCGACGTGCTGGTCGCGACACCGGGCCGCCTGATCGACCATCTGCAGGCGGGCCGCGTCAAACTGAATACCGTGCACACGCTGGTGCTGGACGAAGCCGACCGCATGCTGGACATGGGCTTCATCGAGGACATCGAAACCATCGTCGGGCGCCTGCCCGCCGAGCGCCAGACCCTGCTCTTCTCCGCCACGCTGGACGGCACGATCGCCAAGCTGGCCGCGAAGATGATGCGCGATCCCCAGCGCATCGAGCTGGCCGGCAGCAAAGAGAAGCATTCCAACATCACCCAAAGCCTGTTCTACGCCGACGACGCCGCGCACAAGATGCAGTTGCTGGACCACGTCCTGCGCGACACGGCGCTGGACCAGGCCATTGTGTTCACCGCCACCAAGCGTGGCGCGGACGATCTGGCCGATCGCCTGGCCGACCAGGGCTTCGCGGCCGCCGCGCTGCATGGCGACATGAACCAGCGCCAGCGCACCCGCACCCTGA
The DNA here is from genome assembly GCA_035493915.1 of Bordetella sp. Taxonomy (GTDB): domain Bacteria; phylum Pseudomonadota; class Gammaproteobacteria; order Burkholderiales; family Burkholderiaceae_B; genus Bordetella_C. The sequence continues at coordinate 10,578 of DATJHN010000295.1, forward strand.
GCATGCTGCAGAAGCGCCAATTGAAAATACTGGTGGCCACCGACGTGGCTGCCCGCGGTATCGACGTGCAAGGCATCAGCCACGCGGTGAATTTCGACTTGCCCATGCAGGCCGAAGACTACGTGCACCGCATAGGCCGTACCGGACGCGCGGGCCGCGACGGCCTGGCCTTCACGCTGGCCACGCATTCCGAACGCCACAAGATCCGCCGTATCGAGCACTTCATCGGCCAGACGTTGACGCCGCAGATCATCGCCGGCCTGGAACCCAAGCGTACGGCGCGCCCCGCCTATGACCGCGCGGGCACGGGCAAGCCGGGCTTCGGCAAGCGTCCGTTCAACCGCGACAACCGCGGCGGCTTTGGCGCCGGCGCGGCACGCAGTTTCGATGACCGTCCGCGCCGCGATGGCGCCGCGCCGCACTATCGCGAAGCGGCAGCCGGTGACCGTCCGCAACGCCCGCAAGGCGATCGTCCGTTCCGCGCCGACGGTGAATCCCGCGGCGCCGAGCGCGGCTTCCGCCCTGAGGGCGGTTTCCGCAAACCCGAGCAGGGTTTCCGTCCCGAGGGCGGCTATCGCAAGCCCGATCAAGGTTTCCGCCCCGAAGGCGGTTTCCGCAGGCCCGAGCGCGCCGGTGCTGAAGGCGCCCCGCGCAGTGCCGAAGGCGGCCACCGTCCGGCCGAGCGTGGGTTCCGTCCTGAAGGCGGCTTCAATCATGGCGATCGCCCGCATCGTCCCGAAGGCGGTTTCCGTCCCGGCCGCTCCGAAGGCGCCATCCGCGCTGAAAAAGCCGCTCGCGAAGGCAGCGGCGCTGCCGGCCGTACCGAAGGCTATGGCCGCCCCACCGGCCGGCCCGCGTTCGACAAGCGACCCGGCGGCCCGCGCAAGCCTTTCAACAAGGCCGCCCCGGCCGGCCGCCGCGATTGAGCGGCCACGGTTGAACGGTTGCAGTTGATCGGCCACGCGGCGAACAGCCGCGCCCGATCCGCGGCGATCGGCCCGACGTGATTGACCAGCCAGACTGAACGGCCACCCATCACTTCGACGCGACGACCGACACGACTGAACGGCCCCGATCGCTCCAACGCGATCCGGGGAAACCGGGCCCGCCGATTTTCGGCGGGCCCGTTTTCCTGAAACAATGGCGTTCCGGCTCGATTTTCCCGCTATCGCTTCATGACACAGACTTTCCCCCCGCCTTTGGATGACGCATCCCGCGCGCACACCGAACGCATGGCCGCGCATCTGCGCGCAGCGATTGCCCAGGCGGGCGGATGGCTGTCTTTCGAACACTGGATGGCCGACGTCCTGTATGCGCCGGGACTGGGCTACTACGCCGCGGGCAGCGTCAAGCTGGCCGAACCGGCCGGCGGCGCGCATACGCCTGGCGACTTCGTCACCGCACCCGAACTGACGCCCTTGTTCGGCCAGGTCCTGGCGGCGCAGGCCGCCCAGGTGCTGCGGCGCACCGGCACGCGCGACGTCCTGGAATTCGGTGCCGGCACCGGCGCTCTGGCGGAACAGGTCATGGCGGCGCTGGACGCGGACGGACTGGACGCGCGCTATCACATCGTCGAAATCTCGGCCGACCTGCGCGCGCGCCAACAGGCGCGGCTGGCAGCCTATGCCGGCCGCGTCACCTGGCTGGACCGGTTGCCCGATGCGTTCGAAGGCTGCGTGCTGGCCAACGAAGTCCTTGACGCCATGCCGGTGCAGGTTTTCCGCTGGGACGAGTCCGGCACGCTGCTGGAGCGCGGTGTCGTAGTGACGCCGGAAGATGGCTTCGCGTGGTCCGACCGGCCGGCGCCACCGCGCCTGGCCCAGGTCATGGCCGAACGCATGCCGCCGCTGGAAGGCTATGTGTCAGAGGTCAACCTGCAGGGCGAAGCCTGGGTGCGCGGCATGGGGCAGTGGCTGAAGCGCGGCGTAGCGCTGCTGATCGATTACGGCTTTCCGCGCCATGAGTACTACCATCCGCAGCGCGCGGCCGGCACGCTGATGTGCCATCTGCGCCATCATTCGCACGCCGATCCCTTCCTGATGCCCGGCCTGCAGGACATCACCGCGCATGTTGATTTCACTGCCATGGCCGACGCCGCGCTGGCGGGCGGCCTTGATGTGCTGGGTTATCTGGCGCAGGCGCGTTTCCTGATGAACGCTGGCCTGATGGAACTCGTGAACCGCGTGGATGCCGCCGACAGCGCGACCTATGCGCGCGTCATCGCGCCGGTGCAGAAGCTGCTTTCCGAAGCCGAAATGGGCGAACTGTTCAAGGTACTGGCCGTGGGCCGCGAAGTCGATCCGCCATTGATCGGCTTCCAGCGCGGTGACCGGCGAGCGCTGCTTTAGCCACGTCCGGCGGTCTAAAGGCCGCGCAGCGCGTCGATGCGCGCGGTGCGCAAGGCTTGCTTGATCTGGTCCGGCTGTCCCGGATACTGGCGTGCGATGGCGCCGGCATCGATGCCGCGCAGGGTTTCCAGGGCGGCCTGCCAGGCCGCCTCATCCACCGGCATCCGCACAGCCGCAGCGCGCAGCAGGCCGATGAAGCGATCCGGCTTGCGCAGGGCATCGCAGCGTTCCATCAACGCCAAGCGCTCGCCGGCGTCATCCGGCGAACCGGGTCCCGCGGCCAGCGCTTCCAGACCGTCGAGCACGACGGGCAGCAAACGCGCGTAGTCAGTGCATTCGGCGGGGACACGCAGCCGTGCCGACAGCTCGGCGCGTTGCGGCGTCAGCCGGCACAGCAGTGCATAACGCGCAGGCAACGGTAGATCGCGGCGCGCCGCTTCGTCCAGGTCGGCCTTGATCGCGTCGTCCGCCTGCAATCCGGGCAGGATGCGCGGCAAAGCCTGGGCCTGCGCCAGCACGTCGATCATGCGCGAAGGCTGCGCGGCCATCAGGCCGCGGGACAATTCTTTCCACACCCGTTCCGGCACCAGTGCGTCCGCTTCGCCGGCATCGACCATGGCGCGGCAAAGGGCCAGCGTTTCGGGCGCCACGCTGAAATCGCCGAAGCGCGCGGCAAAGCGTGCCAGCCGAAGAATGCGTACGGGGTCTTCCGCGAACGCATCTCCCACATGGCGCAGGACCCGGTCATGCAGATCACGCATGCCGCCCAGCGGATCGATCAGTTGGCCATCGGCATCGCGGGCGATGGCATTGACGGTCAGGTCGCGTCGCGCCAGGTCTTCTTCCAGCGTGACGTCGCTGCCGGTATAGAACGTAAAACCCTTGTAGCCGCGCCCGGACTTGCGTTCGGTACGCGCCAGCGCGTATTCCTCGTGCGTTTCGGGATGCAGGAACACCGGAAAATCGCCGCCCACGGGCATGAAGCCGCGCCGGGTCATGGCCTCGGGCGTCGCCCCCACCACCACCCAATCGCGGTCACCCGCGGGCAGGCCCAGCAGTTCGTCGCGGACAGCGCCGCCGACGATATAGGCACGCAAGCCCTGCAATGCCGGATCGGTCATCGCGGCACACGCCTATTCACGGCAGATCCGTCCGTTCCGGCGGCTGCGGCGCGATCTGTCCCAGGCGCTGCTTGAGCGATTGCGGCTGGCCGGTGAACAGTGCCGCGTAATACGTGGCGTTGGCCATGACGTTCTTTACGTAGGTGCGCGTCTCGGTAAAAGGAATGGTTTCCGCGAAAATCGCGCCTTCCACGGGATGCGTCAGCGTCGCGCGCCAGCGGATGGAGCGGCGCGGTCCGGCGTTGTAGCCGGCGCTGGCCAGGACCTGCGATCCGTCCAGATCCTGCAGCACCATGCTCAGATAAGACGTGCCAAGCAAGGTGTTGGTATCGAAGTCGTTGACCTGCCCCGGCGTGAAATCGCTCAGGCCGATTTTATTGGCCACCCACTTGGCGGTGCCGGGCATCAGCTGCATCAGGCCGGATGCGCCCACGGAAGAACGCGCGTCCATGATAAAGCGCGATTCCTGGCGAATCAGGCCGTAGACCCAGGCCGGGTCCAGCGCGACCTGGCTGGCCTTGGCCGCGACACGGCCTTCGAACGGCGCGATATAGCGCTGCGTGAAATCGAACTGCTTTTCGGTGCGGTCCGAAGTGTTCACGACGCGATCGTAGATATTCTCGCGGCGCGCCAGTTCGGCGGCGGCCAGCAGTTGGCGGTCGTCCATGCCGCGCAGGGCGAAATTCCATTCCGGCACGGCGTCGCCACGCCAGCCCAGGCGAAACAGCGCGATCGCGCGCTGCAGGCCGGCGTTGGCACGCGCCTGCGCCGTTTCCTGTGGCGTCAGCGGCGCGGGGCGCGACGGCACGGTAATCGTGCGGCCCAATTCTTCCGCCGCCAACTGTCCATAGAACGTGAACTTGCCGGAGATCTGCTCATATTCGTGCTGCGCCTGCTCGCGGCGGCCGGTAGCCGCCAGGCCGCGTGCGTGCCAGTAGATCCAGGACGCGTCGTCGCGCGCCTCCGGCGACATGGCCTCGATGGACGCAATCACCCACTTCCAATCGATGCGTTGCTGCCGCAGGGCGGCGCGGACTTTCCATTCCTCGTTGTATTGGGTCAGGCGGATATGGCCGGCCTGCACATACCAATCGTTGGCGCGCGGGTCCTGGTTCAACACCGCGACCAGCGCCAGCTGCGCCCGCACCCAGGCCAGGTCCTGGCGCGGCAGGCTCTTGGCCCATTCCCGCTGCACATAGGAATCGGCCACATCCAGGTTGCCGCGCGCCAGGCGCGCCAGGGCGATGGTGACCAGCTCGATCTCGGCCGGCGTGCGCAGCGTCTTCGACTGGCGCACCAGCCACTTCATGGGATCCTTGATCATCGCGTCGTAGGCTTTCTGCTCGGGCGGTTCGAACAGATACCCTACATACTTGCGCGCATCGGCCAGCTTGTTGTCCTCGATCGCGTCGCGCAGCCTGGGCTGCAGGTCGTTCCAGCCCAGGATGTGATTGGCGACCAGGTCGTCATACAGGGACCAGCACCATACGCCCGGCGCGAAGGCGCGCATGGCTTCGGCACCGCTGATTTTTCGTCCCGTCATGTAGCGGGCTTCCAGCGTGGCGCAATCGGTCTGGGCGTTGCCGTTCTTGACGGGCGCCAGCTTGTTGACGGTGTCGTAGTCGCCCGAGCGCGCGGCGGCCAGCAGCCAGTCCGCGCGCAGCTTGTCGGCCAGATAGGCGTCGGGGTTGCGCTCCATGAAGCGCCGCAGCTGATCCACCGGCAATTGCGCGCGCGGCAGATTCCACACCTGGTAGCGCAGCAGCCAGTATTCCGGATAGATGCCCAGGATGTCTTCGCGCGCCTGCGGCGCCACGACCGCCAACGCCGACCATTGCTTGCGCATCATGGCGTCGCGCGCCGTGATCACCGCCTGCCGCGCGGGAGACGGCGGCTGGGTGGTCAGCAGTAAAACGTCTTCGGGCCGCGCGGTCGCGGATGGATCATTGGCCAGGCTTGTAAGAGGGGCCGTGGGGGACACCGATGGCATGCCGCCCGGTACGTTGGCGTCCGCCGCTGCACCCGCGATGGAGGGTGTGGTGCCGGATGCGGATGCGGCCGGAATCGCCGACGGATCGTGTGCCTGGGCGGCCTGCTGTTGCGCATCGACGGGCGCACAGGCGGACGTCAGCAGACACAGCAGCGGCAATGCCCGGCGCAACAGGCGCGCGACATCGCCCGTGGGCAATATCTGATAACGTCCCGATTCCCCCCTATGCAATCCGCTCTCCTTAACGCCGGGACATCAATGACCACGCAAAATACGCTGAAGGATAACGCAGTACCGGTGCGCACGCGATTGCGAGAGGCCCGCGCGGCGTTGAACGATGCGCAGCGCCAACGCGGTGGCCTGCTCATGCGTGGACGGCTGTTTACCTGGGTCGGGCTGGCGCGCGACGCCGCGCGCAAGGCCGGGCGGCCGGAACTGTCGGTCATCGCCGCCTATTGGCCGCTGCCCGACGAGCCGGACCTGCGGCCCTTGCTCAGTCAGTGGGCCGAAGCGGGCATCACGGTTGCCCTGCCCGCCGTGCGCGGCGCCGGCCAGCCGCTGGAGTTCCGCCCCTGGGCGCCGGATGCCCCCATGCAGGAAGGCGCCTACGGCATCCAGGAACCGCTGGCGGGCGCCACGGTGACGCCGGAGCTGATCCTGGTGCCCACGCTGGGCTACACCGCCCATGCCGACCGGGTCGGCTACGGCGGCGGCTATTACGACCGCACGCTCGCCGCCCTGAAGGCAGCGGGGCATACATTCACCACCATAGGCATCGCCTGGACCAGCGGGCGCCTGGACGACGCCCACGTCCCCGAGGCGCACGATGTGCGGCTGGACGCTGTCCTGACCCCGGACGGCTGGGTGCCCAAGGCGCCCTGACCCGAATGCATGCCCGAATACGTGTTCCCGGCAACGCACCATTCTGGCGCATCACTGCGTCGCGGCGCGGGCACCGCCGGTGCACCGGCATGGCGCCGCCCCGTCGGCACGCCATGACCGCGAAATTGGCACGAGTGTTGCTTTCTTTCTTGTCGTAAACGGGCGATCCCGTCTATCGCCCGCAGCCAAGGGCGAGGCCGGCCGCCCTTGACCGGGAGGAGCGCAACCATGGACCAGCAGTCCGGCCCCATCCGCGCGTACGACGAGATGTACGACCATGCGGGCGAAGTACGGCCGCATTACGGCGCGCTTCAGCAATGGCTCGCCACGCAGACGGACGAAGTCATGGCGGCTCGCCGCCTGGAGGCCGACTTCAACTTCCGCCGTGTCGGCATTACATTTTCCGTGGCCGGCGACGAAGCCGGCACCGAGCGCCTGATCCCCTTCGACCTGATCCCGCGCATCATCCCGGCCGCCGAATGGCGCCAGCTGGACGCGGGACTGAAGCAGCGCGTGCGCGCGCTGAACATGTTCATCCACGATATCTATCATGGGCACGACATCGTGCGCGCCGGCATCGTGCCCGCGGAACAGGTATTCCTGAACGCCCAGTACCGGCCGGAGATGCAGGACATCGACGTCGCCGAAAACATCTATTGCCACATCGCGGGCGTGGACGTGGTGCGCGCCGGCGCGGGCGCCTTCTACGTACTGGAAGACAATCTGCGCGTGCCGTCCGGCGTGTCGTACATGCTGGAAAACCGCAAGATGTCGATGCGGCTGCTGCCCGACGCCTTCAGCCGGCTCAAGGTAGGGCCGGTCGCGCATTATCCCGACCTGCTGCTGGACAACCTGCGCGAAGTCGCGCCGCGCGGCAACGACGATCCCACGGTCGTGGTGCTGACGCCCGGCATGTACAACTCGGCGTACTTCGAACACGCCTTTCTGGCCCAGCAGATGGGTGTCGAACTGGTCGAAGGCCGCGACCTGTTCGTCGACCACAACGCCGTCTATATGCGCACCACGCGCGGGCCGCGCCGCGTGGATGTCATTTACCGGCGCGTGGACGACGACTTCATGGACCCATTGTCGTTCCGCGGCGATTCCGCGCTGGGCGTGCCGGGCCTGCTGTCGGTTTACCGGGCGGGCCGCATCACCCTGGCCAATGCCATAGGCACCGGCATCGCCGACGACAAATCCACCTATCTGTACGTGCCGGAGATGATCCGGTTCTACCTGGGCGAAGAACCCATCCTGCAGAACGTGCCCACGTGGCGCTGCGCGCGGCCGGACGAACTGTCCCACGTACTGGCGAATATGCACGAACTGGTGGTCAAGGAAGTGCACGGCGCGGGCGGCTACGGCATGCTGGTCGGACCGGCGTCGACGCGGGCACAGGTCGATGACTTCCGCGAGCGCGTGCGCGCCAATCCCGCGGCCTACATCGCCCAGCCCACGCTGGCCCTGTCGACCGTGCCCACCTATGTCGAAAGCGGCGTCGCGCCGCGCCACGTCGATCTGCGCCCCTATGTGCTGTGCGGCAAGGAAATCCACACCGTGCCGGGCGGCCTGTGCCGCGTCGCGCTGACCGAAGGATCCCTGGTCGTCAACAGCAGCCAGGGCGGCGGAACCAAGGACACCTGGGTGCTGGAGGAATGACCATGCTGAGCCGCACCGCCGACCACCTGTTCTGGATGTGCCGCTACATGGAGCGTGCCGAGAACATGGCGCGCATGCTGGATGTGAGCCTGCAGATGTCGCTGCTGCCGCAGGATCCCGCCACGCGCGAACGATCCTGGCGCGCCCTGATGCGCATATCCGAACTGCAGGAGCTGTTCGACCAACGCTATCCGGACGGCACCACGCGCGACGTGCTGCGCTTCATGGTGCGCGAGCCGGACAATCCTTCATCGATCCTTGCCTGCCTGCGCGCCGCGCGTGAAAACGCCCGCGCCGTGCGCGGCAGCCTGACGACGGAAGTCTGGGAAACATACAACAGCACCTGGCTGGAATTGCTGCGCCATCTGCGCTCGGAATTGCCCGAACGCAATCCGGGCGAGTTCTTCGAATGGGTCAAGTTCCGTTCGCACGTGGCACGCGGCGTCACGCTGGGCACCATGCTGGAAGACGAGGCGCTGTACTTCATGCGCCTGGGCATGCACCTGGAACGCGCCGACAACACCGCCCGCATGCTTGACGTCAAATTCCATGAATCCGACGATCCCACCGATGCCGGCCCGGCCGCCGCACAGCGCGGCATGGCGGTTCGCGACGAGTTCTATCGCTGGGCCGCGATACTGGGCTCCGTGTCCGGACTGGAGGTCTATCGCAAGGTATACCGCGACGTCGTCACGCCCGACCGCGTGGCCGAACTGCTGATCCTGCACGGCGACATGCCGCGCTCGCTGCTGAGCGCCATGCTGGCCGTCCGCGACAACCTGGCGCTGGTATCCAACGGGCGTTCGGCGGAAACCGAACGCCGCGCCGGCATGCTGTGTTCGGAACTGCGCTACGGCAAGGTGGAGGACATCATGGCGGCCGGCCTGCATGGTTTCCTGGAACACTTCCTGAATCGCGTCAGCGACCTGGGCAACCGTATCAGCCAGGACTTTCTGCTGCCGCTTTCGGCATAGAACGCAGGATATCCCGCCGCCACAGGAAAATAGCCATGAGACACTTCATCAAGCACACCACCCAGTACCGCTATACGGCGCCGGTGAGCTACAGCATCCAGACGCTGCGCCTGACGCCGCGCGGCGAAGACCACCAGCGCGCGCTGCGCTGGCACATCAACGCCCCGGGAGACCTGGCCGAGCAGATCGACGCCCACGGCAATGTCACGCACACGCTGACGCTGAACCGCCAGCACGACGAAATCGGCCTGCTGGTTACGGGCCAGGTGGAAATCGACCCGCTGACCGACGGCCTGCTGGCCAGCGAGGAAAGCCGGCTGCCGGTGGATGCCTATCGTGTGCCGACGCCGCTGACGCTGGCCGATGCCACGATCGTGGATTTCTGCGCGCGCGTGCTGCCGCGCGGATTGCGCGAACCCGGCGACGCGCTGAAACTGGCCGAGGCGATCTCCGACCACGTCGCCTACGAGCCGGGCACCACCGACGTCACCACGGCCGCCGCGCAGGTCCTGGCGTTGGGCCATGGCGTATGCCAGGACCATGCCCACCTGTTCCTGGCCAGCGCGCGCGCCCTGGGCGTACCGGCTCGCTATGTCAGCGGCTACCTGTACACCGTATCCGAGCATGCCGCCAGCCACGCCTGGGCCGATGTCTGGCTGCCCGGCGGCGGCTGGTGCAGCGTGGACATCACCAACCGCCAATTCGCATCCGACTGCCATTGCAGGCTGGCGGTCGCGCGCGACTACGATTCGGCCGCGCCGGTACGCGGCGTGCGCCACGGCGGCGGCGGCGAATCCATGACGGTGACCGTACAAGTACAGTCCGCGCAGCAATAAGGGCATTGTTACAAGGCGCCGACGCATAGCTGCCGTTTTTCGCCGGGTTTACTAAAATGCCTGGATTGCCCTTTATTCAGCATCCATGACTTATTGCGTCGCGACCCACTTGAACACGGGATTGGTCTTCCTGGCGGATTCACGCACCAACGCGGGCGTAGACCAGATCAGTGTGTTCCGCAAACTGAACGTCTTCGAACGTCCGGGCGAGCGCGTCATGGTGCTGATGACGTCCGGCAATCTGGCGATCAGCCAGTCCGTCGTCACCATGCTGTCGATGCTGGACAGCGCCGATCCCGCCTCGATCTGGAACGCGCCGAATATGTTCGAGGCAACCCGCATCGTCGGCGAGGCGATACGGGAAGTGCATCGCCGCGATGCCGAGGCCCTGCACGAGCAGGGCGTGGAATTCAACGTTACGCTGATTCTCGGCGGGCAGATCAGGGGCGAACGCTGCCGGCTGTTCCAGATCTACTCGGCGGGCAATTTCATCGAGGCGCATGCGGAGTGCCCCTATTTCCAGATTGGCGAGTCCAAGTACGGCAAGCCCATCCTGGACCGCGTGCTGGAACCCAACACGACGCTGGACGAGGCCGCCAAATGCGCGCTGATTTCCATGGATTCGACGCTACGGTCGAATATCTCGGTCGGGCTGCCGCTGGATCTACTGGTCTATGAAACCGACTCGCTGCGGGTCACCCGCTTCGCGAATATCGACGAGCACAATACCTACTTCCGCATGATCCGCAATATCTGGGGTGAAAAACTGCGCCAGGTCTTCGCGGAAATCGACGACCCCGTCTGGACCAATCCCTGCTCGCCGGACAGCCTGGTGCCCGCGGGGCGGACGCACCAGCCGGTGCGCGTGCTGCCCGGCAGCCCCGAACCCACGGACGTGGCGACCGTGCAGGCGCTGGCCGAAGGCAAGGACGCGTCGCAGCAGGGTTGATTGCCGGGGGGAATGCCTTTAAGGCGTGGCCTGGGCCGATTGCCCAGCGAAATGTCTTCAAGGCGCGGCCTGGGCCGATTGCCCTGCGCTTCCAGCCTTCGCAATGGCGCAGGTGTCGTCGAGCAATTCTTCCGATGAAGCGCGGTTGCTGCCGATGGATAGGTGGCCATGCCTGACGCTTTCATCTGCCTCGCTATCCAGGAACGCAAACCCGGGCCGGCCATCGGGCAGGGTCACCGCGGCCATGAACAGCGTGTGCGCCAGCATCGACCCGTCCGGATAAATGTCGCTCGCCAGCAGGCGCACCGGATCCGTGCGCGACAGATCGGCATCATCCGTCAGCAGGGCACGATACACATGCGTTTTGCCCGCCATCGGCGGCAGCCTGGTCCAGTGCTTGTCGCTTAGCTTGCCGACGTTTTCGGCCAGCGTGGCCGCCACATCTGGCCGGATGCAGGTCATGTGGATATGCAGCTGGTCCTGGCTGCGGCCGTAGATGGAATTGGCCGCGAAACCGACCTGGGTGGGCCGCAGCGGCAGCTTCAGCACCTGTTCGACGTAATGCCTGTTCTCGTAGGCCGCGCGCCAGTAGTTGGTGCCGTTGATCACCCAGAGCCGGGAGTCCTCGATACCGGTTACCCGATCCGTGGGAAGAAGCAGGAACGCATATGGTTTGACGGGACTGTTGTCCTTCAGCACCACATAGCCGGCTTGCATATCCACCCTGGCGCAGGCATTGGGCCGGGATACGTCTTTATCGGGCTGTGATACCCCGGATGAAGCCAGGCTGGACTGGGACTGGCCGCCGCCGGACCCGGAGCCGGAGCCGGAGCCAGAGCCAGAGCCAGAACCAGAACCAGAGCCGTTGGCCGAAGACGCCTGGTGGACACATTGCCGGACCACATTCCACAGAACGCCATGTTGCGGCACGACGGCCCATGTAGGGCCCGGCAAGGGCCGCCAGGCGATTCCCGGCAGCGCCAGGCCGCCAGCCACAGCGGCGGCCACGCCCAGCGCGCACCCAAGCGCGAGCGCGACACCAGGCGATTTCTTCATTCGTCTCATCGACACAGACCGTTTGCGTAAGGATTGCCCGGCGCCATGGTAGCGATGGGAAATGACCGGATTTGTGCAACTCCGGTCCGCAACGTTCCGCTTGCCGTTTCCAGATGTGTTTATGCAGCGCAGCCGCGCGCGAGCCGGACCGGCCGGCGCCGCGAATCGATGCGCGCACGGCCCGCCAGGAATTACAGGCCCGTCAGGTTCTTCCAGATCGCCATCGGCGCATCCGCGCTGTTCAGCGTGTAGAAGTGCAGCCCCGGCGCGCCGCCGTCCAGCAGCTTGCGGCACAGATCCGTGATGACGTCGACACCGAAGGCGCGGATGGACGCCTTGTCGTCGCCGAACTCGGCCAGGCGCAGGCGGATCCAGCGCGGGATTTCCGCGCCGCACATCTGGGAGAACCGCGCCAGCTGCGTATGGTTGGTGATGGGCATGATGCCCGGCACGACCGGCACGGACAGCCCCTTGGCCGCCACGCGTTCGACGAAGTCGAAGTACGCATCGGGATTGAAGAAATACTGGGTGATCGCGCTGTCGGCGCCGGCGCGCACCTTGTCGACGAAGTGATCCAGGTCGCTGGACGGATTGTCGGCCTGCGGGTGCATTTCCGGATAGGCGGCGACTTCGATGTGAAACCAGTCGCCGGTTTCCTGGCGGATAAAAGCCACCAGATCGCGCGCGTATTTCAGTTCGCCGGCATCGCCGCCCATGCCCGACGGCAGGTCGCCGCGCAGGGCGACCACCTGGCGCACGCCTTCTTCGCGATAGGACGCCAGGATGCCCCGCAGATCATCGCGCGTGGCGCCGACGCAGGACAGATGTGGCGCGGCATCCACGCCCAGATTGCGCATCATGCGCACCGTGCCGGCGGTACCTTCGCGCGTCGAACCGCCGGCGCCGAACGTGACGCTGACGTAGCGCGGCTGGATGGCCAGCATCTGCTTGGCCGCGCGCAGCAGGCGTTCCTGCGCGGCGATATCGCGCGGAGGAAAGAATTCCAGGCTATATGCCGGCGTAGTGGTATCGGTCATGAGACGAGCAGCGTGGAGAGCAGGCCGGAGATGATGCTGTACAGGACCGCACCTATTACCGCCCACCAGAAGCCGTTGACCTGGAAGCCCTTGAGTATGGACCCGGCGAACCAGAACAACAGCGCGTTCAGGATGATCAGGAAGAGACCGAGCGTGACGATGGTGATGGGCAGCGTCAGCAGCACCAGCACCGGCTTGACCAGCATATTGAGCAGGCCCAGCACCAGGGCGGCAAGCAGCGCCGATCCGAAACTGGCGACGGCAATACCAGGCAGCAGATACGCGACCACCAGCAAGGCCACCGCGTTCAGGATCCAGACCAGGATCAGGCTCAGCATGTTCGATTCTCCCGCATCAAAAGTTGGGGCGCCGCGCCGGATGGCGCGGTTTGCCCGCATGCACGATAAGGATGCCGTCAGACGGCGCCCTGGGCCGCATCGCCGCCACGGTTCAATGGCCGGCGTTGCGAGCCTTATTGTGCGTCAAGCCCATCAATAACGGTAGTGATTGCTCTTGAAGGGGCCGTCCACCGACACGCCGATGTACGAAGCCTGGTCGGCACGCAGCGTGGTCAGGTTGGCGCCCAGTTTCTTCAGGTGCAGGCGGGCAACCTTCTCGTCCAGCTGCTTGGGCAGCACATAGACCTGGCCCTTTTCGTAGGCGTCGTTGCGCGTGAACAACTCGATCTGCGCGATGGTCTGGTTGGTGAACGACGACGACATCACGAAGGACGGATGGCCCGTGGCGCAACCCAGGTTGACCAGGCGGCCCTGGGCCAGCAGGATGATGCGCTTGCCGTCGGGGAAGATCACGTGATCGACCTGCGGCTTGATCTCTTCCCACTTGCAGTCCGCCAGCGACGCAACATCGATTTCGTTATCGAAGTGGCCGATGTTGCAGACGATGGCCTGGTCCTTCATGCGGTCCATGTGTTCGCGCGTGATGACGTTGTAGTTGCCGGTCGCGGTGACGAAGATGTCGGCCTTGTCGACGGCTTCTTCCATGGTCACGACCTTGTAGCCTTCCATCGCGGCCTGCAGGGCGCAGATCGGGTCGATTTCAGTAACCCAGACCTGGGCGCGCAGGGCTTGCAGCGCCTGTGCGCAACCCTTGCCCACGTCGCCGTAGCCGGCCACTACGGCGACCTTGCCGGCCACCATCACGTCGGTGGCGCGCTTGATGCCGTCCACCAGCGATTCGCGGCAGCCGTACAGGTTGTCGAACTTGGACTTGGTGACCGAGTCATTGACGTTGATGGCGGCAAAGGCCAGCTCGCCGCGCTGGGACATCTGGTACAGGCGATGCACGCCGGTGGTCGTTTCTTCCGTGACGCCGCGGATTTGCGCCAGGCGGGTCGAATACCACTTGGGATCGCGCGCCAGGGTCGCCTTGATGGCGGCGAACAGCACGCGCTCTTCCTCGCTGCCCGGCTTAGCCAGCACGGACGGGTCGGACTCGGCCTTGGTGCCCAGGTGCAGCAGCAGCGTGGCATCGCCGCCGTCATCCAGGATCATGTTGGCGTGCTGGCCGTTGGGCCATTCGAAAATCTTGTGGGTGTAGTCCCAGTACTCGGTCAGGTTCTCGCCCTTGACGGCGAACACCGGCGTACCGCCGTCGGCGATGGCGGCCGCGGCGTGATCCTGCGTCGAGAAGATGTTGCACGAGGCCCAGCGCACGTCCGCGCCCAGCGCCTTCAGCGTTTCGATCAGCACCGCGGTCTGGATGGTCATGTGCAGGCTGCCGGCGATGCGCGCGCCCTTCAGCGGCTGCGCGGCGGCGTACTCTTCACGGGTGGCCATCAGGCCGGGCATTTCAGTTTCCGCGATGGCGATTTCGCGGTGGCCCCAGCCGGCCAGGCCGATGTCGGCGATGATGTAGTCGGAAACGGACTTTTCGGAAACGGTGTTCATGGGTTGGCTCCACGTTTAAACGGACGGCGCCACACCGCGGCCGAAACGTGCGCAACACCCCGGCCGATCTTTTCGGCCGGAATCACACCAGATAGGTTGGCGCGCCCGCCTCTGCCACGTATGCGACAAAGGTGAGCGCCGTTGCATGCCGCCGCGCGATGCGCAGCGGCCGAACTGGATGCCTGAGCCTGGCGGGGTGTGCTTGCCCTGGCATATGCCAGGCTGCCCTTCCCCGTCGCAACGCTCCTCAGGCGTGGGCGATATTGTAGCGGGTCGCCGAAGTCAGCGGAACCAAGGCATTCAGCAAATCGGTAGCGATGGCATCCCAGGTGCGGGTCAGCGCATGCTGGCGCACCACGTCGCGATCCAGCGACAGGGCTTGCATGCACGCCTGGCCCAGGTCGTCCTTCAGGAAGCCGGTATTGCCATCCTCGATCACCGCCATCGGCGCCTCGGTGCGGAAGGCCGCCACCGGCGTGCCGCAGGCCATCGCCTCCAGCATGACCAGGCCGAAGGTATCGGTCAGGCTGGGGAAGACGAAGACATCGGCCGACGAGTAGTAGTGCGGCAGCTTGTCGTCGGCCTGCATGCCGGTAAAGCGCGCATTGGGAAACTTGCGATGCAGGCGCTGCTCATCCGGGCCGCCGCCGACCACGACCTTGCTGCCGGGCAGGTCCAGCGACAGGAAGGCGTCCAGGTTCTTCTCTTTGGCGACGCGGCCGACGCACAGGAAGATCGGCCGGG